>NZ_LT607753.1:2461706-2769419 GCF_900090295.1 Micromonospora coxensis | reverse complement strand
CACCGAGACGAAGGCCCGGCGGCTGCGTCCGCTGGCCGAGCAGCTCATCACCAAGGCCAAGCGCGGCGACCTCGCCTCGCGGCGTCGGGTGCTGGGCGTCGTCAAGGACAAGGACGTGGTCTACGCCCTGTTCGACCAGATCGCGCCCCGGTACGCCAACCGCAACGGTGGCTACACCCGGATCGTGAAGACCGGTCCGCGCAAGGGTGACGCCGCTCCGATGGCGATCATCGAGCTGGTCGAGGAGCTTCAGGTCGCCGAGCCGAAGGCGAACAAGAAGACCGCCGCCCGCAAGGCCGCCCAGCAGGACAAGGTCGAGGCGCTCGCCCCCGCGGACGAGACCCCGAAGTCGACCGACGCGGACCAGGACGCCGAGGCTCCGGTGTCGGCGTCCGGTGACACCGCCGCCGCCCGTGAGGACAGCGACGAGGCCGCCGAGAACGACAAGGCCTGAGTCAGGCCACCGTCGGGCCCGACACCCCACCGGGGTGTCGGGCCCGACCCGTCACTGGAGGTACGAGGTGGACGAGCGGACCCGGCTGCGGCTGGACGTCTCGTACGACGGCACCGACTTCTCCGGCTGGGCCGTCCAGCCGACCCGCCGTACGGTCGCCGGGGTGCTCACCGCGACGCTGGACCTGGTGCTCGGGGCGGGCACCGCGACCGGCCTCACCGTGGCCGGCCGCACCGACGCCGGGGTGCACGCCACCGGGCAGGTCTGCCACCTCGACCTGCCCACCGTCGTGTGGCGCGAGCACGAGGGGCGGCTGCTGCGCCGGCTGGCCCGGCTGCTCCCCGCCGACGTGCGGGTCCGCGCGATGACCGAGGTGCCGGCCGACTTCGACGCCCGGTTCTCGGCGACGTTCCGCCGCTACGAGTACCGGGTGACCGACGCGCCGTGGGGCGCCGAGCCGCTGCGCCGGCGGGACACCCTGGCCTGGCCGAAGCCGCTGGAGTTGACCGCGCTGAACGCCGCGGCGGCCGGGCTGGTGGGGGAGCACGACTTCGCCGCGTACTGCCGGCGCAAGGAGAACGCCACCACGCTGCGCGAGGTGACCCGGCTGGACTGGCGGCGTGACCCGGACGGGATCCTCGTCGCCACCGTGCAGGCCGACGCGTTCTGCCAGAACATGGTGCGCAGCCTGGTCGGGGCGATGCTGGTCGCCGGGGACGGCCGCCGCCCGGTCGAGTGGCCGGCCAGCCTGCTCACCCGGCGGGAACGCTCCAGCGAGGTGACGGTGGCGCCCGCGCACGGGCTGGCGCTGGTCGAGGTCGGCTACCCCGACGACCCGGCCCAGTACGCCCGCCGTGCCGACCTGACCCGCCAGCTCCGCGTTCCCGCCGAATCCTGACCCGCCAGCTCCGCGTCCCCGCCGAACCCTGGTCAGCCGGCGCCGCGTCCTCGGCGAGTCCTGCCCGCGTCCGCTTGCCGGTCCGACCCGCGTCGGCTCGCCCGCCCGAGCGGGGTCGGAGGCGGCGGCGCGCGGCCTGCTCGGGTGGACCGGGTGCACCGGCGACCGGCCAGTGACCGTCCAGCAGCACCGAGGCCCGGTCCGCGGGGTGCGGGCCGGGCCTCCTGCGGGGCGGTGGCGGGTCAGTCGCCGGGGAGTTCCTCGCCGCCCTGGTCGGAGTCGCGGCTCCCGGTGGTGGGCTGCACCGCCGTGCCACCGGCCGCCCGCCGGTCGAGCACTCCCTGGTTGAGGTGCAGTTCGATCATCTCGTACAGGATCTCGCGGACCTTACCGTCGCCGGCCGGCACCGCGCCGCCGTCGGCGCGTACGACCAGGCAGTAGGCGACGTAGTGACCGCGTACCTGCCAGCCGACCCGGGCGGCGGCGGTGGTGATCGCCTCGGTGTCCTCACCGGCGGCCAGGCCCCGGAAGCGGCCCTGCCGATCGTCGAGCATCTGCCGGATCCGGTCCCGGGCACGTTGCGCGCTCGACTTGTCGGTCAGGTTGAACAGCCCGGCGGTCACCAGGTACTCGCCGTCGGGGGAGCGGAGCGTGGCCCGGACGACCTGGCTGCACCCGAGGCGGACCAGCAGGTCGGCGATCTCCCCGGTGGCGGCCACCGCACAACTGCCGCCGGAGTGCGTCTTGAGCACCGTGTACGCGGGCTGTCCGTCGGCGACCACCAGCTTGGTGCCGGGGAACACCTCCTTGGCGGTGAGCGGCTGCTGGTCGGTGTCCCGGGAGTCCAGGTCGCCGGAGGACGGCTCGGGAGTGGGGGCCGCGGCGCTGGCCGACGCGCCGGGTGCGGCCCGGTCGGTGTCGGAGGTGCGCTCCACCAGCAGGGCGGCCGCGCCGAGACCGCAGAGCGCCAGCAGCACCAGCACGGCCGCGCCACCGACCAGCACCTGCCAGAGCCGGCCGCCGCCGCGCCCGGAGCGGCGGGACCGGGGCAGGTCCGGTGGCTCCGTCGGGGCGTACCCCTGGGTGGGTGGCGGTGGTGGGACCTGGACGGACGAGCGGACCGGGATCGGCTCGGGGTCCGGCAGGACCTCGGCGGGGGGCGGCTCGGGCGCCCCGAGGGCGGGCGGGGTGGCCCGGGGCAGTGACGGGGTGGGGAAGCGGGACGGGGACGGCCCGGCGGGCGCGGGCGGGCCGGGGGCGACGTCCGGCAGGTCCGACCGGGACCCCGGATGTTGCACGAAGGCGTCCTCATCGGACTCGTACCGATACACCATGTGAGCTAGAGTAGGGCTCATTGTCCCTTTAGAGGGTAATAATGGGAAATTGCGGTACGGCGCGTCGGATTCTGCTGACCGAGGCGACCGCGACCCGGCTCCCGGCCGGTGCGAGAATGCCCGTCGTGACCGGCGACCACTACTTCTCCACCGAACCCACCACCGCGGCCCACCCGCGCGAGGTCGAGTTCCACGTCGCCGGGCGCGACTACACCCTCGCCTCCGCCGGCGGGGTCTTCTCCGCCGACCGGCTCGACCCCGGCACCGCCGTGCTGCTGCGCAAGGCCGAGCTGCCGGCCGCCGGCACCGGCGGCGACCTGCTCGACATCGGCTCCGGGTTCGGGCCGATCAGCTGCGTACTCGCCTGCACCGCGCCCGCCGCCACCGTCTGGGCGGTCGACGTCAACGAGCGGGCCCGCGCGCTGACCGCCGAGAACGCCCGGCGGGTCGGCGCCGCCGACCGGATCCGCACGGTCGCCCCGGACGACGTGCCCGCCGACGTCACCTTCACCCAGATCTGGTCCAACCCGCCCATCCGCATCGGCAAGGCCGAACTGCACGAGCTGCTGCGCCGCTGGCTGCCCCGGCTCGCCCCGGACGGAGTGGCCTGGCTGGTGGTCGCCCGCCACCTCGGCGGCGACTCGCTGCACCGGTGGCTCGTCGACGAAGGCTGGCAGGTCGACCGCCGGGCCAGCCAGAAGGGCTACCGGGTGCTGCGGGTCACCCGGTAATCCGGTGTCGCCCGCCCGGGCCGCTCCGGCAGGATGCCGGCGTGGGTTACGTGGACGTGGCAGGGGTCGGACACATCCTCCCGGACGGTCGGGAGCTCTTCGCCGACGTCTCCTTCCGGGTCGCCGACGGCGCCAAGGTCGCCCTGGTCGGCCCGAACGGGGCGGGGAAGACCACCCTGCTGCGGATGGTCGCCGGCGACCTGCCGGTGCGTACCGGTGTGGTCGCCCGCTCCGGCGGCCTCGGCGTGATGCGGCAGTTCATCGGCATGATCGGGGACGAGTCCACCCTCGCCGACCTGGCGCTCTCCCTCGCCCCGCCGGCACTGCGCGACGCCGGCCGTCGGCTCGCCACGACCGAGGCGGCCATGCGGGCGGCCGAGCTGCGCGGCAAGTACAGCACCGCCGCCGGCAAGGCCCAACTGGCGTACGCGGACGCGCTCGCCGCCTGGGGCGAGGCCGGCGGGTACGACGCCGAAGTGCTCTTCGACACCGTCGCCACCATCGTGCTGGACCTGCCGTGGGACGCCGCCCGGGACCGTCCGGTGCGGACCCTCTCCGGCGGCCAGCAGAAACGCTTCGCCCTGGAACTGCTGCTGCGCGGCACCGAGGAGGTGCTGCTCCTCGACGAGCCGGACAACTTCCTCGACGTGCCCGGCAAACGGTGGCTGGAGGTGCGGCTGCGCGAGTCCGGCAAGTCCGTGCTGTACGTCTCGCACGACCGCGAGCTGCTGGCGCAGACCGCCGACCGGGTGGTGGCCGTCGAGGGCGGCAGCGCCTGGGTGCACCCGGGTGGCTTCGCGAGCTGGCACGACGCCCGGGTGGCCCGGCACGCCCGCCTCGACGAGCTGCGCCGCCGCTGGGACGAGGAGCACCAGAAGCTGCGCGAGCTGATGCTGATGTACAAGCAGAAGGCGGCGTACAACGACGGGATGGCGTCGCGGTACCAGGCCGCGCAGACCCGGCTGCGCAAGTTCGAGGAGGCCGGGCCGCCGCCCGTACCCCCGAAGGACCAGGACATCCGGATGCGGCTGGCCGGCGGGCGGACCGGCAAGCGCGCGGTGATCTGCGAGCAGCTGGAGCTGGACGGCCTCACCTACCCCTTCGACCTGGAACTCTGGTACGGCGACCGGGTCGCCGTGCTCGGCGCCAACGGCACCGGCAAGTCGCACTTCCTGCGGCTGCTCGCCCGGGGCGGCACCGACCCCGACCCGGCGCAGACCCCGGTCGGCGCGGCGGCCCTCGCCCCGGTCGCCCACGACGGGGTGGCCCGCCTCGGCGCCCGGGTCCGGCCCGGCCACTTCTCCCAGACCCACGACCGTCCGGAGCTGACGGAGAAGACCCTGGTCGAGATCCTCTGGCGGGGCGACGAGCACCGGGCCGGCATGGACCGGCACGCGGCGATGGCCGCGCTGTCCCGGTACGAGCTGGCCGGGCAGGGCGACCAACGCTTCGGCACTCTCTCCGGCGGCCAGCAGGCCCGGTTCCTGGTGCTGCTGCTGGAGCTGTCCGGGGCGACCCTGCTGCTGCTCGACGAGCCCACCGACAACCTCGACCTGGCGTCGGCGGAGGCGCTGGAGGCGGGGCTGGGCGCCTTCTCCGGGACGGTCGTCGCGGTCACCCACGACCGCTGGTTCACCCGCTCCTTCGACCGGTTCGTGCTGTTCCGGGGTGACGGTGAGGTGGTGGAGACCCCCGAGCCGGTCTGGGACGTCGCCCGCTGACCGTCGACGTTACGGCCGGCCACGGTGACCGGCCCGGCCCTGGTGACCGGCCCGGTACGGGGCGGTCGGGCCGGCATAGGGTGGATCTCGTGACTGAGATGACCTACCGCCGGCTGGGCGACTCCGGGCTCGTGGTGTCCGTGGTCGGCATCGGCTGCAACAACTTCGGCCGCAAGCTCGACCTCGACGGCACCCGCGCGGTGGTCGACGCCGCGCTCGACGCCGGGATCAACTTCTTCGACACCGCCGACATCTACGGCGAGCCGCAGGGCGGCTCCGAGGAACTGCTCGGACAGGCGTTGAAGGGCCGCCGTGACGACGTGGTGGTGGCCACCAAGTTCGGCATGGACATGCACGGCCTGAACGGCCCGGACCACGGCGCCCGGGGCGCGCGCCGCTACATCGCCCGGGCCGTGGAGGCGTCGCTGCGGCGGCTCGGCACCGACCACATCGACCTGTACCAGATGCACGAGCCGGACCCGGGCACCCCGATCGACGAGACGCTCGCCGCCCTGGACGACCTGGTCCGGGCCGGGAAGGTGCGCTACCTCGGCAACTCCAACTTCGCCGGCTGGCAGATCGCCGACGCGGACTGGACGGCGTCGTCGCAGGGCCGTACCCGGTTCATCAGCGCGCAGAACCACTACTCGCTGCTGGAGCGGGGAGTGGAGGCCGAGGTGATCCCCGCCTGCGAGCGCTTCGGCCTGGGCATGCTGCCCTTCTTCCCGCTCGCCAACGGCCTGCTCACCGGCAAGTACAAGCGCGGTGAAGCCCCGCCGGCCGGCAGCCGACTCGCCGGCGGTGGCCGGTACGCGCAGCGCCTCGCGGCGGCGAACTGGGACACCATCGAGGCGATCGAGGCGTACGCCGCCGAGCGGGAGCTGACGATGCTCCAGGTGGCCATCGGTGGACTGGCCGCCCGGCCCGCGGTGACCTCGGTGATCGCCGGCGCGACCACGCCCGAGCAGGTACGGGCGAACGCCGCCGCCGGGACCTGGCAGCCCACCGACGAGGACCTGGACGCCCTCGACGCCATCCTCTGACTCGCCGTTCCGCCTCGCCACCCGAGCCGGGCGGCGAGGCGGGTGGTGGTTCTCGGGCACGGGCTGGGCCTTCGCCGGCCGGCGTCCGCAGCCGGCTACGCCTCCTCGCCGGTTGCGGGTCTACGCGGCTGTGGGTCTTCGTCGGATGTTGCTCTTGGCCGGCTGCGAGTCGGCGGCGTCTTCAGCCGGTGTCGTTGCCCGCTGCTGCCGGCTGCCCGCTGCTGGCTGCTGGCTGCTGCTCAGGGTGACGGTGGCGGGGATCAGTGGGAGGGGTTGCGCTGGATCTGGCGCTCGCGGAGGGCGTCGGCGACCAGGGCGACGGTGCGGGCGGGGTGACGGAGCACGTCGTCGGCGGTGAAGCGGAGCACGAGCCAGCCCGCCGCGCGCAGCGCGTTCAGCCGGGCGACGTCCTGCCGGAAGTGGGCGCGCTCCCGGTGGTGGTCGCCGTCGTACTCGACCGCCACGCGCAGGGCCGGCCAGGCCAGGTCGACCCGGCCGGCGAACCGTCCCCGGGCGTCGAGCGCGTCGACGGCGACCACGGCGTCGGTACGGGGCCCCTGCCGGCCCAGGTCGAACGCGGTACGCAGCCCGGTGGTGACCGGCAGGCCGCCGAAGCGGGGTCACGTCACCGGCCGGCACCGCCGACCGGCTGACCCGGACCCGGGGCGGGACCCGCATCCGGGCGGTGCGGGGCAGCAGCACGGACACCGGCGCGTCCCGGCCGAGCAGGTCGGCCCCCCACAGGTACGCGGCGCTGGCCCCCGCGATCGCCGCGCCCGGCGGCAGCAGCAGCGCCACCGCGTCGCACCACATGCGATGGTCGGCCGCGCGGAAGCCGTCCCGGTGCACGTACACGTCGGGCAGCAGCCGGCGCCAGGCCGGGCCGCGCAGCATCGACCAGGTGAGCAGGCCCTCGGCGACCGCACGGCTGCCCCGGAAGGGCAGGAACGCCAGCCGTCGCGGGACCCGGGCGCGAGCGGGCATCCGGACAGGGGGCCGTGACCGGGCGGTCACCCGCCGCCCCTGCCGTCGACCGTGGATGGTGGGTGGGAAAAACGTCACCCACTCTTCCGCCGTCCGGCGACACGTCGTACGGTAGGCCCGCAAGTGACCCACGGGAGCCCGGTGCACCGGGCTGAGAGGGGGGCTGAAGCCCCCGACCGTCGAACCTGATCCGGGTAATGCCGGCGCAGGGAGGAGTGTTGCCGTGCCGTCCCTCGGACGACTGCATCTGATCACCGACACCCGGCCGGGGCGTGACCCGCTCGCCGTGCTGCGCGCCGCCCTGCCGGTGGCCCGCGCCGAACTGGTCGTCCAGGTCCGGGTGGAGGACGACGCCACCGACCGCGAGGCGTACGAGCTGGCCGGGCGGGTGCTCGCGCTCTGCGCGCCGTACGGGGCGACGTGCCTGGTCAACGACCGGCTGCACGTGGCCCTGGCGGTGGGCGCCGCGGGCGGGCACGTCGGCGCGGAGGACCTGCCGGTGGCGGCGGCCCGCCGGGTGCTCGGCCCGACCGCCGTGCTCGGCGCGACCGCCCGGGAGCCGCTGACGGCCACCGAGGCGGTCGCCGCCGGCGCCGGCTACCTGGGCGTCGGCCCCTGCCACGCGACCACCACCAAGACCGGCCTGCCCGACCCGATCGGCCCCGACGGGGTACGCGCCGTCGCCGGGGCGGTGGACGTGCCGGTGATCGCCATCGGCGGGGTGACCGTCGAGACGGTGCCCGCGCTGCGGGCCGCCGGGGCGTACGGGGTGGCGGTGGTCGGGGCGCTCTCCGACAGCCCCGATCCGGCCCGGACGACCGCCGCGCTCGTCGAGGCCCTGACGTGCTGACCCGGCCGGACGTCGCCGTGGTGGGGGCGGGACCGGTCGGGCTGGCGATCGCGTGGCGGTGCGCGTCGCGCGGGCTGCGCGTCGTCGTCCACGATCCCGCCCCGGGCTCCGGCGCCTCGCACGTCGCCGCCGGGATGCTCTCCCCGGTCGCCGAGGCGTACTTCGGGGAGCACGAGCTGACCGGGCTGCTCGCCGAGTCCGCCGCCCGCTGGCCCGGCTTCGCCGCCGAGCTGGCCGAGGCCGCCGGGGTGGAGTTCGGCCACCGGACCGAGGGCACCCTGGTCGTCGGGCTGACCTCCGACGACCTGGCCGAGGCGCGCCGGCTGTGGTCGTACCAGCAGGGGTTGGGACTGCCGATCACCCCGCTGCGCCCCTCGCAGCTGCGCGACCGCGAGCCGGCGCTGGCGCCGCGGGTGCGCGGCGGCGCGGTCGCGCCCGGTGACCATCAGGTCGACCCCCGGCGGCTGGTCGCGGCGCTGCGCTCGGCGGCCGAGCGGGCCGGCGCGACGCTGGTCCCCGGCCCGGTCGCCCGCCTCGACGACGTGGCCGCCCGGGTCACCGTGGTGGCCGCCGGCTGCGGCGCCGCCGCGCTCACCGGCCTGCCCGTGCGGCCGGTGAAGGGGCAGGTGCTGCGGCTGCGCGCGCCCGGTCGCGCCGCGCCGGACTTCCGGCACGTGATCCGGGGGTACGCCGACGGCGAGTCGGTCTACCTGGTGCCCCGGGCCGACGGGGAGGTGGTGGTCGGGGCCACCGTGGAGGAACGCACCGACACCGAGGTGACCGCCGGCGCGGTGCTGCGGCTGCTGCGTGCCGCCGTCGACCTGGTGCCCGACCTGGCCGAGTACGACCTGGTGGAGGCGTCCGCCGGGCTGCGCCCCGGCACCCCGGACAACGCGCCGATCCTCGGGCCGCTGCCCGGCCACCCCGGTGTGCTGGTCGCGACCGGGCACCACCGGCACGGCATCGTGCTCACCCCGGTCACCGCCGACCTGATCACCGAGCTGGTCGTCACCGGCGAGGCGGACCCGCTGCTCGCGCCGTTCACGCCGGAGCGGTTCAGCCGGCCGGACGCCCCGCACCCCGGGCCGGCCCGGGTCGGGCCCGCCGGATCGAGCACCCAGGAGGAGCACAGGTGGAACTGATCGTCAACGGGGCCGGGCGGACCGTGCCTGGCGGAGCGACGGTGGCCGACGTGGTCCGCCAGGTCACCGAGCAGCAGCGCGGCCTCGCGGTCGCGGTCAACGGCGAGGTGGTGCCGCGCACCGGCTGGCCGGCCACGGTGCTGCGCGACGGCGACCGGGTCGAGGTGCTCAGCGCCGCCCAGGGCGGGTGAGCGCGGTGAGCTTCGAGATCGGTGGCGTGACCTTCGGCTCCCGGCTGATCCTCGGCACCGGTGGGGCGGCCAACCTGCACGTGCTGGAGCAGGCGATCCGGGCATCCGGCACCGAGCTGGTCACCCTGGCGCTGCGCCGGGTCGACACCGCGCCCGGCACCGCCGGCGGACTGCTCGACCTGCTGGACCGGTGCGGCGTGCGGCTGCTGCCCAACACCGCCGGCTGCTACACCGCCGGCGAGGCGGTGAAGGTGGCGCACCTGGCCCGCGACGCGTTCGACACCGACTGGGTGAAGCTGGAGGTGATCGGCGACGAGCGGACGCTGCTGCCCGACGGGGTGGAACTGCTGCGCGCGGCGGAGGAGCTGGTCGGAGACGGATTCGTGGTGCTGCCGTACACGTCGGACGACCCGATCCTGGCCCGCCGGCTGGCCGACGTCGGCTGCGCGGCGGTGATGCCGGCCGGCGCGCCGATCGGGTCCGGGCTCGGCGTCAGCAACCCGCACCACATCCGGCTGATCCGGCAGAGCGTGGACGTGCCGGTGATCCTCGACGCCGGCATCGGCACCGCCTCCGACGCCGCGCTCGCCATGGAGCTGGGCTGCGACGCGGTGCTGCTGGCCAGCGCGGTGACCCGGGCCGCCGACCCGGTGGCGATGGCCACCGCCATGCGGTACGCCGTCGAGGCCGGGCGGCTCGCGTACGGCGCCGGGCGGATCGCCCGCCGCTTCCACGCCCTCGCCTCCACCCCGGACGAAGGCAGGCCCGACCTGTGACGGCCCGGACATCGGGGGTGGCCGTCGCGGATCCGGTCCGGCCCGGGACGGGGCGGATCCCGTCGGGCGTGGTGCTGCTGACGGACCGGCGGGTGGCCCGGCGGCCACTGGTCGAGGTGGTCGCCGGGGCCGTCGCCGGGGGAGTGCGCTGGGTGGTGCTGCGGGAGAAGGACCTGCCCCGCGTCGAGCGGGCCGCGCTCGCGGCGCGGCTGCGGGCGGTCCTCGCCGAGGCCGGCGGCAGCCTGGTCGTCGCCGGCCCGGACCCGCTCGACGGCGATGCCGTCCACCTGCCCGCCGCCGGCCCGTACCCGCCGCCGGCCGTCGGGCTGGTCGGCCGGTCCTGCCACGACGAGGCGGAGCTGGCCCGACTCACCACCGAGGACTACGTGACGCTGTCACCGGTCTTCCCCACCCGGACCAAACCCGGCTACGGCCCACCCCTGCTCCCCGACGGTCTGCGCGAGCTGATCGGGCGCGGCCCGGTCCCGGTCCTCGCCCTCGGCGGCATCGAGACCCCTGAGCAGGCCGGCGCCTGCGTCGAGGCAGGGGCCGTCGGGGTGGCCGTGCTCGGCGCGATCATGCGGGCCGACGACCCGGCAGCCTCGGCCGCCGCCCTCACCCGCGCCCTCGCCGACACGACCACCGCCACGTCGCCCACCACCCTGGGCAGAGCCTCCACAGCAGCAGCCACCGCCGCCTCGCCCACCCCGCTGGGCAGAACCTTCGAGGAGGCGGCCACCTCCGAGACGCCCACCCCGCGCGTCCCGGCGGACGCCCGCACGACGGGGCTGCGGCCGACCGTGCCCACGCAGGGATCAAGCCTGACCGCCCGGAGTGGGCACGGTCGGCCGCAGCCCCCCACCGGAAGAGGACAGCAGTGACGCCACAGACCGTGCTCACCATCGCCGGATCAGACTCCGGCGGGGGAGCGGGCATCCAGGCCGACCTCAAGGTCTTCGCCGCGCTCGGCGCGTACGGCACCAGTGTGATCACCGCGATCACCGCCCAGAACACCCGGGGCGTGGACGCCGTGCTGCCGCTGCCCCCGCGCACCGTCACCGACCAGCTCGACAGCGTGCTCGCCGACTTCGGCGTACGGGCGGTGAAGACCGGGATGCTCGGCACCCCGGCCGTCGCCGACGCGATCGCCGAGGCGGCGAAGGCGGGCCGACTGCCGCACCTGGTCGTCGACCCGGTGCTGGTCGCCACCAGCGGGCACCCGCTCGGCGTGGTGGCGGCGGTCGAGCGGCTGCTGCCGTACGCGCAGGTGGCGACGCCGAACTGCGCGGAGGCCGCCGCCCTCACCGGACGCCCGGTGACCACGGTCGAGGAGATGGTCGCGGCGGCCGAGGCGCTCGCGGCCGGTGGCCCGGCGCACGTCGTGGTGACCGGCGGCGACGTGGACGCCGACGGCGAGTCGGTGGACGTGCTCTGCGGCGGCGGGACGACCACGCTGCTGCGCGCGCCCCGGGTGGACACCCGGCACAACCACGGCACGGGTTGCTCGTTCTCGGCGGCGGTCGCCGTCCGGCTGGCCGCCGGTGACCCGGTGCCGGTCGCGGTCGCCGCCGCCAAGGAGTACGTCACCCGCGCGCTGACCGGCGCGCGGGACTGGGAGCTGGGCGCGGGACGCGGCCCGCTGGACCACTTCGGCTGGTCCTGTTGACCATCAGGGAGGCTGTCATGCAGGCACGTCGCAAGGTCTACGTCGAGGGGTCACGGCCGGACATCCGGGTGCCGTTCGCCGAGGTGGTGCTGACCGGGGACAACCCCCCGCTGCGCCTCTACGACACCTCCGGGCCGGGATCGGACCCCGAGGTGGGGCTGCCCCCGCTGCGCGGGCCGTGGATCGCCGAGCGCGGTGACGTGGCTCCGGTGCGCGGCGCCGGTACCCCGCTGGCGGGGACCCGTCCGACCCAGCTCGCCTACGCGCGGGCCGGGATCGTCACCCCGGAGATGGAGTTCGTGGCCGTCCGGGAGGGAGTGGCGCCCGAGTTCGTCCGGGACGAGATCGCCGCCGGGCGGGCGGTGCTGCCGCTCAACGTCAACCACCCGGAGTGCGAGCCGGCGATCATCGGCAAGGCGTTCCTGGTGAAGGTCAACGCCAACATCGGCACCTCCGCGGTCACCTCCTCGGTGGCCGAGGAGGTGGAGAAGCTGACCTGGGCCACCCGGTGGGGCGCGGACACGGTGATGGACCTCTCCACGGGCAAGCGGATCCACGAGACCCGCGAGGCGATCGTGCGCAACTCGCCGGTCCCGATCGGCACCGTGCCGATCTACCAGGCGCTGGAGAAGGTCGGTGGCGACCCGGTGAAGCTGAGCTGGGAGGTGTTCCGGGAGACCGTCGTCGAGCAGGCCGAGCAGGGCGTGGACTACATGACCGTGCACGCCGGGGTGCTGCTGCCGTACGTGCCGCTGGCCGTCGACCGGGTCACCGGCATCGTCTCCCGGGGCGGCTCGATCATGGCCGCCTGGTGCCTGGCGCACCACGAGGAGAACTTCCTCTACACCAACTTCCGCGAGCTGTGCGAGATCCTCGCCCGCTACGACGTCACCTTCTCCCTCGGCGACGGGCTGCGTCCCGGCTCGATCGCCGACGCCAACGACGAGGCGCAGTTCGCCGAGCTGCGCACCCTCGGCGAGCTGACGAAGATCGCCTGGGAGTACGACGTCCAGGTGATGATCGAGGGCCCGGGCCACGTGCCGATGCACAAGATCAAGGAGAACGTGGACCTCCAGCAGGAGTGGTGCCACGAGGCCCCGTTCTACACGCTCGGCCCGCTGACCACCGACATCGCGCCCGCGTACGACCACATCACCTCGGCCATCGGCGCCGCGATGATCGGCATGTTCGGCACCGCGATGCTCTGCTACGTCACCCCGAAGGAGCACCTCGGGCTGCCGGACCGCGACGACGTCAAGGCGGGCGTGATCGCGTACAAGATCGCGGCGCACGCGGCGGACCTGGCCAAGGGCCACCCCGGCGCGCAGGCGTGGGACGACGCGCTCTCCAAGGCGCGGTTCGAGTTCCGCTGGGAGGACCAGTTCAACCTCTCGCTGGACCCGGAGACCGCGCGGTCGTACCACGACGCGACGCTGCCGGCCGAGCCGGCGAAGACCGCCCACTTCTGCTCGATGTGCGGGCCGAAGTTCTGCTCCATGAAGATCACCCAGGAGCTGAAGGACTACGCCGCGCGGGGCATGAAGGACAAGTCGGAGGAGTTCGTCTCCTCCGGCGGGAAGGTCTACCTCCCGCTGGCCTGACCGGTCGACGTGCGGCGGGGCCGGGACGTCCTCGGACGTCCCGGCCCCGCCGTGTGTCGTGCCCGGTCCCGGTGCTGTCGTGCTCAGTCCCGGTGGTGGCGACCGCTGGAGCGCAGTGACCGGCGACCGCTCTCCCGCTCCGGCTCGTTGTCGGCCAGCGGTCTGCTCAGCCCGGCGACCCAGTCGACGAACTCCTCGTCCTGGGCGGCCAGCGGCTCCTCCTGCGCGGCCTCCGGGGCCGGGGCGCCGCCCTTGCCCTTGCCGCGCCGGAACAGGCCGCGCCGGGGCCGGACCGGAACGGAGGGCTCCGCGTCGGTGGGCGAGCCGGCCGGTGCCCCGGTGTCCCCGTCGCCGGTGGCGGTGGTATCGGCCTCTTCGGCGTGCCAGCGGAAGGCGACCGGCTTCGGGGCCTCCGCGTCCCGGGGCGGGGCGGGGAAGGGCAGCGCCCCGCCGGCCGGGGAGGAGCGGACGCCGAACGCCTCCCAGTCGCCCGCGCTGGCCAGGTCGGGCAGCCGGTGCCGCGGGCGGGGCGCCGGCTCCGTCGGGGGTACGCCCGCCGCGCCCGTACCGGGTCGCTCGCCGTCGACGCCCGGCCCGCCGGCGCCGGCCGTACGGGTCGTCGCGTCACCGGTGACGGCCGGGTCGGTGGTGACCCGGGCCGGGTCCTCCGTGGTGCTCCCGGCCGGCGTGCCGGCTGTGGATCCCGACGGCGTGCCGGCTGTGGATCCGCGCGGTGTGGAACCGCCCGGCGTGGATCCGGCTGGCGTGGCCGCGAACGGCGTGGTGGCGGTGGATCCGGTCGAACCGGCCGGCGCGGAACCGGTCGACGCGGCCGGCGTCGGTCTGTCCGTCGCCAGGAGCGGGGTCGAGTCGGCCGGTGCGGGGGCGGCCGGCCTGTCCGGTGTCGTGCCGCTCGGCGGCGGGACCGGGGTCGGGTCGGTCGCGGGCCGGCCGGCTCCCGCCGGGTCGGCCTCGGCGGCACGGGCTTTGCGGGGCCGCTTCGGTCGCGGCCTGGGCGCGACCACGGGGCCGCCGCCCACCGGCTCGGCGGACCCGGAGTCGGAGCCGGCCGCAGCGGCCGAGGGGACCGGGGCGTCCGGTGCGCGCCCCGATCCGGCCACGTCGGCGGCGGCGACCGGTCCCGTCGGCTCCAGCGGGTCCGGCCCCACCTCGTCCGGACGCACCGTGGCGGAGGCCACCGGCTCGGCGTCACCGGGCGGGGTGACGGGACCCGACGCCCGGACGGCGGCCGGCGCGTCCCCGAGGACGACCCGGGCCGCACGGGGGCCACCAACGGGAGCGTCCGGGGCGTCCCCGAGGACGACCCGGGGTTCACGGGGATCGCCACCGGGAGCGCCCTGGGTGTCTCCGCGAGCGACCTGCGGCTCACGGAGGTCACCGTCGGTCGCGGCCGGAGCCGGGGCGGACGTCCGGTCGTCACTCGGCCGCCGCGTCCCGGTGCCGGTGGACGCCTCGGCCGGCGCCGCCGACGGGGCGGCGGGCCATGCCGGGGCCGGATCGACCGGGGACGGGCCGGTGCGGCGGCCGTCGGCGGCCGGGGCGGGCTCCGGCGTACCGGCCGGGGCGGGGGTGCCGGGGGTGACCGGCCAGTCCCAGTGGGCCGGGGTGCCGCCATCCGGCCGCCCGGAGACGGCGGTGCGGGCCGCGCCCGCCGCGCCGGCCAGGTCGACGGTGGTCGCCGCAGTCGCCCCGGCCGTCGCCGGCTCGGTCGGGAGGGGACGCAGGATGTCGGTGGGCGCGATCGCCCCGTCCTCGGTACGCGTCGGGACGAGCGGCCAGCGCACCAGCGTGGCGGCGGTCGAGCCGAGCGCGCCGGCCGCGACGGCGATGACCGCCCCGTAGTACGGGGCGAGCTGGTAGCGGTCGGCCGAGTCGCCGGGGCCGGCCGTCAGGTAGGCGAAGGCCAGCAGCACCGGGCCGGCCGCGCCGGCGGCGCCGCCGATCAGTGGGACGTGCCCCTGCCAGCGGGCCAGCGCGCCGGTCGCCGCGCCGGCGAGCAGCGCCACCGTGGGCAGCAGCAGCATCGCCAGGCGCTGCGCGGCGTCGGCGTCCAGCCAGGACGGCTCCAGCACGCCGAGGCGTACGGTGCGCAGCGGGTCGGCGGAGAGCAGCCCCGGCGCGACCGAGATCAGGGCGATCAGCCAGACCGCGCCGGCCAGCATGGCGACGTTCCAGCCCAGCGGCGGCTTCAGCAGCACGGCGGAGGCGGCCGCCGCGCCGACCACCGCGCCGGCGACCGCGCAGATGCCGACGGCGAAGACCGGGTCGACGGTGCTCAGCTCGGCCGCCCGGGCCGGTTGCATGCAGAGCGGCGCGACGACGGTCGCGCCGAGCGCCGCCGCGCCGGAGACGGCGAGCTGCACGCTCGTCTGCTCGGGCAGCCCGTCCCGGCGGGCCAGCCGCCCGGTGACGACCGCGCCGACGACGGCGGCGCTCACCGCGAACCAGCCCACCCAGGCGAGCTGGGCGGGCCACCGGTCGACGGCGCCGTCGGTGAAGGCGCCGGTGAGCCGGACGATGCCGAAGCCGTACGCGATGCCGAGCTGACCGGCCCCGGCCAGCACGCTCACCCCGAGTGCGGTGAGCAGCAGTCTGCCCCACGTCCGAAAGGCCATGTCGGGCACGTTACGGCCCGGTGCGCCCGATCGCCACTGTGGCGCGGCGGGGCGTCAGCCTGGGGTTACTTCAACTCCACCAGGCGGGCCAGGTACGTCGTGTCGCCGACGTTGGTGAGCATGTGGACCGCGCCGGGGTCCCGGTACACCACTCCGCCGGTCGGCTCGTCGGCGTCGATCCGGGTGCCGTCGACCGTCTGCACGACGTTCTTCGCTCCCTGGACCGCCACCACCAGGTACGGGTGGTCGTGCCGGTGCAGCGGCTGCCGCTCGCCCGGCTCCAGCCGGATGTGCCACACCCGGACCCTGTCGTTCTCGAAGACGATCTCCTGCCCGACCGGGCCGAGCTCCTCGTGGGTCCCGGCCGGCCCGGTCGTGGCGGGGCCGTGCGACACGTCGGTCATCGCGTTCCGTCCAGTTGGGGGAGCACCTCGCCGGCGATCAGCTCCAGGTGGTCCAGGTCGTCCAGTTCGATCAGGCGCAGGTGCACCCGGGTGGCGCCGATCGCGGCGAACTCGCCGAGCCGGTCGACGAGCTGGGCGGGGGAGCCGACCACCGGGTCCTCCGGCGGCAGGGCGCTCTTGACGTGCAGCGGCGCGGCCCGGCGGCGCGCCTCGGCGTCGGTGCGCCCGATCGCCACCACCACTCCGGCGGAGAGCACCAGCGGCGCCCGCCCCGACCCGGTGCGCCCGGTCCGGTCGCTGGCCTCGCGGACCCGCTCGAACGCGGCGGCGGTCTCCTCCACCGACTTGAACGGCATGTTGTACTCGTCGGCGTACCGGGCGGCCAGTTCGGGGGTGCGCTTCGGGCCGCGTCCACCGACGATCACCGGCGGGCCGGGCCGCTGCGCCGGCTTGGGCAGCGCGGGCGCGTCGACCAGCCGGTAGTGGTCGCCGGTGTAGCTGTAGGTCTCGCCGACCGGGGTGCGCCACAGGCCGGTGACGATCTCCAGTTGCTCGGCGAGCCGGTCGAAGCGCTCGCCGACGGGCGGGAAGGGGATGCCGTACGAGGTGTGCTCCCGCTCGTACCAGCCGGCGCCGATGCCCAGCTCGACCCGGCCGCCGCTCATCCGGTCCACCTGGGCCACCATCACGGCCAGCGGGCCGGGCAGCCGGAAGGTGGCCGAGGTGACCAGGGTGCCGAGCCGGATCCGGGAGGTCTCCCGGGCCAGCGCGGCCAGGGTGAGCCAGGCGTCGGTCGGGCCGGGCAGCCCCGGCTCGTCCCCCATCGCCTGGTAGTGGTCGGCGCGGAAGAAGCCGTCGAAGCCGCCCGCCTCGACCAGCCGGGCGAAGCGCAGCTGGTCGTCGTAGTCGGCGCCCCGGTGCGGTTCGGTGAAGACCGCCACCCGCATGCTCATCGCTCCTCCGTCCCGGCCGGCACCGGCGCGTCGCGCTCCATCAGCAGCTCGTGCAGCTCCGCGCTGACCCGGGCGACGTCGGCCAGGTGCGCGTTGCGGCCGAGGGTGCGGGGTCGGGGGATGTCCACCTCGACGACCTTGCGGATCCGGCCCGGACGGGGACTGAGCACGACCACCCGGTCGGCCAGCAGCACCGCCTCGTCGATGGAGTGGGTGACGAAGACGACGGTGGCCCCGGTCTCCATGTGCACCCGTTGCAGTTCGCCGGAGAGTTCCTCGCGGGTGAGCGCGTCCAGGGCGGAGAAGGGCTCGTCCATCAACATCACCCGGGGCTCGCCGATCAGCGACCGGCACAGCGACACCCGCTGCTGCATGCCGCCGGAGAGTTCGTGCGGCAGCCGCTTCTCGAAGCCGCCGAGCCCGGCCATGTCGAGCAGCCGGCGGGCCCGGTCCCGGTGCTTGGCCCGGCTCCAGCCGAAGATCTCCACCGGCAGCAGCACGTTGTCCAGCACGGTGCGCCAGGGGAGCAGGGCGGGGCGTTGGAAGAGCATGGCGATGTCGCGGCGCGGCCCGGTGATCGGCGTCCCGCCGACGGTGATCTCGCCGCCGGTGACCGGCAGCAGCCCGGCGACCATGCGCAGCAGGGTCGACTTGCCGCAGCCGGAGCGGCCCAGGACGGCGACGAACTCGCTTTCGCCGACCGCCAGGTCGATGCCGCGCAGCGCCTCCACCCGACCGGAGCGGCCGTCGAACGTACGCGACACGTCGGCGAGTCGGATCATGTCCGCCGGGCCTCCCCTGAGTGGTCGGTCAGGAATCCGGCAAACACTATCCGGCTCGTGTCCGATGCGCACCGTCCGGGGTGGACCACGAGTTGTTTCCGTTCCGCAACCCGATCCGCCTGGCGTCGTGACGGTGGGTTTGTCCTACGCTGTCGGCGCGAAGAGTCCCTTCACGACGGTGGTCCGGCTCCCCCCTCATGCCGCGCCGCCGGACCGACGACCCCTTCCGGGTGACGAGCACCCGGTCGGAAAGGACATGGTGCACTGATGAGAAGGCTGACCCGTACGGTCGCCGCGGCGGCCCTGGCCACCGCTCTCGCCCTGGTCTCCGCGTGCAGCGGCGGGGACGACTCGTCCGAGGCCAAGGGGGGTGACGGCAAGGCGCTGGAGAAGGTGACCTACCTCACCTCGTTCGGCAACTTCGGCCGTGACTCGTACGCCTGGGTGGCCAAGGAGAAGGGCTTCTTCAAGGAGGCCGGCTTCGACGTGGAGATCAAGCCGGGCCAGGGCACCGGCTCGGTCATCCAGACCATCGTCGGCGGCCAGGCGGACTTCGGCCCGATCGACCTGACCGGTGGTCTGCTCCAGCTCGGCAACGGCGCGGCCAAGGACTTCGTCGCGGTCGCCGCGATCCAGCAGCGCACCATGGCGGCGGTCGTGACCGTCGAGGGCAAGAACATCGCCACGCCGAAGGACCTGGAGGGCAAGAAGCTCGCCGACACCCCGACCTCCGTGGTGCGGCTGCTCTTCCCGACGTACGCCCGGCTCGCCGGCGTGGACGCCAGCAAGGTCACCTTCGTCAACGGCGAGGCGCAGACCCTGATGGGCACGCTCGCCTCCGGCACCGTGGACGGCATCGGCCAGTTCGTGGTCGGCCAGCCCACCGTCGAGGCGGTCACCAGGAAGAAGCCGGTCGTGCTGCCGTACAGCGACGTGATGACGGACCTCTACGGCAACGCGCTGATCACCTCCAGCAAGCTCGCCAAGGAGAAGCCGGAGATGGTCAAGCGCTTCACCGCGGCGCTGCTCAAGGGTCTGGACTACGCCCTGACCCACCCGCAGGAGGCCGCCGACCTGCTGAAGAAGAACGTCGACGCCACCAACACGGGCGCCGCCGCCGCCGAGCTCCAGCTGATGGCCGCGTACGTCCGGTCGAGCAACTCCGGCACCGCGCTCGGCACGCTGGACAAGGAGCGGGTCGCCAAGAGCATCGCCCTGCTCCAGGGCGCGGGCGCGCTGAAGTCGGCCATCAACCCGGACCAGATCATCGACTTCAACCTCACGCCGAAGGCCTGATCACCGACCGGCGTACACGGGGGTGCGGTCACCGGGACGCCCGGTGGCCGTGCCCCCGTCGCCGTGGCCGGCCCCGTGCCGGCAGGAGAGGATGAGAACGTGACGGAGATCCGTACCCGCTCCGGGGCGGCCGGGGTGGAGCCGGCCGCCGTCGACCCGGGCGTGGTCGCGACCCCGACGACGCCGCCGGTCGCCGCCGCGTCGCGGTGGTCCGGGGTACGCCCGGCGACGGTGGGCCTGCCCCTGCTCGGTCTGGTGATCGCGTTGGCCGTGTGGTGGCTGGTCACCGCCGGACTGGAACTGGTCCACCCGGCGTCCCTGCCGCCCCCGCAGGACGTCTGGACCGCGCTGGTCGACACCGCGGACGTGCTGCTGCCGGCGTTGGGCGTCACCACGCTGATGACGCTGCTGGGCTTCCTGCTCTCGACGGTCGCCGGGGTGCTGATCGGGATGGCGCTGGCCGCGTCCCGACGGGCCGAGCGGATGTTCGCGCCGCTGCTGGTGGCGATCAACGCGGTGCCGAAGATCGCCCTCGGCCCGCTGCTGGTGGTCTCGGTCGGCTGGGGTGAGAAGCCCATCCTGACCATGGTCTTCCTGCTCTGCTTCTTCCCGATCGTGCTGTCCACGGCGACCGGCCTCACCACCACCCCGGCGGACCTGGCCGAGCTGGCCCGGTCGCTGAACGCCTCGTGGTGGCAGGCGTTCCGCAAGGTGCGCTTCCCGGCGGCGCTGCCGCAGATCTTCGTCGGGCTCAAGGTGGCGATGCCGCTGGCCGCGATCGGCGCGGTGATCGGGGAGTTCTACTCCGACAAGCCGGGGCTGGGCTACCAGATCCTGCAGTACAACGGCATCGGCGACACCGCGACGGCGTGGGCGGCGATCGTGTTGATCGCCGGGATGAGCATCCTGCTCTACTCGGCCCTCTCCCTGGTCGAGCGCCTCGCCCTGCCCTGGGTCCGAGCCACCACCAGCGCCCGCTGACCCCGACGCCGACCGCACCCCCGACGCCGACCGCACCCCCGACCGGTCACCGACCCCGACCGCACCCCCGACCGGTCACCCGACGTCGACCGTGCGCCCCGGACGACCCACCAGGCACGACCGGACGGCGAACGACCCCGAGGTGTGGCCCCGGCGCAACCGGCGGAGGGATCAAGCCTGACCGCCCGGAGCCGGTTGTGCCGGGGCCACACCCCACCGCGACCACCAGCCGGTGAGCGACACCCACCGCGATGATTAGCCGGCCAGCCGCCACCGCCCGCCCCGCGCCACCAGCGTCGTCAGCGCCTGGGGCATCAGGCCGGAGTGGTTGTCCGGGGTCATCCGGATCGGGCCGGAGAGGCCGTCCATCTGGGACGTCTCCAGCACGTCCCGGACGCCGTCCCGGTCGACCCCGTCGCCGCCGGACCGCAGGTTCGCGTCGACGATGAGCTGCACCGCGTCGGCGGCGAAGGAGGAGAACCCGTTGTAGCCGCCGAACCGGGCGGTGTAGTCCTGGAACCACTGCCGGCGGGCGGCCTTGGCCGGGGTGGTGGCGATGACGTCGTCGATCACCATGGTCTGCGTGAAGATCAGCGTGGCCTGCTCGGTGGACTTGGCGGAGCCGCCGAGGAAGAGGTCGCCGGCGGCCGCCGCGTCGAGGAAGAGCGACCCGGAGAAGCCCGCCTCCTGGGCGCTGGTGGCGGCCAGGCCGGCCTGCTCCGGCGGGGTCCAGACGATCAGCGCCTGCGGCTTGCCGGTGGTCAGTCGGCTCACCGGCTGCGATACGTCGGTGTCCGTGGAGCGGACGGACTCGTTGCGGACCAGTCGGATTCCGGCCTTGTCGAATTCGCCGCGCAGGGCGGTGAGACCCTCTCGGCCGTAGTCGTCGTCGCTGTGCAGTAGGGCGGCCTTGCGGATGCCCTTTCGGCGCAGTTCGGTGGTGAGTGCCGCCGCACTGTCCTCCGCGTTCGGGGCCAGCTTGAAGACGTACCGTCGATCGGCGACCGGGTTGACGATCGCGCTGGACGCGGCGAGCGCGATGGTCGGGATCTTCTTCTCGTTGATGGTGCGGACGGCGCCCACGGCGCATTCGTTGCAGCCGCCCATGATGATCGCGCTGACCTTGGAATCGCTGCTGAAGTCGCCGATGTTGCGCAGCGACTCACTGGCGTCGGAACGGTTGTCCTTCATCAACAGTTCGATCTTCCGACCGCCCAGGGCGCCGGAGGCGTTCAACTGCTCGACCTTCAGTTCCAGCGCACGCTGGTACGCCTTGCCGATCGGGGCCGACGCCCCGGAGAGTTCCAGGTCGGCGGCGATGACGATCGGTGTGGTGTCCTCCTGCCCCGCGCCGAACGAGCAGCCGGTGAGCGTGGTGGCCAGTACGGCCGATGCGAGCGCCACGATGGTCGCGGAGCGGATGGGGCTCAACTCAGTCCTCCAGGTGCGGCACGGGCGATGCCCGGTCACCGCCGCTAGTGTCCGTCCTCAGTGGAGAAACGGGATTGTCTGCCGTACGGTGTGCGCGAAGCCTGCAAAACCTTGCCAATGCCGGGCCGCGCGGTCAAGCGCGGGGTGCCGGGAGTGGTTTCGGGACGGCTTTCCCACATGTTGGGGTCATCAGATATTTACGGATGCTCACTCCGGAGAGGCAACCGACCACTCTGGAGTGACAATGCCTGTTCAGAGCGTGCGCGGGAATGAGGCCATAAGGTGACGGAGTCGCCGGTTGACCGTTTCCTGCCTCACTGCGGCTTCCCAAACGCGATCTTCTCTGATGAAATCGCGGCCGTGCCGCGCGTGGCGCTCTCCGCTGCACCAGGCACGGGTCGGCGGGGCAGGCGCGGAAGAAACGACGGAGGCGATGTCGTGAGCACCGGACCGACGACCCTGCCCGAAATCGGCGACACCGCCGATCGTGACCGGGGGCGCCGGCTACCCCGACTGAGGGATGCGCGGATCCGTTCCAAGCTCGCCCTCATTCTGGTGGTCCCCGTGGCCGCCGTCATTGCTCTGGCAACTATCCGACTCGTCTCCACCGGTGAGGGCGCGGTCGACGCCACCCGGCTCAGGTCGCTCACCGCGCTCTCGACCGACGTCTCCGCGCTCACCCAGGACCTGCACAAGGAGCGGATGGCCGCGGCGCTGTACCTGGCCAACCCGCAGCAGCGGGTCGACGACTACAACCTGCGGGTGCGGGCCACCGACCAGCGGATCACCGAGTACCGCGCCGAGCGGAACGGGATCGGCGAGGTCCCGGACTCCGTGCGCGACCAGCTGGAGGTCATCGACGACCACCTGGAGACGCTCAACGGCACCCGCCAGAAGGTGCTCGACCGCCGGCAGATGCCCGTCGCCGAGGCCACCCTGCGGTACGGCATCGTCCTGACCGACCTGGTCTCGTACGGCGACACCCTGGCCCAGCTCCCCGGCCAGGAGAGCCTGGCGGACGCCCGCCGCGCGGTGGCCGCGTTCAGCCGCGCGAAGGCCGCCGTCGCCGAGGAGGAGGCGGTCGCCTTCACCGCGCTCAGCGGCGGCCGGGTCGACGAGGAGCAGTTCTCCGCCTTCGTCACCACGCTGACCAGCCAGCAGGAGGCGCTGGTCTCGTTCTCGCTGGCCGCCGCCCCGGACCAGCGTGACCTGGTCGAGGGGACGGTCTCCGGCGACGCGGTCGGTCTCGCCGACCGGGTCGCCGCCGACATCACCCGCTCGGTCGGGCAGCAGCCGCTGGTCACCGCCGGGGACGCGGTCGCCTCGATCGGCGCGGTCAACGACCTGATGCGCTGGGCCGAGATCGAACTCCAGGACCGCCTGCTGCGCCAGGCCGAGGACGCCCGCAACGACGTGATCCGGCAGGCCGTCGTCGAGTCGGTGCTGGTGCTGCTCACCCTGATCATCGCCGTCTCGCTCGCCGTGGTGCTGGCCCGCTCGCTCAACCACTCGCTGCGCCGGCTGCGTGAGGGCGCCCTGTCGGTGGCCAACCACGACCTGCCGGACGCGGTGAAGCGGCTGCAGAACATGGGCAGCGTCGGCGACGGCGGGGTGGAGGAGATCGTCCGCCAGGTCCGCGATCCGATCCGGCTGCCCAACCGCGACGAGGTGGGGCAGGTCGCGCTGGCCTTCAACGTCGTGCACCGGGAGGCCGTCCGGGTCGCCGCCGAGCAGGCCGCCCTGCGGACCAGCGTCTCGGCGATGTTCCTCAACCTGGCCCGCCGCTCGCAGACCCTGGTCGACCGGATGATCGGCGAGCTGGACGCGATCGAGCGCAGCGAGGAGGACCCGAAGCGCCTCGCCCAGCTCTTCGAACTCGACCACCTGGCCACCCGGATGCGCCGCAACGACGAGAACCTGCTCGTCCTGGCCGGCGCCGACTCGGCCGTACCGCGCCGCGACGACGCGCTGCTGGTGGACGTGCTGCGGGCCGCCCAGTCCGAGGTCGAGCTCTACAACCGGATCGAGTTCGGCACCGTCGACACCGACATCTCGGTCGCCGCCCACGCGGTCAACGACGTGGTCCGCCTCGTCGCCGAGCTGCTCGACAACGCCACCCGCTTCTCGCCGCCGACCACCACTGTGGTCGCCGACGGTCGCCGGATCCGGGACTACGTGCTGATCCAGGTCGAGGACCGCGGTCTCGGCCTCACCGACGAGCAGCTCGACTCGCTCAACCGCCGGCTGGCCGCGCCGCCGAGCGTGGACGTGGCCGCGTTCCGGCTGATGGGTCTGGCCGTGGTGAGCCGGCTCGCCTCCCGGTACGGCATCCGGGTGGAGCTGCGCCGCAACGTCGAGGGCGGCACCGTCGCCCAGGTGACCCTGCCGAACTCCGCCGTGGTGCTCCCCGCCCACCGGGGCCGGGACTCCTCGCTGCCCCGGCAGCGGCAGCCGCTGGCGGTCGAGCAGACCCCGCTCTCCTCGGCCGGTCTCGGCGAGTCTGCGGTCGGTGGGCGTTCCGGCGCGGCGACCCTGACCGACTCGTGGCGGACCACCCCGCCGGCCCCGGCCCCGTGGCGGCCGCCGGTCGACGCGCGGGACGCCGCGCCGACGGTCGGATTCGGCGCCCCGGTCTCGGCCGCGCCCAGCTCGTCCGTCCCCACCTCGGCCGTCCCCACCTCGGCCGTCCCCACGTCCGCCGTGCCCGCCTCCGCGCCGCCGGCCGAGCCGTCGTACGGCTTCTCGGTCGGCACCCCGACGGTGGCCAACCCGGTCCTCGACCCGCTGCCGAAGCGCGCCCCGGCCGCCGAGCCCGCCCCGGCGCTCCCGCTCGGGCCGGTCGCCGGCGCGTCGGCCGATCCGTTCGCCGGGTCGTCCGCGTCGTTCGCCGCCCCGGCCGTGCCGTACGCCGCCGCACCGGCCGCACCGGCCGCCCCGGCCGCCCCGGCCGTCCCGTTCGGCGGCGCCCCGACGCCGGTCGCCCCGGCGGCGCCGTACACGCCGCCGGCCGCCGCGCCGGCCGCCCCGGTGGTGGCGCGCCCGGAACGGCCCGCCGACTCGCCGATCTTCCGCGAGATGGAGGCGGTCTGGTTCCGGTCGCACGGGGACGACGCCACCGCGATCTTCACCCGGCCGGACTTCGACGGCGCGCCGCCGGAGGCCCGGCAGGACGAGGCCGCCCCGCCGCCGCGCCCGAAGCTGCCGACCCGGGTGCCGAGCGCGCCGACCGCCGCCGGCACCCCGTCGGTGGCCCCGGCCGCGCCGCAGCCGGCCGCCACGCCGCCCCCGTCGTACGCCCCGCCGTCGGTGCCGACCGCGCCGCCGGCGCCGTCGGCCACCTCGTCCGCCGGCGGGGCGGACGCCTGGCGCACCGCGGCCGACGAGGGCTGGACCAGGGCGACCAAGGCAGCCGAACCGTCCACCGGTGGCACCACCCGCTCGGGTCTGCCCAAGCGGGTGCCACAGGCACAGCTCGTCCCCGGCGGCATCGAGCCGAAGAGCGGGCGGGACCGCAGTCGCCGCACCCCCGACGAGGTACGCGGTCTGCTCTCCGCCTACCACCGCGGCGTGCAGCGCGGCCGATCGGCCGGTACGGACCAGAACAGCACCTCGACCAAGGAGACGCGCCGATGAACAGGCCAGCGGCCATGCAGGACATGGGTTGGCTGCTCACCAACTTCGCCGACAGCGTGGCGGGCATCGCCCACGTGGTGGCGGTGTCCGCGGACGGGCTGCTGCTCGCCTCCTCCCGCGACCTGCCACCGGACCGGGCGGACCAGCTGGCGGCGATCACCTCGGGCGTGGTGAGCCTGACCGAGGGTGCGGCCCGGATGTTCAGCGCCGGGGGTGTGCTCCAGACGGTGATCGAGATGGACAGCGGCTACCTGTTCCTGATGTCGATCAGCGACGGGTCGTCGATGGCCGTCCTCGCGGCCCGCAGCTGCGACGTGGGGCAGGTCGGCTACGAGATGGCACTGCTGGTGGAGCGGGTGGGCGCGGCGTTGGTGCCGCTGCCGCGCGACGCCGTGCGCTCCTGAGACGGACGGTACGACGCCGGGCGCGACCGCGCCCGGCCGGCAACAGGGGATCCGGTGCCGGGCTGGCTCCGGGCTGGGGGAGGTGATCGCGGATGGAACCACGGCGGGACCCGCGCGGGGCGTTGGTGCGCCCCTACGCGGTCACCCGGGGCCGTACCGAACCGAGCCGGGACATCGCGCTGGAGGCGGTGCTGTCGGCCACCCCCACCCAGGCTGCCGAGGCGCGCTTCGCCGGGCACGACAAGTACCGCATCGCCACGGTCTGCGAGGGTCGCGCGCAGTCGCTGGCGGAGATCGCCGCGTACACCCGGATGCCGCTGGGCGTCACCCGGGTGCTGGTCGCCGACATGGTGGCCGAGGGCCTGCTGACGCTACACACTGCCGCTCCCGCCACGGGCTACGAGGAGCGGATGAACCTGCTGGGAAGGGTGCTAAGTGGACTTCGCGAACTATGACCCCGCCGGGGCGCGCCGCAGCCGGGAGATCATCTCCGCGAAGATCGTGGTCGCGGGCGGCTTCGGCGTGGGCAAGACGACGCTGGTGGGGGCGATCTCCGAGATCACGCCGCTGACCACCGAGGCGCTGATGACGGCGGCCGGGGTGGGCATCGACGATCCGTCGAAGGTGCCCGGCAAGGAGACCACCACGGTCGCCATGGACTTCGGCCGGATCACCATGGCGCAGGACCTGATCCTGTACCTCTTCGGCACCCCGGGCCAGACGCGCTTCTGGTTCATGTGGGACGAGATCATCCGGGGCGCGGTGGGCGCGGCCGTGCTGGTGGACACCCGCCGGATCACCGACGCCTTCGCGCCGCTGGACTACTTCGAGAACCGCAACCTGCCGTACGTGGTGGCGCTGAACCGGTTCGACGACGCGCCGCAGTACGAGCTGGAGGAGGTCCGCGAGGCGCTGGCCATCTCGCGGGACGTGCCGCTGGTGATGTGCGACGCCCGGCAGCGGGACTCGGTGAAGCAGGTGCTGGTGACCGTGGTGGAGCACGCCATGCTGCGCCTGCAGAACGAGCACGGGCGCGGGTACGCCCCGGTGGGCTGAACCGCCTCCGGGTCTACTCGACCCGGAGGCGGTAACCCCGCTTGACCACGGTCTGCACGACCCGGGGGGCGTCCAGCCCCACCCGGAGCCGGGCCACCGCCATCTCCACCGCGTGCTCGTCCGCGCCCCGGGGCAGGGTACGCAGCAGGGCGGTCCGGGACAGCACCTTCCCGGGCGTGGCGGCGAGCGCCCGCAGCACGGCCATCGGGGCGGGCGCCAGGGGGCGTAGCTCACCGTCGACCACGGCGGCGTGTCCGCGCAGGGTCAGCAGGTGCCCGGCCGCCTTCACGGTCACCGTACGGCGGGGCAGCTCGTCGACGATCTGCCGGACCAGCGCCCCGAGGCGGGCCCGGTTGGGCGCGCTCACCGGCACCCCGCGGCGCACCAGCGGTTCGGCGGTGACCGTGCCGACGCAACTGGCCAGCACGTCCCCGCGCAGCGCCTCCAGCACCGTCTCGGCGCGGTCCCCGGCCGCCCGCAGCAGCGCCTCCGCCGCCGGGGCGGAGGTGAAGGTGACCGCGTCGACCAGCCGGCCGGCGACCAGGTCGATGAGCCGGTGCAGCGGCGCCGGGTCGGTCGGCGGCGCCCAGCGGTAGACCGGCACCTCGATCACGGTGGCCCCGGCCGCCTCCAGCGCCTCGGTGCACTCCGGCTGCCGGTCGCCGTGCAGCTGCATGGCGATGACCTGGCCGGCGACCCCCCGCTCGACCAGGTGCTCGATGACCTCGTCGCAGCTCTCCGAGTCCGGCGACCACTGGTCGTGCAGCCCGGCGGCCCGGATCGCGCCGCGCGCCTTCGGACCCCGGGCCACCACGTACGCCTGGGAGAGCACCGCGCGCAGCGGCTCGGCCAGCCCCCAGCCCTCGGCCGCCTCCAGCCAGCCGCGCATCCCGATGCCGGTGTTGGCCATCAGGACGTCCGGCGGCCGTTCCAGGCAGATCCGGGTCGCGTCGCGCAGTTCGCTGTCGTCGGCCAGCGGCACGATCCGCAGGGCGGGGGCGAGCACCACCCGGGCGCCGCGCCGCTGGAGCAGCGCGGCCAGCTCGTCCCGTCGCCGGTCGGCGGTCACCCCGATGGTGAAGCCGGCCAGTTCGTCCCGCATCTACTCCTCCTGTCGCAGCCGCACCTCGACCAGTCCGTCGCGGCAGCGGACCTCGTACACGGGCAGCGTCACGTCGGGCAGGTCGAGGCACTGCCCGGTGCGCAGGTCGTACACCTGCTTGTGCAGCGGGGACGCGACGGTCGGCACGCCGCCCCGGCTGCCGACGATGCCCCGCGACATCACGTACGCGCCGCCGACGGGGTCGAGGTTGGCCACGGCGTACAACTCGTCGCCGCTGCGGAAGAGCGCCACCTGCACCCCGTCGACCAGGGCGGCGACGCCCCGCTCGTGGTCCAGCCGGTCCAGCCCGCAGACCGTGGTCCACTCCAGCGTCATCATGTCGGTCATCGCCGCACCTCCGGCATCCCCAGCGTGACCGGCTGTCGGCGGTGGTCCCCGCCGGGCGGTGGCCCGCCCCGGACCGGTACCGGCTGGCCGCGTTCCTCGGCGAAGCTGATCGACGGGTCGGGCACGTCCGGGGCGTTGACGAACGAGGTGAAGCGGCGCAGCCGCTCCGGGTCGTCGAGGACGTCGCGCCACTCGTCGGAGTAGGACGCCACGTGCCGGGCCATCGCCTCGTCCAGTTCGGCGCAGAGCCCGAGCGAGTCGTCGACGATCACCGCCCGCAGGTGGTCCAGGCCGCCCTCCATCGCCTCGATCCAGGCGGCGGTGCGCTGCAACCGGTCGGCGGTGCGGACGTAGTACATCAGGAACCGGTCGATCAGCCGGATCAGCGCCTCGGTGGACAGGTCGGAGGCGAACAGGTCGGCGTGCCGGGGGCGGAACCCGCCGTTGCCGCCGACGTAGAGGTTCCAGCCGGTGTCGGTGGCGATGATGCCGAAGTCCTTGCTGCGCGCCTCGGCGCACTCCCGGGCACAGCCGGAGACCGCCGACTTGAGCTTGTGCGGGGCGCGTAGCCCCCGGTAGCGCAGTTCCAGCGCGACGGCCAGCCCGACCGAGTCCTGCACCCCGTACCGGCACCAGGTCTCGCCGACGCAGGACTTCACCGTGCGCAGCGCCTTGCCGTACGCGTGGCCGGACTCGAAGCCGGCATCGACCAGCCGGCGCCAGATCTGCGGCAGTTGCTCCACCCGCGCGCCGAACAGGTCGATCCGCTGCCCGCCGGTGATCTTGGTGTAGAGCCGGAAGTCGCGGGCCACCTCGCCGATCACGATCAGCTTGTCCGGGGTGATCTCGCCGCCGGGGATCCGGGGCACCACCGAGTAGGTGCCGTCGCGTTGCAGGTTCGCCAGGAAGTGGTCGTTGGTGTCCTGCAACGACGCCTGCTCGCCGTCGAGCACGTGCCCGGTGCCGAGCGAGGCGAGGATCGAGGCCACCACCGGCTTGCAGATGTCGCAGCCGCGCCCGCGCCCGTGCTCGGCGACGAGCTGGGAGAAGGTGCGGATGCCGCGTACCCGGACGATGTCGAACAGCTCCTGCCGGCTGGCGTCGAAGTGCTCGCAGAGCGCGGTGGACTGCCGGACGCCGGCCGCGTCGAGCAGCTGCTTGAGCATCGGCACGCAGGAGCCGCAGCTGGTGCCGGCCCGGGTGCACGCCTTCAGCGCCGGCACGTCGCACGCGCCACCGGCGATCGCGGTGTCGATGTCGTCCCGGGTGACCGCGTTGCAGGAGCAGACCTGCGCGGTGCCGGGCAGCGCGGCGGCGCCGGCCCCCGCCCCGCCGGCCGGCGCCAGCAGCGCCAGCGGGGGACCGGGCAGCGGCCCGCCGACGCTGGCCCGCAGCGTCGGGTAGGCGGTCGCGTCCCCGACCAGCACGCCGCCGAGCAGCGTCGTCGCGTCGTCGGAGAGGACCAGCTTCGCGTACGACCGGGTGGCCGGGTCGGTGAACGTCACGTCCAGGCAGCCGGGGGTGGCGCCGTGCGCGTCGCCGAACGAGGCCACGTCCACGCCGAGCAGCTTGAGCTTGGTGGCGGTGTCCGCGCCGGGGAAGGTGGCCGCGCCGCCGAGCAGCCGGTCGGCGACCACCTCCGCCATCGCGTACCCGGGGGCGACCAGGCCGTGGCAGGCGCCCTCGACCGCCGCGCACTCGCCGACCGCCCAGATCCGTTCGTCGGACGTCCGGCAGGTGGCGTCGGTCAGCACCCCGCCGCGCGGCCCCAGCGCCAGCCCGGCGGCGCGGGCCAGCTCGTCGCGGGGGCGGATGCCGGCGGCCACCACGACCAGCTCGGCGTCGACCGTGGCGCCGTCGGAGAGCTCCAGCGCGGCGACCGTGCCGTCCGGGCCGGGGCGCAGCGCGGTGGTGGCCACCCCGAGGTGGGTGCGCACCCCCAGCTCCTCGACGTAGCGGCGCAGCATCGCGCCGCCGGCCTCGTCCACCTGCACCGGCATCAGCCGGGGCGCGAACTCGATCACGTGGGTGTCCAGCCCGAGCAGGCGCAGCGCGTTCGCCGCCTCCAGCCCGAGCAGGCCGCCGCCGATCACCGCGCCGACCCGCCGGCCGGCCGCGTGGTCGCGGATCGCCACCAGGTCGTCCAACGTCCGGTAGACGAAGACGCCGGGCAGGTCCGCGCCGTCGACCGGCGGCACGAAGGGGTACGACCCGGTGGCGAGCACCAGCGTGTCGTACGGGTGCTCGCCGGCCGCGGTGGTCACCACCCGCCGCGCCCGGTCGATCCCGGTGACCGTCTCGCCCAGGCGCAGCTGCACCCCGTCGTCCGGGGTGTGCAGGTTCAGCTCCTCGGCGGTCACCCCGTCGAAGAACGCCGAGAGCCGCACCCGGTCGTACGCCGGCCGGTCCTCCTCGGCGAGCACCGTCACCTGCCAACGCCGGTCGTGGTCGCGGGCGCGCAGCGCCTCGACGAACCGCTGCCCGACCATGCCGTTGCCGACGACGACCAATCGTCCGCCGGTCATCGCGTCACCTCCTCGCGGTCCATCGCGTCAGATCCGTATCCCGCCACCCGCCCGGTCATCGGGCCGCTCCCACCGAGTCGGCCTCGCGGAGCCAGTCGACGATCCCGGTGACGGCCTCCCGGCAGCCGCCGCAGCCGGTGGCCGCCCGGGTCGCGGCGACCACCTCGTCGACCGTCCGGGCCCCGTCGCGCCAACAGGCCACCAGCGCGCCCTTGCGGACGTCGTTGCACTGGCAGACGGTCGCCGCGTCCGGCATCAGCGCCGGCGACTCGGCCGGCGTCGCCGCCGTCGTCCCGATCGCCCGGCCGAGCAGCAGCGCCCGCCGGTCGGTCGGCACCGGTCCGCCCCGGTCGAAGAGCTGCACCACCGTGCCGACGCTCGGGTTGTCGCCGAGCAGGATCGCCCCGGTCAGCCGCTCGTCGTGGATGCGCAGCCGGGCGTAGGTGCCCCGGGCCGGGTCGGCGAAGGTCAGCTCCTCGCCGGGGCCGTCGGTCGGGTCGCCCATCGCGGCGAGGTCGATGCCGGCCGCCTTGAGCCGGGTCACCGCCGGACGGGCCCGGTACCGGACGGCCGGGTCCTCGCCGCTCAGCAGCTGCGCCACCACCCGGGCCTGCGCCCAGGCAGGGGCGACCAGCCCGGTCAGCGTGCCGTCGTGCTGGGCGCAGTCGCCGATCGCCGAGACGTGCGGGTCGCTGGTGCGCAGCCGGTCGTCGACCACCACGCCCCGCTCGACGGCCAGCCCGGCGGCGGCGGCCAGCCCGGTCTCGGGGCGTACGCCGCAGGAGAGCACCAGCAGGTCGGCGGCGAGCGTCCGGCCGTCGGTCAGCCGCAGCCGGACCTCGTCGGCGTCCACCTCGACCCCGGAGCCGCCGACCGCCAGCTCGGTCCGCACGCCCAGTCCGGCGAGGGTGCCGGCGAGCACCGCCCCGGCGGCCGGGTCGAGCTGGCGCTCCATCAGGTGCCCCACCGGGTGCACCACGGTCACGTCGAGTCCCCGGGCGGCCAGCCCTCGGGCCGCCTCCAGCCCGAGCAGCCCGCCGCCGAGCACCAGGACGCGGCGTGCGTCCCGGGCCACGGCGAGGATGCGCCGGCAGTCGTCCAGGGTGCGGAAGGCGGCCACCCGGGCCGGCAGGTCGGTCGGGTCGAGGCCGGGCAGCGGCGGCACCAGCGCCCGGCTGCCGGTGGCCAGCACCAGGTGGTCGTAGCCGATCCGGTCGCCGTCATCGGTGCGTACCTCGCGGGCGGCCCGGTCGATCGCGGTGACGCCCGTCCCGGTGCGCACGTCCACGCCCTGCCCGGCGACCTCGGCCAGCTCCACGTCCGGCTCGTCGATCTTCCCGGCGAGCAGGGTGGAGAGCATGATCCGGTTGTACGCCCGGTGCGGTTCCGCCCCGAGCACGGTGACCTTGTGCTCCCCGCTCCGGGCGTGCAGTTCGGCGGCGAGCCGGGAGCCGGCCATGCCGTACCCCACGATCACGACGCGCATGGCCGTCCTCCGCTTCGTTCCGACCGGCCCCGAGACGCGGCGGCGCGGTGCCGGATGATCCGATCGCTCATGCCTTCTCCACCCGTACGGCGCAGATCTTGAATTCGGGCATCCCGGAGACCGGGTCCGTCGCGTCGTTGGTCACGGAGTTGGCCCGGGCCGCGCCGCCCCAGTGGAACGGCGCGAAGACGGTGTCGGGGCGGATCGTCGGGCTGAGCCGGGCCGGCGCGCGCAGCTCGCCGCGACGGGAGGTGACGACCAGCTCGTCCCCCTCGTCGACGCCGAGCCGGTCGGCCAGGTCCGGGTGCAGCTCGACGAAGCCGCCGGGGGCGGCGCGGCGCAGTGCGGCGACCCGGCGGGTCTGGGTGCCCGACTGGTACTGGGCGAGCACCCGGCCGGTGGTGAAGTGCAGCGGGTACTCGGCGCAGACCTCCTCGGCCGCCGGCCGGTGGGTCACCGGGTGGAACCGGGCCCGGCCGTCGGGGGTGGGGAACCGGTCGGCGAAGAGCCGGGGGGCGTCCGGGCCGTCCGGGTCCGGACAGGGCCAGAAGACGCCCTCGTCCCGCTCGATCCGCTCCCAGGTGATCCCGGCGTAGTCGGCCGGCCCGCCGGCGGAGGCCCGCCGCAGCTCGGCGAAGACCACCCGGGGATCGGTCGGGAACTGCCGGGCGGCCCGCCCGGCCGGTTGCGCCGCCGCCGCGCCGGTCCCGGTCGTGGTGGTCGGCGTCCCGGCCGGGCCGGTGCCCGGCTCGCCGTCGTCGAGGCGCGCGGCCAGGCCGGCGAGGATGTCGAGGTCGGTACGCACGCCCGGCGGCGGCCGGCGCAGCGCCTGTCGGCGCAGCACCCGACCCTCCAGGTTGGTCATGGTGCCCTCCTCCTCGGCCCACTGGGCGACGGGCAGCACCACGTCGGCCAGCGCCGCCGTCTCGGAGAGCAGGAAGTCGGCCACCACCAGCAGGTCGAGTCCACGCAGCCGCTCGGTGACCCGGGCGGCCCGGGGCGCGGAGACGACCGGATTCGATCCGAAGACCAGCATCGCGCGCGGTCCGCCGGGCGTGCCGAGCGAGTCCAGCAGCCGGTACGCCGGCACTCCCGGCCCGGGCAGGTCGTCGGGGTCGACGCCCCACACCCCGGCCACGTGCGCGCGGGCCGCCGGGTCGTCGATCTTCCGGTACCCGGGCAGTTGGTCGGACTTCTGTCCGTGTTCCCGGCCGCCCTGCCCGTTGCCCTGGCCGGTCAGGCAGCCGTACCCGGAGCCGGGGCGGCCGGGCAGGCCGAGGGCGAGGGCCAGGTTGACGAAGGCGCTGACCGTGTCGACGCCCTTGGCGTGCTGCTCCGCGCCCCGGGCGGTGAGGATGATCGCGCTGCCGCCGGCCAGCGCCCGGGCGGTCGCCTCCAGGTCGGCCACCGGCACCCCGGAGAGCCGCTCCACCTCGGCCGGCCAGTACCCGGCGACGGTCCGGCGCACCTGCTCGAAGCCGGTGGTGCGGGCGTCGACGTACGCCTTGTCGACCAGTCCCTCGGTCAGCGCGATGTGCAGCAGCGCGTTGGCCACCGCCAGGTCGGTGCCGGGCAGCGGTTGCAGGTGCAGGTCGGCCTGGCGGGCGGTGGCGGTGACCCGGGGGTCGACCACGATCAGTCGTCCGCCGCGCTGTCGCTGGTCGGTCAGGTGGCGCAGCAGCGGCGGCATGGTCTCCGCCGGGTTGGCGCCGACCAGCAGCAGGGTGTCGGCCCGGGCGAGGTCGGCCAGCGGGAAGGGCAGTCCCCGGTCGACGCCGAAGGCGCGGATCCCGGCCGCCGCCGCCGAGGACATGCACCACCGGCCGTTGTAGTCGATGTGCCGGGTCCGCAGCGCCACCCGGGCGAACTTGCCGAGCGCGTACGCCTTCTCGTTGGTGAGCCCGCCGCCGCCGAAGACCGCGACCGCGTCCCGGCCGTGTCCGGACTGGACGGCGCGGATGCCGGCGGCGACCCGGTCGAGGGCGGCGTCCCAGGTCGCCGGGCGCAGTTCGCCGGACGCGTCGCGCAGCAGGGGAGTGGTCAGCCGCTCCGGGTGGTCCAGCAGCTCGGCGGCGGTCCAGCCCTTCTGGCACAGCCCGCCCCGGTTGGTGGGGAACTGCCGGGGCAGCACCTCCACCCGGTCGCCCTCGGCGCGCAGGACCATCCCGCACTGCAGGGCGCAGTACGGGCAGTGCGTTTCCGCCTCACGGGGCAGGGCCACCGGTGGCGTCGCGGCGCGTGCACCGTCTGTCATGCCACCGAAGCGTGCCGCCGGGCGGTTTCCGGTCCGGGTCCCGTTTGTTTCGGCCCTGTCAAGAGCGCCTCACACCGCACGGGAGCACGTGACCGGCCGGCAGGATCTAGAATATGAGACAGATTTCTCATCATTTAGGAGGCGACGATGAGCGTGACGGCGGCCTTCGACGCGGTGGCGGGCAGCTACGACCAGGCCAGACGGCGTCTGGTGCCCTGCTTCGACGACTTCTACGGCACCGCGGTCGAGGTGGCCGCCCCGCCGTTGCGCGCGGCGCTCGCCGAGGGTCGTACCCCCGAGGTGCTGGACCTGGGCGCGGGCACCGGGCTGCTCTCCCTGCTGCTCGCCGCGACCGTCCCCGGGGTCCGGGTGACCCTGCTCGACGGCGCGCCGCGGATGCTCGCGGTCGCCGCCGACGGCCTCGCCGCCCGGGGCGTGCCGCACGCGACGGTGGTCGGCGACCTGACCGACCCGCTCCCCGTCGGCCGGTACGACGCGGTGGTCTCCGCCCTGGCCGTGCACCACCTCGACGACGACGCCAAGCAGGCGCTCTGCCGGCGGGTGGCGCGCGCCCTCGCGCCGGGCGGGGTCTTCGTCAACGCCGAACAGGTGGCCGGCCCCACCCCGGAGCTGGACCGCCGCTACGACGAGGTGTGGGTCGCGCAGGCCACCGCGCTCGGCTCGGACGCCGCCGAGATCGCCGCCGCCCGGGAGCGGATGCGGCACGACCGGCCGGCCTCGGTGGGGGAGCAGTGCCGCTGGCTGGCCGAGGCGGGCCTGGTCGAGGTCGACTGCTACTTCAAGGCGTGGCGCTTCGCCGTCTTCGGCGGCCGCCGTCCGTGACGGACATCCGCCCCAGCTCGGCCGCACCATTTGCGGTGTGTCGCGGTGTCCCCGGCACCTGATGCCGCGACCCGCCGCACGGCGTCGACTGGGGGATTTCTCGAGGGACGCATCGAGGGATGACTGATGGTCGTACCGGTGGGTAGTCTCAGCCGCATGACTGCCAAGGTGACCCTGTCGTTCTCCGACGAGACGATCGAGGAGGCGCGCCGGTTCGCGAAACGCGAGGGGCTGAGCCTCTCCGCGTGGATGGACCAGGCTGCCCGGGAGAAGGCGCTGCGCGAGGTCTTCACCGCGCACGCCGAGGCGGTCGGCCGGGCCGGGCTCGACCTGGAGTCCGCCGCGCTCGCCGACGCGCGGGAGGTCGCGATGGTCGACGACGCGCTCTTCGGCGGGCGTCCGCGTGCTGCGTAGGGGTGAGATCTGGCGGATCGAGGGGGCCCGGGAGCGGCTCGGGCTGGTGATCAGCTCCGACGTCTACAACTCCACCGACGTGCCGATCGTGATCGTGGCCGAGGTGGTGGAGGAGGCGCTGCTGCGCGACTCCCCGCTCGCGGTGCGGATGGGCGGGTACGTGGTGATGCCCGACCGAATCTCCTCGCCGATGAAGAAGTGGTTCAGTGAGTGCGTGGACGTCGCCGACACCGAGACCATGCAGCGGGTGGGGCGGGCGTTGCGCATCCTCCAGCAGCTCTGAGGCGTCTCACCACCGCTGGGCGGCGGACGTGCGATCCCCGTTTCCGGAACGACTCCGGACGGGACTCCCGCCGTAACCGGCCGTTCCTAGCGTCCTGCTCGTCACACCGACGAGGAGGAGCCGCCGTGAGTACGCTGGCCAGCACGACAACAGTCACCGCCGAACCGGCGACCACCGCCGGGGGCGGGCGCCGGATCACCGACTGGCGACCCGAGGACCCCACCTTCTGGCGGACGACCGGCGCCCGGATCGCCCGGCGCAACCTCTGGGTCTCGATCTTCGCCGAGCACGTCGGGTTCTCCGTGTGGAGCCTCTGGTCGGTCACGGTGCTCTTCCTGGGGCCCGCGTACGGCATCGACCCGGCGGGCAAGTTCCTGCTCACTGCCGTGCCGGCCGCGCTGGGGGCGGTGCTGCGGCTGCCGTACACCCTCGCCGTGGCGCGCTTCGGCGGGCGGAACTGGACGATCGTCAGCGCCCTGATGCTGCTGCTGCCGGCGGTGCCGATGACGATCCTGCTGGAACCGGGCGTGTCGTACACCACGCTGATGGTGCTGGCCTGCCTGACCGGCGTCGGCGGCGGCAACTTCGCCTCCTCCATGGCCAACATCAACCTCTTCTTCCCGGAGCGGCTCAAGGGCCGGGCGCTGGGGCTCAACGCGGGCGGCGGCAACCTCGGCGTACCGGCGGTGCAGCTCGTCGGGCTGGCGGTGCTGGCCACCGCCGGGGCCGCGTACCCCCGGTTGGTGCCGGCGGTCTACCTGCCGCTGATCGTGCTGGCCGCGCTGGCCTCGGCGCGCTGGCTGGACAACCTCCCGAACGCCCGCAACGAGCCGGGCGCGCTGCGCGAGGCCGCCCGCGAGCCGCACACCTGGGTGATGTCGCTGCTCTACATCGGCACCTTCGGCTCGTTCATCGGGTTCGGCTTCGCCTTCGGGCAGGTGCTCCAGCTCCAGTTCGCCGACCGCTTCCCGACCCCCGTCGACGCCGCCTGGCTGACCTTCCTCGGCCCGCTGATCGGCTCGCTGATCCGCCCGGTCGGCGGCCAGCTCGCCGACCGGCTCGGCGGGGCCCGGGTGACCTTCTGGAACTTCGTCGGCATGGCGATCGGCGCCAGCCTGGTGCTGTACGCGGCGCGGGAGCGGTCCTTCCCGCTCTACCTCACCGGCTTCATGTCGCTCTTCGTCTTCTCCGGGATCGGCAACGGGTCGACCTACAAGATGATCCCGGCGATCTTCCGGGCCCGGGCGGTCACCGAGGGGGAGCTGACCGGTGACGTGGAGGCCGCCGAGCGGCGGGCCCGCCGCCTCTCCGGCTCGCTGATCGGCATCGCCGGGGCGGTCGGGGCGTCCGGCGGGGTGCTGGTCAACGTGGCCTTCCGGCAGTCGTTCCTGACCTCCGGCAACGCCGACGCCGCCTACGTCGCCTTCATCGGCTGGTACGCGCTCTGCTTCGGCCTCACCTGGGCGGTGTACCTGCGGCCGGGGCCGCGCCGGCTGGCCGGCGTGTGATCTGGCTCATCGTCCCGCCGCAGGCCACGCTGGGTGACCCCCCGTTTTGACCTGCCGGCGGGGCGGCGGGTATCGTTGCCTGCTGTTGTACGACATTCAGAGGCGTGCCGCATCAGGTACGCTTGGTCGTTCGTGCGCGCCTGGTCACCTCGGCGCGCGACCCCAGACCGACGACGAGACAAGGTAGACCTGTGCGTACGTACAGCCCGAAGCCGGGTGAGATCGAGCGTCAGTGGCACGTTATCGACGCCTCTGATGTCGTGCTGGGCCGCCTCGCGACCCACGCCGCCACGCTGCTGCGTGGTAAGCACAAGCCGACTTTCGCGCCGCACGTCGACACGGGCGACTTCGTCGTCATCGTGAACGCGGGCAAGGTCGCGCTGACCGGCAACAAGCGCCAGCAGAAGATCGCCTACCGCCACTCCGGTTACCCGGGTGGTCTGAAGCGGGTCGGCTACGACGAGCTGCTGACCAAGCGCCCCGAGCGGGCCATCGAGCTGGCCGTGAAGGGCATGCTCCCGCACAACAAGCTCGGCCGTCAGCTGATCAAGAAGCTGAAGGTCTACGCCGGTGCCGAGCACCCGCACGGCGCGCAGCAGCCGGTGCCGTTCGAGATCAAGCAGATCGCGCAGTGAGCGCGGGCGAAGGAAACAGCATGACCGACATCACCGAGACCGAGGTCGCCCCCGAGGCCACCGAGGCGCCGGCGCCCGTCGCCCGCGCGCCTCGTGGTGACCGGCCGATCCAGACCGTGGGCCGCCGCAAGGAGGCCATCGTCCGGGTGCGCATCGTCCCCGGCAGCGGCAAGATCACCTGCAACGGCCGTGACCTCGAGGCATACTTCCCGAGCAAGGTGCACCAGCAGCTCATCAAGGACCCGCTGGTCACCGCCGAGAAGCCCGAGGCGTTCGACGTCATCGCCAACCTGCGGGGCGGCGGCACCACCGGCCAGGCCGGCGCGCTGCGGCTCGCCATCGCCCGGGCGCTCATCGTGAGCGAGCCGGACGACCGCCCGGCCCTGAAGAAGGCCGGCTTCCTGACCCGTGACGCCCGGGTCAAGGAGAGCAAGAAGTACGGCCTCAAGAAGGCCCGTAAGGCTCCTCAGTACTCGAAGCGCTGACCTTCAGCGACACGTTGTACTTCTGACGAACGGCCGGGTCCGCCTCCCCTCGACGGGAGGTGGCCCGGCCGTTCGTTGTTTCCCTGGGACCGTTTCATCGGAGGTTGGCGGGTATGGGCCGGTTGTTCGGCACGGACGGCGTACGCGGGCGGGCGAACGCGGATCTCACCCCCGAGTTGGCGCTCGCGGTGGCGGTGGCCGCCGCGCACACGCTCGCCGAGTCGGACAAGAGCCATCCCCCGCTGGCCGTGGTCGGCCGGGACACCCGGGCCAGCGGCGAGATGCTGGAGGCGGCCGTGGTCGCCGGGCTCACCAGCGCCGGGGCCAACGTGGTCCGGGTCGGGGTGCTGCCCACCCCGGCGGTGGCGTTCCTGACCGCCGAGGCCAAGGCCGACCTGGGCGTCATGCTCTCCGCCTCGCACAACCCGATGCCGGACAACGGCATCAAGCTCTTCGCCGCCGGGGGCCACAAGCTGCCCGACGAGATCGAGATGCGGATCGAGGCGGCGGTCGAGGCGAACGCCACCACCGCCTGGGACCGTCCGATCGGCGCCGGTGTCGGCCGCGTCCACGACCTGCTCGACGGCGCGGACCACTACGTGCAGCACCTCGTCGGCACCGTCGGGCACCGGCTGGACGGGATCAAGGTGGTGGTCGACTGCGCCAACGGCGCGGCGGCCGAGGTGGCGCCGGTGGCGTACCGGGAGGCGGGCGCCGAGGTGGTCGCCATCTACGCCGAGCCGGACGGGCTCAACATCAACGACGACTGCGGCTCCAACCACATCGACGCGCTGCGCGCCGCCGTGGTGGAGCACGGCGCCCACCTGGGCATCGCGCACGACGGCGACGCCGACCGGTGCGTGGCGGTGACCGCCGACGGCGACGAGGTCGACGGCGACCAGGTGATGGCGATCCTCGCCCTCGCCATGCGGGAGGCCGGCACCCTCACCCAGGACACCCTGGTCGCGACCGTGATGAGCAACCTCGGCCTGCGGCTGGCGATGTCCGCGCAGGGCATCCGGCTGATCGAGACCAAGGTCGGTGACCGGTACGTCCTGGAGGAGCTGCGCGCCTCCGGCCTCGCCCTCGGCGGCGAGCAGAGCGGCCACATCGTCATGCCGGCGTACGCGACCACCGGCGACGGGGTGCTCACCGGGCTGCACCTGATGGCGCGGATGGCGCACACCGGCAAGTCGCTGGCCGAGCTGGCCTCGGTGGTCACCAAGCTGCCGCAGGTGCTGATCAACGTGCCGGTCGGCGATCGTACCGTCGGCGCGGCCGCCCCCGCCGTCCGCGCCGAGGTCGAACGGGCCGAGGCCGAGCTGGGCGAGACCGGCCGGGTGCTGCTGCGCCCCTCCGGCACCGAGCCGCTGGTACGGGTGATGGTCGAGGCCGCCACCGAGCCGACCGCCCGGTCGGTGGCCGAGCGGATCGCCGAGCAGGTCCGGGTGGCGAGCCCGACCGCCTGACAGCTCTCCGTCGGCCCGGATCGCCACCGGCGGTCCGGGCCGACGCCTGTCTCCGGTACCCGCACCCGTCCCGGTACGCGGCGCCCGGCGCCGTGCCCGCCGATCTGGTCGGTGCCGAGGCCGGACCCGGGGTCAGCCGGGCCGGGGCGTCCGACCGCGCCGGATCTGTGCCGCCTCGCTGTCGTCGACGGCGGCGCTGCGGCACCCGGATGGGTCGAGGCGGGTGCCCCCGGCAGGGTCAGCCCGGCCGGGCGGCGGACGCGACGCGGCGCAGGAACCGCTCGCCCAGCTCGACGACCTGCCCGGGGTCGAACTCCAGGGCCGGGCCGGCCACCGTCACCTCGGCCATGGACAGACCCGGCACCTCGGTCTCCTGCCAGTTCCCGACGAACCAGGCCCGCTCCTGCTCGGCGAGGGCGAGGGTGGCGGCGTTGAGCACGTCCGCCGGGTGCGGCAACCAGATCCGGAACTGATGGGTGTGCGGGGGCGTGGGGAAGACCCGCGCCCCGGGCAGCGCCGCCAGCGCCTCGGCGACCGTCCGGGCGTGCGCCACGTACCCGGCGAGCCGGGGCAGTTCGTCGGTGAGGCCGTCGAGCGCCGCCAGGGCGACCGGCCACTGCTGGAAGACCGTCCCGCCGTAGCGGTGCCGCCACGCGCGGGCGTACCGGGCCAGCGCCTCGTCCCCGGCGAGCGCCGCGCCGGAGATGCCGCCGAGGGACTTGTAGAACGAGACGTAGACGCTGTCGGCCAGCGCGGCGACCGCCGCCGCCGGATGCCCGAGGTGCGGCACCGACTCCCACAGCCGTGCCCCGTCGACGTGCACCCGGGCGCCGGCCGCCCGGGCCGCCGCCACCGTGGCTACCAGCTCGTCCCAGTCGGGCAGCACGAAACCGGCGTCGCGCAGCGGCAGCTCCAGCAGCAGGGTGCCGACCGGCTCGTCGAGGGCGGCCACCTCCTGCGCCGTCGGATTACGGGCCGCCGTGGTGGTGGGCACCGCGCGCAGGCCACCGAGCACCGCGTACGCGTCCCGCTCGTGCACCAGCGGGTGGCTCAGCGGGTGCAGCCCGACGGCGGTCCGGCCGGTCAGCTCCGCGCCGTACCGCATCGCGACCTGCTGGGCCATCGTGCCGGTGGGGAAGAGGACGGCGTCGGCGGTGCCGAGCAGCTCGGCCACCCGGCGTTCGAGCGTCGCCACCGGGCCGCCCTCGCCGTAGAAGTCGGGCAACCCGTCCGGGTCGGCGGTCGCCGCCAGCACGGCGAGCTGTTCGGCGAGCGAGGTCGGCCGCCGGCCGGAGAGGATCCGATCGCACTCCCGCATCGCGGCGACCCCGCGGATCCGGGCGGCGTAGCCGCTCATCGCCGCCCGGCCAGGCCACGCAGCCGGGTGACCGCCTCGGTGAGCACCTCGGGCCGCTTGCAGAAGGCGAACCGGACCAGCCGCCGGCCGGCCTCCGGGTCGTCGTAGAAGACCTGGGTGGGTACGGCGACCACGCCGCAGCGCTCCGGCAGCGACCGGCAGAAGTCCACTCCGTCCCGGCCACCGAGCGCACTCACGTCGGCGGTGACGAAGTACGTCCCCTCCGGGCTGAGCACGTCGAAGCCCGCGTCGGTCAGGCCGTCCACCAGCAGGTCCCGCCGCAGTTGCAGGTCGTCCCGGAAGCCGGTGAAGTAGCTGTCGGGCAGGGCCAGCGCCACGGCGACCGCCGGTTGCAGCGGCGCGGCGTTGACGAAGGTGAGGAACTGCTTGACCCGCAGCACCGCCGACACCAGGGGCGCGGGGCCGCTCACCCAGCCCACCTTCCAGCCGGTGCAGGAGAACGTCTTGCCGGCCGACGAGATGCGCAGCGTCCGCTCCCGCATCCCGGGCAGCGTCGCCAGCGGCACGTGCCCGCTCGCGGCGTCGGTGAAGACCAGATGCTCGTAGACCTCGTCGGTGACCGCGTACGCGTCGTGCTCGCGGCAGAGGTCGGCCACCAGGGCCAGCTCCTGCGGGGTGAAGACCTTGCCGGTCGGGTTGTGCGGGGAGTTGAGCAGCACCAGCCGGGTCCTCGGCCCGAACGCGGCGCGCAGCTCCGCCGGGTCGAAGCCGTACCGGCCGTCGTCGCCCGGGCGCAGCGTCACCGGCCGCCGCACCGCGCCGGCCAGCGCGATCGAGGCGGCGTACGAGTCGTAGTACGGCTCGAAGCAGACCACCTCGTCGCCCTGCTCGCAGAGGGCGAGGATGCTGGCCGCGATCGCCTCGGTGGCGCCCGCCGTGACGACGATCTCGCCGTCCGGGTCGTACGTCAGCGCGTGGAAGCGGCGCTGGTGCTCGGCGATCGCGTGGCGCAGGGCGGGGATCCCGGGGCCCGGCGGGTACTGGTTCTGCCCGGTGCGCAGCGCCTCCGCCGCGGCGGCCAGCATCTCCGGCGGGCCGTCGCTGTCCGGGAAGCCCTGCCCGAGGTTCACCGCGCCGGTGCGGACCGCGAGCGCGGACATCTCGGCGAAGATCGTCGTCCCGAAGGGGCGCATCCGGGCGACGAGGGGATCGACGTCGGGGGTTGTCGTCACGGTGGCCAGCCTACGGCCCGGCCGCGTCCGGTCACCTCCCCGTGCAGGTCACCTGGTACCCCAGTGGGTGCTCGTCGGTCACCGGCCGGCGGTCGCCGACCCGGACCGAGCAGGCGATCGGGGTGTCGTACTCGGTGTTGTCGGCCATCACCATCACCCGGCTCGGATCGTCGGTGCGGATCTTCATGCGCCAGGGCAGCCGCACCTCGTCCAGGCGGATGAACTCGCCGTTGGCGTCGTAGTACCGGATGTCTCCCCGGCCCTTTCCGGTCACCTCGTACGTCACGCTGATCCGGCCGCCCCCGCTCGACGGGGTGGCGGCGGCGGTCGCCGGCTCGCTGGGCGTGGGCGGGGTCCAGGTCGGGACGGGGGTGTCGTCCTCGTCGTCCTCGTCGTAGTACGGATCGTCGTAGTAGGGGTCCTCGGCGACCGGGCCCGGGGTGTACCGCCCGACCAGTGCGCTGCCCACCCCCAGGCAGCCGCAGACGACGATGACGAGCACGGCGACGACCGCGATGACGATGCCGGCCACCCGGCGTCCACCGATCGAGGAGCCGGACGGGCGGCCGGGGTAGGCGTACGGCGGCGGGTACGCCGCCGGCGGCCAGCCGGTGGGCCTCGCTCCGGCGGGCCCGGTCGGGGTGGCGTACGGGCCGGTCGGGGTGGCGTGCGGGCTGGTCGGGGTGGCCCACGCGCTGGCCGGGGTGGCGTTGGGGCCGGCCGGGGTGCCGTGCGGACCGGCCGGAGTGTCTTGCGGGCCGGTCCCAGAGGTTCCGGCGGCCCCAATGGTCCCAGAGGTTCCGGCGGCCCCAACTGTCCCGGCGGCCTCAGCCGTCGCGCCGGGCGGGGCGACATCAGGCGGTGTGCGGGAAGGCGCCCAGCGACCCGGGTCGGCCGGCGTGGTGGGCGTGGGGGAGGCCCACGGCTCCGGCGCGGTCCAGGGCCGGGGCGCCGCGAGGGGATCCGGCGGCGCCCAGGCGTGCCCGGCGGGTGTCGCGGCGGTCGGGTCGGCCGGAGCGCCGCCGGGGCCGCCGGTCGGCTCGACGGCGGGGCCGCCGGTCGGCTCGGCGGGGGACGGCTCGGCGGGGGACGGCTCGGGCGAGGACGGCCCGGCGGGCGGGGACGCGTCGGGCATGTCTGCTCCGGGACGGGAGGGGAATGGGGTGTCGGGCTGTCCGAGGGACGTGCCGGATCCGCCGAGAGACTGTCGTACCGGGGGAGGACCCGCAACCCCGTTGCGCGGCCACGGCGGGCCGCAGCGCGGGGACGATCGTCCGGGCGCTGGCCTCGACCGGCCGATCGCTCAAATTCAGTGATTGTTTAGCCGACTTCTGCGCACGCGAGATGAGCGAAACTGGGTTAGGCTGCGGACCATGTGTGGAATCGTGGGTTACGCCGGCTCGCGCCCGGCGCTCGGCATCGTGCTCGACGGACTGCGGCGGCTGGAGTACCGCGGCTACGACTCGGCCGGCGTGGCGATCGTCTGCGACGACGAACTGCTGACCGAGAAGAAGGCCGGCAAGCTGGCCAACCTGGAGAAGGTGCTGTCCGAGCGGGCCGCCGCCGATCCCACCTCCTGCGCCGCCAGCCCGATCGGCATCGGTGACGGCACCACCGGCATCGGCCACACCCGCTGGGCCACCCACGGCGGCCCGACCGACCGCAACGCCCACCCGCACCAGTCGCCCGACGGTCGGGTCGCGGTGATCCACAACGGCATCATCGAGAACTTCGCGAAGCTCCGCGCCGAGCTGGAGGCCGACGGCGTCCAGTTCACCAGCGACACCGACACCGAGTGCGCCGCCCACCTGCTCGCCAACGCCCTGGCCGAGCTGCGCGCGGCCGGCGAGGCCGACAGTCCGCAGCTGCTCGCCTCGGCCATGCGGGTGGTCTGCCGACGGCTGGAGGGCGCCTTCACGCTGCTCGCCGTCGACGCCGGCATCCCCGGCGCGGTGGTCGGCGCCCGGCGCAATTCGCCGCTGGTCGTCGGCCGGGGCGACGGGGAGAACTACCTCGCCAGCGACGTGGCCGCGTTCATCGAGCACACCCGCGAGGCGGTCGAGCTGGGCCAGGACCAGATCGTGCTGATCACCGGCGAGAGCATCGAGATCACCGACTTCGACGGCCAGCCCGCCGCCGGCAAGGACTTCCACATCGACTGGGACTCCTCCGCCGCGGAGAAGGGCGGCTACGACTGGTTCATGCTCAAGGAGATCGAGGAGCAGCCGCAGGCGATCGCCGACACGCTGCTCGGCCGGCTCACCGAGACCGGTGAGATCGCCCTCGACGAGGTCCGCCTCAGCGACCAGGACCTGCGCGACGTCGACAAGATCTTCATCGTGGCCTGCGGCACCGCGTACCACTCGGGTCTGGTCGCCAAGTACGCCATCGAGCACTGGACCCGCATCCCCTGCGAGGTCGAGCTGGCCAGCGAGTTCCGCTACCGCGACCCGGTGCTGGACCGGTCCACCCTGATCGTGGTGATCTCGCAGTCCGGCGAGACCATGGACACCCTGATGGCGCTGCGTCACGCCAAGGAGCAGAAGGCCCGGGTGCTGGCCATCTGCAACACCAACGGCTCCACCATCCCGCGCGAGTCCGACGCGGTGCTCTACACCCACGGTGGGCCGGAGATCGCGGTCGCCTCGACCAAGGCGTTCCTCACCCAGCTCGTCGCCTGCTACCTGATCGGCCTGCACCTGGCCCAGGTGCGCGGCATCAAGTTCGCCGACGAGGTGGGCGCGGTGGTCGCCCAGCTCCAGGAGATGCCCGGCAAGCTGCGCGAGCTGCTGGCCCGGATCGAGCCGGTGCGCGAGCTGGCCCGGGAGCTGAAGTCCGAGCCGACCGTGCTCTTCATCGGCCGGCACGTGGGCTACCCGGTGGCCCTGGAGGGCGCGCTCAAGCTCAAGGAGCTGGCGTACATGCACGCCGAGGGCTTCGCCGCCGGTGAGCTGAAGCACGGCCCGATCGCGCTGATCGACAAGGGCACCCCGGTGATCTGCGTGGTGCCGTCGCCGGTGGGCCGGGGCATGCTGCACGACAAGGTCGTCTCCAACATCCAGGAGGTCCGCGCCCGGGGCGCCCGGACCATCGTGATCGCGGAGGAGGGCGACGAGGCGGTGGTCCGCTACGCCGACCACCTGATCTACGTGCCGCGTACGCCGACGCTGCTCGCCCCGCTGGTCACCACCGTGCCGCTCCAGGTGCTCGCCGCCGAGATCGCGGCCGCCCGTGGACACGACGTGGACCAGCCCCGCAACCTGGCGAAGTCGGTCACCGTCGAGTAGTCCGACCGCGACGTCCACCGGGCCCCGCCCGCCGTACCCACGGCCGGCGGGGCCCGGTCGTCTCCCCGGCGCCGCCGTCACGGGGTCACCGGCCGGCCGAGCACGATCCGGGCCATCCCGTCGAGGGCCGGATTGTCGGGCTCCCAGTAGCCGATGTGGCCGTACCGGGCGCTGGGGAAGGTGCGGCCACCGAAACCGGGATCGGCCGGGTCGTGGCCGAACCACAGCTCGTGGTCGTCGGGGCGCAGCAGCGAGACCGCCGTGGCCAGCGGTGACGTGGCGAGTGCCGCTCGGCCGGTGAGCTGCGCCGGTGGCTCCACCCACCGGATCACGTCGTCCGCCGCGGTGCTCGCCCAGACCTGCCCGGACGGCAGACGTAGCGCCTCCGCCCGATCCACCCCGACACCGGGAGAGCCGACGAAGACCAGCGCGTCGGCGGCCAGCCCGTGGTCGCGGGCGGCGTTGCCCACCACCACCGAGCCGTAGCTGTGCCCCAGCACGGTCTGCCGGGCCGGTGGCCCCTCGTGGGTGGCCCGCAGCCCCTCCTGGAAGTGGTGCAGCGCCGGGCCGGCGTCGCGCGCCTGGGCCGGCCAGGCCGCCTCGTGCAGGAAGTCCGGCGCGTCGTAGTCCAGCCAGAGCACCGCTGCGGTCTCCTCGCCGGGGGCGACGCCGGCGCACCGGCCGAGCACCCGGGCGGCCCGGCTCAGCTCGCCGGGGGCGTCGGCGAGGTCGGCGGTCATCCCCGGCACGTACGTCAACACCTGCGCCGAGCGGTCCGGGTTGCCCAGCGCGACGATCGCCCGCCCGTCCCCGCGCTCGTCCAGCCCCAGCAGGTACGCCCGGGGCGGTCCGGTCACCGCCAGCCGCCCGTCCAGCCCGTCCAGCCCGGCCAACGCCGCCTCGACCCGGCGGCGCGCGGCCCGGTCGCCCGGCCCGCTCGACAGGTCCCGCAGGTCGGCCGAGAGGGCGTCCCGGCGGTCGGCGAGCAACAGCCGGTTGGCCTGGTCGCGGGCGGCGACCGGGACACCGTCCAGCCGACCGACCCGCCCCGGTTCGTGCAGCACCAGCCAGCGCCGCTGGGCCGGGGTGAGGCCGGCCCACCAGGCGCGGACCGAGGCGGGAGAGGCACCGGCCGCCGGCCGCCCGGGCGGTGGCGGGGTGACCCAGCCGGTGCGGCCCGCCGCCGCCAGTTCGTCGAGGCGGGCGGCGGCCTCCCGGTCGGCGGCGTCGGCCAGCGCGAGCGCCTCCCGTACGGCGGCGGCCACCCGCGCCACCTCCGCCGGCCCGGCCGGACCACCCCCGGCGCCCGCCACCACCGGCCCGCCCACGCCCGACACCCGAGCGGCCGGACCCGCTCCGGCGGCCCCGGCAGGTCCGCCCGCGCCGACCGCTCCCGCAGGTCCACCCGCGCCGACCGACCCCGCAGGTCCGCTGCCGAACCGTCCCGCAGGTCCGTCGGCGCCGGTGGGACCACCGGAACCCCGGTGGCGGCCGGGCGGGGCCGGTGAGCGGGCCGGCACGCCGGCCGGGAAGACGCCCGCCTCCGGGCCGGCCCACGCCGGGCGGGCCGGCACCGGGACGGCGCTCGCCACGCCGTGCCGGTCGAGCTGCACCCCGCTGCGGTCCGCCAGCGCCACCGCCGCGGCGAGCCGCGCCTTCGCCGCCCGCAGCCGGCCCGCGAACTCGGCGAGCACCTGGTCCGCCTCCACGAGCACCGGCAGCAGACCGGCCAGTTCGGCCCGCAGCCCGGCGAGCCGCCCACCGGCCGCGCCGGCCGCCCCGCCCGACCACCCGGTACGCAGGGTGCCCGCGCCCGTCGCGAGCCCTCGACGGCGGCGCCGCACCGGGTCGGCCAACCCGCGCCAGGCCGCCGCGGCGTTGCTCCAGTCCGCCGGCACGGCTCGCCAGAGCTGCGCGTACCCGGTCACCGGGGCAGCGCGGCGAGTCGACCGGCCGCCCGGTCGTCGACCGCCTCGTAGGCGCGGGCGGCGGTGCGTAGGGCGTCGGCGGTCTGTGCCACCCGACCGCCGAGCACGCCGTGCCAGGAGTGCGTGGCCGACTCCAGCCGGGTCAGGGCGGCGGCGGCCCGCCACTCGGGCGCGGACACCACCAGCCCCGGCGCGCCGGCCACCCCGTGCGCCAGCGCGTACGCCTCGTCGGTGAGCCGGCCGGCCACCTCGCGCAGCACCTCCGGTCGTACCTCCAACGGTTCCACCCTGCCCGCCTCCCCGTCCCGGTGACCTCGACCGGGCCGACGCTAGGCGGCTGTGCCGCCGGTCCGCCGGGCCTGTGGACAGCGGGCGGTGGGCGTACCCCAGGGTCGTCCACAGGTGTTGCCCGCCGTGTGGCCGACGGCTAATCTGCCGCCCGCACCGCCGGTAGGGTGGGTCCGTGATCGTCGCGGTCGGCATCGACGTCGTGCTGGTGGACCGGTTCGCCCGAGCCCTGGCCCGCACCCCGTTGCTCGCCGACCGGCTCTTCACCGAGGCGGAGCGCTACACCAGCTCCGGCAACCCGCGCTCGACCGAGTCGATGGCCGCCCGCTTCGCCGCCAAGGAGGCGGTCGCCAAGGCGTTGGGCGCCCCCGGCGGGTTGAGCTGGCACGACTGCGAGATCGTGCCGGACCCGGACGGCCGGCCGTGGCTGACCGTCTCCGGCACCGTGGCGTCCGCCGCCACCGAGCGCGGGATCAACCGCTGGCACCTCTCGCTCTCCCACGACGGCGGGATCGCCTCGGCGATGGTGGTCGCGGAACGCTGACACGTCCGGGTGGGCCACCCGGCCCGCCCGCAGGCCGATCGAACGGGACGGTGGCATGAAACCGGTGTGGCGGGTCGCGGACGTACGCGCGGCGGAGGCGGGCCTGATGGGCACCCTGCCACCCGGGACGCTGATGGCCCGGGCCGCCGCCGGCCTGGCCCGCCGCTGCGCGTTGCTGCTCGCCGACCGGGGCGGGGTGTACGGGGCCCGGGTCCTGCTGCTGGTCGGCTCCGGCGACAACGGCGGCGACACCCTGTACGCGGGCGCGCACCTGGCCCGCCGGGGCGCTGCCGTCCACGCGCTGCTGGTCACCCCCGGCCGGGCGCACGTCGAAGGGCTCGCCGCGCTGCGTGCCGCCGGTGGTCGGCTGGTCGACCGGCCACCGACCGTCGTCGACCTGGTGCTGGACGGGATCGTCGGGATCGGCGGCACGGGCGGGCTGCGGGAGACCGCCGAGCAGTTGGCGGCGAGCCTGGTGCGGTACTGCGGGCGCGACGGCGACCGGGCCACCGTGGTGGCGGTGGACGTGCCCAGTGGCGTCGCGGTGGACATCGGCCACGTGCCGCTGGCCGCCTCCGGCCGGCCCGCCGCGGTCCGCGCCGACGTGACGGTCACCTTCGGCGCGTGGAAGCCGGCGCTGGCGGTCGGTCCGGCCGCCCCGCTCGCCGGGCAGGTCGAGCTGGTCGACATCGGGCTCGGGCCGTGGCTGCGCGGCACCCCCGCGCTGCACGTCACCGAGGGGTCGGACGTGGCCGGCTGGTGGCCGCGTCTCGGCCCGTCCGCGGAGAAGTACAGCCGGGGCGTGGTCGGGGTCGCCACCGGCTCCCGGACGTACCCGGGGGCGGCCGTGCTCTCGGTGGGCGGCGCGCTCGCCGGCCCGACCGGCCTGGTCCGCTACGCCGGCGGCGCACGGTCCGACGTGGTCCGCCGCCACCCGTCGGTGATCGCCACCGACCGGGTCGCCGGCGCCGGCCGGGTCCAGGCCTGGGTCTGCGGCTCCGGCCTCGGCACCGACGCGCGGGCCGCCGCCGAGCTGCGCGCGGTGCTGGCCGCCCCGGTGCCGGTGGTGCTCGACGCCGACGCGTTGACCCTGCTGGTGGACGGCTCGCTCGCCGACCGGCTGCGCGACCGGGACGCCCCGATCGTGGTCACCCCGCACGACCGCGAGTTCACCCGGCTCTGCGGCGAGGAGCCGGGCGCCGACCGGGTCGCCGCCGTGCTGCGGCTGGCCGCCTGGATGAACGCGACGGTCCTGCTCAAGGGGGACCGTACGGTGATCGGCACCCCGGACGGCCGGGCGTACGTCAACCCCACCGGCAGCCCCGCGCTGGCCACCGGGGGCACCGGCGACGTGCTGGCCGGGCTGCTCGGCTCGCTGCTCGCCGCCGGGCTGGCCCCGGAGCGGGCGGCGGCCACCGCCGCGTACCTGCACGGGCTGGCCGGGCGGGAGGCGGCCCGGTCCGGCCCGGTGACCGCGCCGGACGTGGTGGCCGCGCTGCGCCCGGTGATCGCGCCGCTGCTGGATTGAACCGCCCTGCCGCCGGGGGCCGTACTCCCCGGCGTGCGGTGCGTCGTCGGACGCTGCCGGCCGCACGTGTTCTCCGAGGAGGAGCCATGCGTAAGGCCGTTCTGCTGGTCGTCGCCGTGGGCGGCATGCTGGTCGCCGGTACCGCCATCGCCTCGGCCAAGGACGGCCGGGACCGGGTCGCCACCCCGCCCGGCGGGCCCGCCTTCGAGCTGCGGATCGACCCGGAGCTGGACGCGCGCTTCGGCCCCCGGCCGGTCAACGCCGTGCAGGCGGCCGAGATCGTCACCGCCCGGTTCGGCGGCCAGGTGACCCGGGCCGAGCTGGACGAGGAGGGCGGCCGGCCGATCTGGGAGATGAAGCTGCGCGGGGCACGGGTCGGCGAGGTCGACGTCGACGCGGTCGACGGGACGGTGCTCACCCGCTGAACCGGGACCGGAGCCGGGTGATCACCCGGCAAGTAGGCTGGGCGTATGTGGCAGGCCGAGGTGCGCGTCGATCTCGACGCGATCCGTGACAACGTGGCCCGGCTCCGGGCGGGCACCGGCGCCGAGCTGATGGCGGTGGTGAAGGGCGACGGGTACGGCCACGGCATGGTCCCCTCGGCCCGCGCCGCGCTGGACGCCGGGGCGGACTGGCTCGGCGTCTGCACCCTGGACGAGGCGCTGACCCTGCGCCGGGCCGGGATCACCGCCCCGGTGCTGGCCTGGCTGCTCGACCCGGGGCTGCCGCTGCACGAGGGCGTCGCGGCCGGGGTGGACCTCGCCGCGGCCAGCCTGCCGCAGCTCGACGAGATGATCGAGGCGGGCCGGCTCGCGGGCCGCCCGGCCCGGCTGCACCTGAAGATCGACACCGGCCTGTCGCGGGGCGGGGCCACCGTCGCCGACTGGCCGAGCCTGCTGGAGGCCGCCGCGAAGGCCCAGGCCGAGGGTCTGGTCGAGGTGGTCGGCGTGTGGAGCCACTTCGTGTACGCGGACTCGCCCGGCCACCCCACCACCGACCGCCAGCTCGCGGTCTTCCACGAGGGCCTGGCCATGGTCGAGCGGGCCGGGCTGCGCCCGCGCTACCGGCACCTGGCCAACTCCGCCGCCACGCTGACCCGCCCCGACACCCACTTCGACCTGGTCCGCCCCGGCATCGCCGTCTACGGGCTGTCGCCGATCGCCGGGGAGCGCTTCGGGCTGCGCCCGGCGATGACCGCCCGGGCCCGGATCATGCTCACCAAGCGGGTCCCGGCCGGCACCGGCGTCTCGTACGGGCACACGTACACCACCGAGGACGAGACGAACCTGGCCGTGGTGCCGCTCGGTTACGCCGACGGCGTGCCCCGGCACGCCTCCAACGTCGGCCCCGTGCAGCTCGGTGGCCGGCGGCGCACCATCTCCGGCCGGGTCTGCATGGACCAGTTCGTGCTGGACTGCGGCACGGACGAGGTGGCCGCCGGGGACGTGGCGACCCTCTTCGGCAGCGGCGTCGACGGCGAGCCCACCGCCGACGACTGGGCCGACGCGGTCGGCACCATCAACTACGAGATCGTCACCCGGTTCGGCGGGGTCCGGGTGCCCCGCGTCTACGACGGCGAGCGACCGTGAGCGCGAGGAGTGAGCCGGGGTTGCGAGCCCCGCAGTCGCGAACCGAGGTGGCGCCGTGAGCGCGAGGAGTGAGCCGGGGTTGCGAGCCCCGCAGTCGCGAACCGAGGTGGCACCGTGAGCGCGAGGAGTGAGCCGGGGTTGCGAGCCCCGCAGTCGCGAACAGAGCCGGCACCGTGAGCGCGCCGCACCGCTTCCGCGTCCCCCGGCCGCGCACCGCCGCCGGGAAGGTGGCCGGCGCGCTGGCGACCGTCGGCGTGGCCGCCGCCGGTCTCGCGGCCGGTGTCGCCACCGAGCGCGCGCTGGTCCGCCGGCTCAAGGCCGACCCCACCGACCGGTACGCCGGGGAGGCCTTCGGCGAGCAGCGGTACGACGACTCGTTCCGGTTGGAGCTGGAGGACGGCACCGACATCCACGTCGAGGTGGTCGAGCCGACCCGCCCCGCGCCGGGGCGCCCGACGGTGGTGCTGGTGCACGGCTTCTGCCTCGACATGGGGACGTTCCACTTCCAGCGCAAGATGCTCGCCGAGCGGGGCGAGCACCGGATCGTCGCGTACGACCAGCCGGGGCACGGCCGCTCCGGCCGGCTGGAGTCCGGCGAGTACGACCTGGAGGCGCTGGGTCGTACCCTGCGCCGGGTGATCGACCGGACCACCCCGGAGGGGCCGCTGGTGCTGGTCGGCCACTCGATGGGCGGCATGACGATCATGGCCTTCGCCGAGCTGTACCCGGAGATGTTCGGCGACCGGGTGGTGGGCACGGTGCTGATGGCCACCTCGGGCGGTCTGCTCGCGGAGACCAAGCTGGTCGCGCCGGCGCTGCTGGGCCGGGTCGGTTCGCCGGTGCTCTACATGATGAGCAACGCCGCCCGGTACGGCGGCACGGTGATCGACAAGGCCCGGCAGTCCACGTCCAACGTGGCCTGGCTGCTCACCCGCCGGTACGGCTTCGGCACCCGCCGGCCCAGCCCGGCCCTGGTGTCGTACGTCGAGCGGATGAACTCCCGGACGTCGGCGGACACGGTGACCCGCTACCTCCGTACCCTCGCCAGCCACTCCCGGTTCCCGGCGCTGGCCGCGTTGAGCGGCACGCCGGTGCTGGTCGTGGTGGGGGACAAGGACATGATCACGCCGGTGAACCACTCGGAGGAGATCGTGCGCCGGCTGCCGCACGCCCGGTACGTGAAGATCAACGACAGTGGGCACGTGGTGATGCTGGAGCACGCCGACGAGGTCAACGCGGCGCTGACCGAGTTCCTGGAGGACCTGTGAGTGGGGTGACCGTCACCCTGCCGACGGTGGAGGAGACGCACGCCTTCGGCCGCCGGCTGGCCGCCGTGCTGCGCGCGGGCGACCTGCTCCTGCTCACCGGCCCGCTGGGGGCCGGCAAGACCGCGCTCACCCAGGGCATCGGCGCCGGGCTGGGGGTGCTCGGCGACATCACCTCGCCGACCTTCGTGATCGCCCGGGTGCACCGGCCCGACCCGGTCCGGGGACGTGGCGTGGCGCTGGTGCACGCCGACGCGTACCGGCTGGGGGACGCGGCCGACCCCCGCGCCGAGATCGACGACCTCGACCTGGACGCCTCGGTGGACGACTCGGTGACCGTGGTCGAGTGGGGCGAGGGGCTGGTGGAGCAGTTGGTCGACGCGCACCTGCGGGTCCGCATCGACCGGCGCGAGGACGACACCCGGGTGGTCGCGCTGGAGCCGGTCGGGGGCGACTGGGCGGGCCGCCTGGACGCCCTGCGCTGAGCGCTGTCGTACCCGCTGCCTAGAGTGCCCGGGACGACTGCGAAAGGTTGCCGATGCCCGACGACGCCCCCACCCTCGACCTGCTGGCGCTGCTGCCGGAGGCGTGGCGTGCCGTGCTCACCCCGCACCTCGACCCGGCCCGCACCGCCGCGCTGGCCGCGTTCGTCGCCCGGGAGTACGCCACCCAGACCGTCTTCCCGCCGCTGGAGGACCTCTTCTCCGCCTACCGGCTCTGCGGGCCGGAGCAGTGCCGGGTGCTCATCCTCGGGCAGGATCCGTACCACAAGGCGGGGCAGGCGCACGGGCTGAGCTTCAGCGTCCGCGAGGGGGTGGCGGTGCCGCCGTCGCTGCGCAACGTCTTCAAGGAACTCGGCGAGGACCTGGGCGTGCCCAAGCCGCGCAGCGGCAACCTCGACGGCTGGGCGGCGCAGGGCGTGCTGCTGCTCAACTCGGTGCTCACCGTCCGGCAGGCCACCCCGGGCTCGCACGCCAACTCCGGCTGGGAGGAGTTCACCGACGCCACCATCCGAGCCCTCGACGCCCGCGACGAGCGGGTCGTCTTCCTGCTCTGGGGCGGGTACGCCCGCAAGAAGGCGGCCCTGGTCACCAACCCGGCGCACGTCGTGCTGGAGGCCGGGCACCCGAGCCCGATGAACCCGCGCGGATTCCTCGGCAGCCGGCCGTTCAGTGCGGCCAACAAGGCGCTCGCCGACGCGGGGCTGCCCACTGTGGACTGGGAGCGCTCCGCCGGCTGACTGCGCGGGGTCATCGTCAGGTGACCGTCCGATGTAGCCTGTGGTCGGCGGCATGGCGACCAGGGGAGGGCGCATGGCGGCGACGGTCACCACCGAGCAGTGGAACATCGCGCGGACGGCGCTGGCCGACCAGACCGAGCGTTTCGCCGGCCTGGTCGAGTCCTGCCGGCCCGACACCATGTGCACGGCCGACTGGTCGACGGCCGACATGCTGGCGCACGTGGTCTCCCTGGCCTGGGTCTACGCCTACCTGGCCGACCCGGAGTACCCGCCGCTGCCGGTGGAGGGGTTCGACGACTACATCACCGGGATCACCGTCGACACGGTCGCCGACTTCAACGACGTGATCCTCCGGCGCTTCACCGAGCGTGACCCGGTCGTCCTGCTCGCCCGGTTGCGGGCCGACGTCGGGCACCTGCTGGCCAGTTGCGCCGACCGGGACCCGGAGGAGACGGTGCCCTGGCTCGGCGGGGCCCGGGTGCCGCTCGCCGGGCTCTGCGCCCACCTGGTCAACGAACTGCTGATCCACGGCCACGACCTCGCCGCGGCCACCGGGCGGCGCTGGCCGTTGCCGGGCCGCGACGCCGCCCTGTTCCTCGAACTGTTCCTGGCCGGCGTCGTGCGCCACGGCTACGGCAAGCTCCAGGACGGCGGTGCGCCGCCCAGCGAGCGGCCGATCGTGGTCGAGTTCCGCAACGCCCACATCGACCCGATCCGGTTGATGCTGCACCGGGGGCTGGTCTCGTTCGCCCCGCCGGACGCCCGGCCCGACGTCCGGATCCACCACGATCCGGGCACCCTCAACCTGATGATGTTCGGCCGGGTCAGCCGGGCACGGGCCGTGCTCTCCGGGCGGGTGCGCATCTCCGGGCGGCGGCCCTGGCTGCTGTTCGCCTTCCTCCGCAAGTTCCGCACCCCGAGCTGACCCCGGCACCCGCCCAGCCGCTCACCTCCCACCCCGCCCCTGCCCCCGCCATCTGCGATCTTGCAGTTCGGGTCGGCGTTCTGCGGCTCGTGTCGCATATGACGGAGCCGCACCTGCACGATCGCGGAGGGCGGGCGGGGCGGGGCGGAGGGCCGGGGCGGTCGGCGGTGGGGTGGGGCGTCACCGGGGGTGACGGCCCGGGCGGCTAGGCTGGTCAATCGTGCTCGTACTGGTGGTGGACTCCTCGACGCCCGCGGTGACCGCCGCGCTGGTGGAGGTCTCGGCGGAGGGCGTCGCGTCGCGGGCGCACCGCTGCACGGTCGACGCCCGCGCCCACGGCGAACTGCTCGCCCCGCAGGTGGACGCCGTGCTCGCCGACGCCGCCGCCCGGCCCCGGGACCTGACCGCGATCGTCGCCGGCCTCGGCCCCGGCCCGTTCACCGGGCTGCGGGTCGGCCTGGTCACCGCCGCCACCATGGGTCAGGTGCTCGGCATCCCCACGTACGGCGTCTGCTCGCTGGACGGCCTCGGCCACCCGGTGGCGGCCGGCGAGCCGGTCCTGGCCGCCACCGACGCCCGCCGCCGGGAGGTCTACTGGGCGGTCTACGACGGCGCGGGCCAGCGGATCGCCGGGCCGAACGTGGACGCCCCGGCGGTAGCCGCCGACCGGGCCCGCGAGCTGGCCGTCACCGTCGCGGTGGGCGACGGCGCGCACCGGTACGCCGACGTGCTCGGCCTGCCGCTGCGGGCCGAGCCGCGCTACCCGGACGCGACCGCGCTGGCCGTGCTGGCCGCCGAGCGGATCCGGGCCGGCGCCCCCGGCGAGGCGCTCACCCCGCTCTACCTGCGCCGACCGGACGCCGTGGCGGCGACCGCCCGCAAGCCGGTCCTCCCGTGAGCGCGAGGAGTGAGCCGGGCCTGCGAGCCCCGCAGTCGCGAGCCGAGGTGGCACCGTGAGCGCGAGGAGTGAGCCGGGCCTGCCAGCCGTGCGGCTGGACCGCTTCCGCTGGTGGCACATCGACGAGGTGTTGCCGATCGAGGCGGACCTCTTCGGCGCCGAGCAGTGGTCCGCGGCGATGTTCTGGAACGAACTGGCCAGCGGGCACTACTACCGGGTGGCCACCGACGTCGACGGGTCGGTGCTCGGCTACGCGGGGCTGACCGTCCAGCCGGACGAGGCGTGGGTGCAGGTCGTCGCGGTGCGTCGTGGTGCCCAGCGGCGCGGCGTCGGTCGCGCGCTGCTGGAGGACCTGCTCGCCGAGGCGGCCCGCCAGGGCGCGCGGAGCGTCCTGCTGGAGGTGGCGGCCGACAACGCCCCCGCCCAGAAGCTCTACGCGACGTACGGCTTCGAGCCGATCGGCGTGCGTCGCGGCTACTACCAACCGAGCAACACCGACGCGCTGGTCATGCGGCGCGTCGCCCCGCCGAGCGCGTACGGGACGGACGACTGATGGCTGACGAACCCCTGGTCCTGGGCATCGAGACCTCCTGCGACGAGACCGGCGTCGGCATCGTGCGGGGGCACACCCTGCTGGCCGACGCGCTCGCCTCCAGCGTCGAGCAGCACGCCCGCTTCGGCGGGGTGGTGCCCGAGGTGGCCAGCCGGGCCCACCTGGAGGCGATCGTGCCGACCATGGACCGGGCGCTGCGGGAGGCGGGCGTCACCCTCGCCGACATCGACGCGATCGCCGTCACCTCCGGCCCCGGGCTGGCCGGCGCGCTGCTGGTCGGCGTGGCCGCCGCCAAGGGCTACGCGCTCGCCGCCGAGAAGCCCGTGTACGGGGTGAACCACCTCGCCGCGCACGTCGCCGTGGACACCCTGGAGCACGGCCCGCTGCCGGAGCCGGCGATCGCCATGCTGGTCTCCGGCGGGCACTCCTCGCTGCTGCTCGTCGACGACCTGGCGCGTGGGGTCACCCCGCTCGGGGCCACCATCGACGACGCCGCCGGGGAGGCGTTCGACAAGGTGGCCCGGCTGCTCGGGCTGCCGTTCCCCGGTGGGCCGTACATCGACCGGGAGGCCCGGGCCGGCGACCCGGCGGCGATCGGGTTCCCGCGTGGGCTGACGGCGGCGAAGGATCTCGCGGCGCACCGCTACGACTTCTCCTTCTCCGGCCTGAAGACGGCGGTGGCCCGCTGGGTGGAGGCCCGGCAGCGGGCCGGCGAGGCGGTGCCGGTGGCCGACGTGGCGGCCTCGTTCCAGGAGGCGGTCTGCGACGTGCTCGTCACCAAGGCGATCGACGCCTGCCGGACCAACGGGGTCGGGACGCTGGTGATCGGCGGGGGAGTGGCGGCCAACTCGCGGCTGCGGGCGATGGCCGAGCACCGGGCCGCGAAGCACGGCATCCGGGTGCGCGTACCCCGGCCGAAGCTCTGCACCGACAACGGCGCCATGGTCGCGGCGCTCGGCTCGCACCTGGTCGCGGCCGGGGTGGCGCCGAGCCGGCTCGACCTGCCCGCCGACTCGGCCCTGCCGCTGACCACGGTCAGCGTGTGACGGAGAGGTGGCCGACGTGATCGTCCGGATGTGGGAGGCCCGCGCGGAGCCGTACGGCTTCACCGACCTGATCACCTGGGTCTGTGACACCGCGCTGCCGGAGCTGGAGCACGACCCGCTGCACCTGTCCAGTGAGGTCTTCTCCTCCACCGACCACCGGGTGGTGGTGATCTCGAAGTGGCGGAGCAACCCGCGTGCGTTGCCGGAGCCGCCGGCGATGCTGGTGGCCCGTCCGCCGCACTCCTGGGACTTCACCCAGGTCGACCGCTGACGCGCGAGGGGCCGGGAGCGTGGTGCTCCCGGCCGCTCGCGTCGCGCGGGCTCAGTTGCGGCGCAGGATGCGCCAGGTGGTGAAGCCGCCGACGCCGAGCGCGAGCAGGAAGACCATCCAGACGACGGTGGTGCCCACGCTGGTCGTGGGGCGCGCGGGCGCGCCGGCCTGGGCGGCGGCGATCAGCGAGTCGCTCTGCGCGGGCGGCATGGCGGCCGGCGGCATCTGCTGCCAGCGGACCAGCCCGGTGCTCTCCAGCATCAGCATGTGGTCGGTGACGAACTTGTTGGTCTGGTCGGCGAGCTTGCGGACGGTGGCGTCGCGGGTGGCCGCCCGCACCGCGCCGATCACCGGGAAGATCTTGCCGTGCGCCACCCGGAGCCGGGTCACGAAGATCTGGTCGAACTGCGCGCCGGTGGCCTCCTGCATCTCGCCCAGCCACCCCTTCTGCTCGGCGGTGGCGTCGGTGGGAAGCGTGGTGCCGAGCTTGTTGGCGGCGGCGACGACGAGCAGGTCGAGTTGCTCGTGCTGCCGGGCGATCTCCGCGCCGATCTCGCGGACCCGGGCCGACTGTCCCTTCTCGGCGGCCATCTGCCCGGCCGGCATCTCCCAGAGGCCGGCCAACCGGACGCCGTTGAGCAGCGTCATGTCGGCGGCGTTGAGTTGCGCGGCCGGAGCGGCCGTGGCCACGCCCGGCAGGGCCACCAGCCCGGCCAGGAGCGTGACGAGCAGCACCGCCACCCGGTGGGTCCGGTGCCCTCGCCGACGACGTGCGGATTCCAGCGGTGCCATGCTGCGGTGCCTCCTCGGTCTGGTGCCGTACGCGTGACGTCGGGCAGCGCATCCGCCGGCTGCCCGTCCGCTCTCTGGTACGGATCACCGGCCCGATCAGTTCACCGGATTCGGTTGCCCGAGTGACCGGGCCGGTCCAACCACGACTTTCGCGGATTCGTTGGGTTGTCGGCCACCGTCCGATGGACTCTGATTGACGTAGCCCCGGCGCATCGACAAGCGTCTTCCGCGCCGACCGGGGCCTTCCAGGAACTGCGTTCGAGGCGTCCCGGTGTGTGCTGGGGAGGCCTCTGCATCCTGCCGCCCGACAGAGAGGCTTCCGTCCTTGTTCACACGTTCTCTTCGCCGTGCCGCCACGGCGGTGCTGGCCCTGGTCGCCCTGGCGGCCGTCACCGTCGCCACGCCTGCCTCCGCCGCCGGTACCCGGCCGCTCTTCCAGGTGCCGTTCCCGTGCGGCGAGACCTGGAAGATGGCCACCTACGACGGCCACGGCAGCTACAAGATCGACTTCACCCACTCCAGCGGCAACAGCCTGGGCCGGTCCATCCTCGCGTCGGCCGGTGGCACGGTGAGTTTCTCCGGCTGGGGAGACAGCGGCGGCTGGTGGGTCATGATCGACCACGGCGGCGGCTGGCAGACCCAGTACCTGCACATGCAGTACGCGCCTGCGGTCAAGCAGGGCCAGTCGGTCGCCATCGGCCAGCGGATCGGCTACGTCGGCAGCACCGGTTACTCGACCGGCCCGCACCTGCACTACGTCCAGTACGCCGACGGTGCCCGGACCGAGGCCTACTTCAACGGGGTCCGGTCCGGAATGACCACCGACGCCAGCGCCGACCGCTGGATCACCAGCGCCAACTGCGGCAGTGCCCCTCGCTCGACGGAGACCGTCTCCGACTTCAGCGGTGACGGCTACGCGGACGTGCTGGGCGTCGACTCGGTGGGCGACCTGTACTACTACCCGAACAACAACAAGAGCCTGTCGACCCGGACGAAGATCGGCCACAACTGGGGCACGTTCAAGCACGTCATGGCCGACGACTGGAGCGGTGACGGCCACGCGGACGTGCTGGGCGTCGACTCGGTGGGCGACCTGTACTACTACCCGAACAACAACAACAGCCTGTCGACCCGGACGAAGATCGGCCACGGGTGGAGCACGTTCAAGCACGTGATGGCCGCGGACTGGAGCGGTGACGAGCAGGCGGACGTGCTGGCCGTCGACGCCAACGGCTACCTGTGGTACTACGCGCACAACGGCGCCGGTCTCAGCGCGCCGGTGCAGATCGGTCACGGCTGGAGCACCTTCAAGCACGTGACGGCCGCGGACTGGAGCGGTGACGGGCAGGCGGACGTGTTGGCCGTCGATGCCAACGGCTACCTGTGGTACTACCCGCACAACGGCGCCGGCCTCAGCGCTCCGGTCAAGATCGGTAACGGCTGGGGCACGTTCAAGCACGTCTTCGCCTCCGACTTCTCCGGCGACGGTCAGGCGGACGTGCTCGGCGTCGACGCCGGCGGCTACCTGTGGTACTACCCGCACTGGGGCACCGGCTTCGGCACCCCGGTCAAGCTCGGTCACAACTGGGGCACGTTCCCGTTCGTGATGTGAGGGCCCGGACGGTGCGGGTGGCGACCGCCGCCCGCACCGTCCGCACGGCATTCACACCTCGACCGGGCCCACGTCGGTGCGCACGGTCCTGCCGGGTGGATCCGGGGCTGGACCGGGTGTCGACTCAGCCCACGTCGAGCGGGTCGGCCAGCAGCCGCTCGAAGGCCAGCTCGGCCGCGCCGACCAGCGCCGCGTCGTCGCCGAGCTTCGGCGTGCGCAGCCGTACGTGCTCCAGGCAGGCGGGGAGCCCGACCTGGTTGAGCCGGCTGCGGACCTGGGCGGCGGCGGCGAGGTAGAGATCGCGCATGGTGCCGCCGAAGATGACCATCTCCGGGTTGAAGATGTTCACCAGGTTGCCGACGCCGAAGCCGAGCCAGTCACCGGCCTGCCGGACCGCCGTCTGGGCGCGGGCGTCCCCCCGGTCGGCGGCGTCGAAGAGGGCCAGCAGCGCCTCGCGGCCCCGGGCCTCGGAGCGGCCGGCCGCCCGCAGCAGGCCGTACTCGCCGATCTCGGTCTCCCAGCAGCCGCGCGAGCCGCACTCGCAGCGCGCCCCGTCGCGGACCACGACCATGTGCCCGACCTCGCCGCCGTACCCGCCGTGGCCGGTCACCCGCCGTCCGCCGGCGATGATGCCGGCGCCCACGCCGACGTCCCCGTAGAGGTAGATGACGTTGTCGCAGCCGGCGGCGACGCCTCGGGCGTGCTCGGCGAAGGCGGCCACGTCCGCCACGTTGCCGACCGTGATCGGCACGTCGATGCCGAGTTCGTCGGCGAGGGCGGCGCCGATCGGCTCGTCCACCCAGCCGGTGGTCGGGCCGAGCCGGACCAGCCCGTCGGCCTTGCGGACCATGCCGCAGACCGCCACGCCCGCGCCGACGCAGAGCGCCCCGGCCGGGACGCTCTGGTGCATCTCCTTGAGCGCGCCGGCCAGCAGCGGCGCGGTCTCCGCGGCGTCCAGGCCGCGCGGCCGGTCCAGGTCCCGGCGGTCGAGGATCTCGCCGCCGAGCCCGACCCGCGCGGCCCGCAGCCGGTCCACCTCGATCGAGTACGCGTACGCGTACACCCGGGCCGACTCGGGCCGGACGACCAGCGACGGTCGTCCGGCCCGGCCGGTCTCCTTCGGCGTCCCCTCACTGACCAGCCCGGCGCCGGCCAGGTCGGCGGTCAGCGCGCCGATGGTGCTGCGGTTGAGCCCGAGCGTGGTGGTCAACTCGGCGCGGGAGGTCGCGCCGTGGACGTGGACGTGACGCAGCAGCGCACCGAGGTTCTGCCGCCGGATCTCGTCCTGGCTCGGTCCTACCCGCATCGCTCTGGCACTCCGTGTCCCCGCTGCTCAGCGTCGGCCGGGCGTCAACGGGTGCCGGTGGCGGCGGAGCGACGCCTCGACAGCGCGTCGACGCTGGCCGCGAGGAGCAGCACCACACCCGTCACCACGTACTTGACTCCCGAGCTGTAACCCATCAGGCCCATGCCGTTGTCGATGACCGCGACCACGGCGCCGCCGAGGACCGCGTCGAGGACCCGGCCCTTGCCGCCGAAGAGGCTGGTGCCGCCGATCACCGCCGCGCCGACGGCGTAGAGCAGTACGTTACTGCCACCGGTGTTCGGGTCGACGGAGTTGGCCCGGCTGGCGGCGACGATGCCGCCGACGGCGGCCATCGAGGAGCAGATCACGAAGACCGAGATGCGGATCCGGTCGACGTTGATGCCGGCCCGGCGGGCGGCCTCCTTGTTGCCGCCGACCGCGTAGACGTGCCGGCCGTAGCTGGTGCGCTGGAGCACGAAGGTCCACAGGACCAGCAGGATCGCGATGATCGGCACCACGATCGGTACGCCCTTGAGCGAGGTGACCAGGACGTTGCGGCTGCGCTCCAGGTTGAGGATGTAGACCGCGACGCCGAGGATCAGCGCCAGCGCGCCGATCCGGGCGGCCACCACCGCGAGCGGGTCGGTGAGCAGGCCGCGGGCGGCCCGGTTGCGGTGCCGCAGCAGCTGCACGGCGGCGTACCCGGCCACCGCGGCGGCGGCCAGGGCCCAGCCGAGTACCGGCGGCAGGTTGCGGTTGGCGATCGCCACCAGGGTGTCGTCGCGGATGGAGATGTTCGCGCCGTCGTCCATCAGCATCAGCACGATGCCCTGGAAGGCGAGGAAGCCGGCCAGGGTGACCACGAAGGACGGGATGCCGATCTTGGCGACCAGGACGCCGAGCGTCGTGCCGATCACCACGCCGGTGACGACGGCGGCGAGCACGGCGACGTACCAGGGGTAGCCGAGCACGGTGGCGACGTTGGCCAGGATGGCTGCGCAGACGCCGCTGGCGAAGCCGGCCGAGAGGTCGATCTCGCCGAGCAGCAGGACGAAGACCAGGCCCATCGCGATCAGGGTGACCGCCGCGCCCTGGGTGAACAGGTTGGCGAAGTTGCCGGCGGTGAGGAACGACGGCCGCATGACGGCGAAGACCGTGCAGAGCACGATCAGGCCGAGCACCGCCGGGAGGGCGCCGATGTCGCCGCCGCGTACCCGGCTGACGTAGTTGCGGACGTGGCTGCCCACCGTGGGCGCCGGCGCGACGGCGGCCGGGCCTTCCTTCTTGACGGCTGTGGTGGTCATCGGACGGCTCCCGAGGTGGTGTCGGTGGACCCCGTGGCGGTACCGGCGCTGCCCGCCCCCGCCTCGACGAGGCCGAGGTTGCCGGAGCGGCCGGCGGTGATCAGCTCGACCACCTGCGAATGGGTGATGTCGGTGGTCTTCACCTGCGCGACCATCTGGCCCAGGTAGAGCGCGGCGATCCGGTCGGAGACGGCGAAGACGTCGTTCATGTTGTGCGAGATGAGCACCACGGCCAGGCCCTTGTCGGCGAGCCGGCGGACCAGCTCCAGCACCTGGGCGGTCTGCGCGACGCCGAGCGCGGCGGTCGGCTCGTCGAGGATGACCAGCTTGCTGTTCCAGAGCACCGCCTTGGCGATGGCCACGGTCTGCCGCTGCCCCCCGGAGAGGCTGGAGACGTGCTGACGCAGCGACTTCACCGTCCGGACGCTGAGCCCGGCGAGCGTCTCGGCGGCCATCTGCTCCATGGTCGGCTCGTCGAGCACCAGCCCGCTGCGCTTCTCCCGGCCGAGGAACATGTTCTGCACGATGTCGAGGTTGTCGCAGAGCGCGAGGTCCTGGTAGACGACCTCGATGCCGAGCGCGGCGGCGTCGCGGGGGCTGTTGATGCTCACCGGCCGGCCCTCGAAGAGGAACTCGCCGCTGTCGGTGGGGTAGATGCCGCTGATGCACTTGACCAGGGTCGACTTGCCGGCGCCGTTGTCGCCGACCAGCGCGGTCACCTCACCGGGGTGGGCGGCGAAGGCGACGTCGCGGAGCACCTGGACGGGACCGAAGCTCTTGTCGATCCCGCGTAGTTCCAGCAGGGGGGTCGCGGACACGGGGGTCTCCTTTGCGCGGAGGGGAGGTCGGAACCCGTCCGGTGGCGGGCCGCCGCCCGGCACGGTTGTCACCGTGCCGGGCGGCGCCGCCGGGAGCGGGATGGGACGGTACGGGTCAGCTGATGCCGGCGTCGGCGCAGAGCTTCGCGTACGCCCCGGTGCAGACCTCGTCCTTCGTGACGAAGCCGTCGGCGATGACGTCCTTGACGTTCTCCTTGTAGATCGCCTTCGGAGTGAGCAGGACGGCGGCCACGTCACGGCCACCCTCCGGGTCCTTGACCGTCTGGCCGGTCTCCTTCTTCTCGCCCTTGGCGACCGCGATGGCCAGCTCGGAGGCGGCCTTCGCCTCCTCCTTGATCGCCTTGTAGACCGTCATGCACTGGTCGCCGGCGAGGATGTTCTGCAGGCCCTGCGGAGTGGCGTCCTGGCCGGTGACCGGGACCTTGCCGTTGAGCTTGTTCTTCTTCAGCACCGAGATGGCCGCGTTGCCGAGGCCGTCGTTGGCGGCGAGCACGCCGTCGATCTTGCCGCCGGCCTTGGTGAGCTGCTGCTCGAAGATCGTGGCGGCCTGGGCGTTGTCCCAGTCCGGCACGGAGTCGTCGGCGACCTGGGTGTACTCCTTGGCGTCGAACTTCGGCTTGAGCACCGAGTCGTACCCGTTCTTGAACAGGGTGGCGTTGTTGTCGGTCGGCGAGCCGTTGAGGTACGCGATCGCCGGGTTCTTGACGCCCTTGTCGGTCAGGCACTTGGCCAGACCCTCGCCCTGGAGCTTGCCGACGGCCTCGTTGTCGAAGCTGACGTAGTACTGGGCGGAGCCGCCCAGGGTGAGCCGGTCGTAGTCGATGGTGGCCACACCCTGCGACTTGGCCTTGTCGAGCACGGCCTTGCCGGTGCCGGAGTCCAGGTTGACGATCATCAGGGCGGTGACGCCGTTGGTGATCATCTGGTCGGCGATGGTCTGGAAGGCGTTCTTGTCGCCCTGCGCGTTCTGGATGTCGTAGTCGACGTTGGCGGCCTTGAAGGCCTCCTCCAGGAACTTGCGGTCCGCGCCCTCCCAGCGGGCGGAGGACTTGCTGTCCGGGAGGATCACGCCGATCTTCGGCTTCTTGTCGGACGACCCGCCGGCCTCGGTGCTGCCGGAGTCGTCGCCACAGGCGGCCATGCTGCCGGTGGCCAGCAGGCCCACGGCGGCGAAGGTGAGGAAGCCCTTGCGCATGAGCACGGGTCCTTTCGGGGGTGGGGGAGTAGTGGTCGGTGTTTGTTGTGTCCGGCAACGTATTCCCGGTCACACGCCACGCGCAAGACTGTCGAGGTCAGAAGTTTGTTGGCGGCGGTAACAATTCAGCAACGCGGTTGTCATGCCTGGGACACCCACCCAGCAAGCGCTCTCTCCGGATTGTTGCGTCCCCACCCCCGAGGCGCTCGTCGATCATGAGGTCGTCGCCTCGACTCGCGCCGCCGGACGGCGACAACGCCATGATCGACGCGGCGGGCGGGAGGGTCGGTCAGGAGGGGGTGGCGATGAGGGCGGCGGTGGCGGCGGTGAGGGACACCAGATCGGCCGGGGCCAGTTCGAGTTGGAGGCCGCGCCGGCCGGCGGAGACGTAGACGGTGTCGTGGGCCAGGGCGGAGGAGTCCAGCACGGTGGGTAGGCGCCGGCGCTGGCCGAGCGGGCTGATCCCGCCCCGTACGTAGCCGGTGGCCCGCTCCGCCACCGTACGGTCCGCCATGGCGGCGCGCTTGCCGCCGACGGCCGCCGCGAGCGCCTTCAGGTCCAACTCCCCGGTGACCGGGACGACCGCCACGGTGAGCGCGCCGTCGACCTCGGTGACCAGCGACTTGAGGACCCGCTCCGGGGGCGCCCCGATCGCCGCCGCGACCAGGGCGCCGTAGTTCGGGGCGTCCGGGGAGACGTCGTACGGATGGGTGCGGTGCGCGATCTTCCGCTTCGCCAGCAGCGCCGTCGCCGGAGTGCCCTGTCCCGCCATGACCGTCAAGCTAACCCGGCCGGCCCGACCCGGCCAGCCGGAATCACGGCCGCCCACACGTCGGCCGCCGTGCCCTGTCGGACGGCGGACCGCCCTGGTCCCACGGCCGGCGGGCCGGCGACGGCCCGTCAGGGCGTCGGCACGGGGTGGCAGAGCAGCACCGTGGGCGCTCCGGCCACCCGGGTCAGCACCAGGCTGGCGGCGCTGTCGCCGGCCAGTCTGAGGTCGCGGCGCAACTTCTCCGGCTCCAGCGCCGAGCCGCGCTTGAGGATCTCCACCCGGCCCACCCGGCGGTCCCGCAGCAGGGCGCGCAGCCGCTTGAGCGAGAACGGCAGCACGTCGGTGACCTCCAGGCAGCGGGCGAACGGGGTAGCCGTCGGGTGGTCCGCGTACAGGTAGGCGATGCTGGCGTCGGCCAGCGTGGCGTCGAGGGCGCCGGCCAGTTCGGCGACCAGGTGCGCGCGGACCACGGCCGGGTCCGGGTCGTACAGGAAACGGCGGGTGGGCCCGACGGGCGCCTCCGCCGCCCCCGATCCGGTGAGGGTGTGCACGGCGTCGCCGCGCAGCAGGGTGGCCCGGCGGGGCACCTCGGCCAGCCGGCCGCACCAGAGCGCCGCCTCCACCAGGTCACCGTCCACACTGACCCATTCCGCCTCGGCGCCGGCCGGGATCAACGCGTGGTCGATGCCGGGGGCCACCTTCACCACCGTGCGGGGCACCCGCTCGGCGAGCCCGGTGACGAAGTCCCAGGGCGGGGAGTAGGAGTTCGGGTCGAAGATCCGCCGTCCGGTGCCGGCCCTGCGCCGCGCCGGATCGCAGAAGACCCCCTCGACCCGGCTCACGTCGAACGCCGTCGCGTCGCCGACCTGCACGGTGAACAGTCCGGCCAGCCCCGCCGCCTCGGCGTTCGCGGCGGCCATCGCGGCGGTGACCGGGTCGGCCTCCACGCCGTACACCCGGATGCCGGCGCGGGCGGCGGCGAGCGCGTCGGCCCCGAGACCGCAACCGAGGTCGGCGAAGGTGGCCACCCCGGCGGCGCGCAACCGCGCGGCCCGCCGGTCGGCCACCGGCCGCCGGGTGGCCTGCTCCAGCCCGGCCCGGGTGAGGAACATCCCGGCGGCCTCCGGGCCGAACTTGCCGACCGCGCGACGACGCAGCTCGGCCTGGGTCAGCGCGGCGGCGGACAGTCCGGCGGGGACCCCGCCGGCCCGCAGCGCGGCGGCCGCGGCCAGCGGGTCGCCGCCGGCCACCTCGGTCGCCGCGGCGAGCGCGGCCGACCCCTCGGGGGTACGCAGGGCCGCGAACTGGTCCAGATCCACGCCCCCCATCCTCGCGCCCCCACCCCGCCTCCCCGCCCCCACCCCACCTCCCGCCCTTCGGCGGGCGGTCGGGTGGGTGGGGGCGACACGGTGGGCGGCGCGTTGGCACTCTCCTTGACGGAGTGCTAGCCGAGGAATAACCTGCGATTAGCACTCTCACCCTGAGGGTGCCAGCTTCCGGGCCCTCGGGTCCGGTGGCTGAACGCCAGGCGGACCGGCACCCGCGACGACGGCCCCGCCCGGTGGCATGTGGCAGATTGACGCTGGTCGGCACGCCGGCCGGCAACGAAACCAGTACCCCAGGAGGGTATGCCCGTGACTACCGCGACCAAGGTTGCGATCAAGCCGCTCGAGGACCGGATCCTGGTCCAGGCGAACGAGGCTGAGACCACCACGGCGTCGGGCATCGTGATCCCCGACACCGCCAAGGAGAAGCCGCAGGAGGGCACCGTCCTCGCTGTCGGCCCGGGCCGCGTCGACGACAAGGGCAACCGGATCCCGGTTGACGTCCAGGTCGGCGACACCGTCATCTACTCGAAGTACGGCGGCACCGAGGTCAAGTACGCCGGCGAGGAGTACCTGGTGCTCTCCGCCCGCGACGTCCTCGCGGTCATCGAGAAGTAAGCAACCGATCAGTGTCGTTGCCCCGGTCCGGCTCGCCGGGCCGGGGCAACGTCGCTTCGAAGGGATACAGATGGCGAAGATCCTGAGCTTCTCGGACGACGCCCGGCACCTGCTGGAGCACGGTGTCAACGCCCTCGCGGACGCGGTCAAGGTCACCCTCGGCCCGCGCGGGCGCAACGTCGTCCTGGACAAGAAATTCGGTGCGCCCACGATCACCAACGACGGCGTGACCATCGCCAAGGAGATCGAGCTCACCAACCCGTACGAGAACCTCGGTGCGCAGCTGGTCAAGGAGGTGGCGACGAAGACCAACGACGTCGCCGGCGACGGGACCACCACCGCCACCGTGCTGGCCCAGGCCATGGTCCGCGAGGGTTTGCGCAACGTGACCGCCGGGGCCAACCCGTCCGGTCTCAAGCGGGGCATCGACGCGGCGGCCGCCAAGGTCTCCGAGGCGCTGCTCGACCGGGCCGTCGAGGTGTCCGACAAGGAGTCGATCGCGCACGTCGCGACGATCTCCGCGCAGGACGCCACCATCGGTGAGCTGATCGCCGAGGCGATGGAGAAGGTCGGCCGCGACGGTGTCATCACCGTCGAGGAGGGCTCCGCCCTCACCACCGAGCTGGACGTGACCGAGGGTCTCCAGTTCGACAAGGGCTTCATCTCGCCGAACTTCGTCACCGACGTGGAGTCGCAGGAGTCGGTCCTGGAGGACCCGTACATCCTGATCACCACGCAGAAGATCTCGGCGATCGAGGAGCTGCTGCCGCTGCTGGAGAAGGTCCTCCAGAACAACAAGCCGCTGCTGATCATCGCCGAGGACGTCGACGGCCAGGCGCTGTCGACCCTGGTGGTCAACTCGATCCGCAAGACCCTCAAGGTCTGCGCGGTGAAGGCCCCCGGCTTCGGTGACCGTCGCAAGGCGATGCTGCAGGACATGGCGATCCTGACCGGCGCCGAGCTGGTCGCTCCGGAGCTGGGCTACAAGCTCGACCAGGTCGGCCTGGAGGTGCTCGGCACCGCCCGGCGCGTCGTGGTCGACAAGGAGAACACCACCGTCGTCGACGGTGGCGGCCAGGCCTCCGAGGTCGCCGACCGGGTCGCGCAGATCCGCAAGGAGATCGAGGCCTCGGACTCCGAGTGGGACCGGGAGAAGCTGGCCGAGCGGCTGGCGAAGCTCTCCGGCGGCATCGCGGTCATCAAGGTGGGCGCGGCGACCGAGGTCGAGATGAAGGAGCGCAAGCACCGCATCGAGGACGCCATCGCCGCGACCAAGGCCGCGGTCGAGGAGGGTACGGTCCCCGGCGGCGGCGCCGCCCTGGCCCAGATCCTCCCGGTGCTCGCCGACGACCTGGGCTTCACCGGTGACGAGAAGACCGGCGTCTCGATCGTGCGCAAGGCGCTGGTCGAGCCGCTGCGCTGGATCGCCCAGAACGCCGGCCACGACGGTTACGTCGTGGTCAACAAGGTCGCCGACAAGGAGTGGGGCAACGGCCTCGACGCCGCCACCGGCCAGTACGTGGACCTGGTCAAGTCCGGCATCATCGACCCGGTCAAGGTGACCCGCAACGCGGTCACCAACGCCGCCTCGATCGCCGGCCTGCTGCTCACCACCGAGAGCCTCGTGGTGGAGAAGCCGGAGAAGGCCGAGCCGGCCGCCGCCGGTGGCCACGGCCACGGCCACGGTCACCAGCACGGCCCGGGTTTCTGACCCGTAGCTCCCGCGAAGGGCGCGCCGTCCCCCGGGACGGCGCGCCCTTTCACGTCGCCCCCCACCCCCACCCCCACCCCCACCCCCACCCCCACCCCCACCCCCACCCCCACCCCCACCCCCGCACCCGGCCCGGCCCGGCCCGGCCCGGCTCGTTGATCAAGAAGTTTGCGGAGGGGAGAGCGCTTGCCTGGGACGCAAACTTCTTGATCAACGCGGCAAGTGCGGCAGAACGCCGGGAGCGCGCGGGTGCGGGAGGGGAGGGTGGGGATTACGGAACGCTGACGGAGTTGGCGGGGGGTCCGGTCGGTCGACCAGACTGATCGGATGAGCAGCACGCCCCGCGATCTCGCCGCGCTGGCCGGGATCACCGCCGCCGCCGTCGCGATCGGGGCCGCCGAACCGGTGGCGGTCCTCACCGGTCCCCGCTCCGCCCCCCTGATCGCCGTCGGCGGGCTCGTCGTGGACGCCGTCCCCGAGCCGGTGAAGCAGTTCGGCATCGACGTCTTCGGGACGTACGACAAGATCGCCCTGCTGGTCGGGACGGCGCTGCTGCTGGCCGCGATCGCCGCGCTGCTCGGCCTGCTCGCCGTCCGCCGGCTGTGGATCGGGCTGGTCGGCATCGCGGCCTTCACCGCCCTCGGCGTGGCCGCCGCCCTGACCCGGGCCGGCGCGGACGCCGCCGACGCGTTGCCGTCGCTGGTCGGCGGCGGGCTGGGCGCGGTGGTGCTCTGGGCGTTCCTGGCCGGGCCGCTGGAGGTGGACCCGTGGCCCTGGACCCCGCCGCAGCCCCTGACGGCGTCGTCCGCGCCCGGCGCGGCTTCGTCCTCGTCGCCCGTGGGCGCCCCCGGTCCCGGCCCGACCGCAGGTCCGTCCTCAGCCGGGGGAGCCGCCCCGGATGCGGGCGTGACCGGACCGCCGCCCGGGTGGGAGCCGTTGGAGCAGACCGACCCCGAGTCGCGGCGGCGGTTCCTGCGCGGGGTGGGCGTGCTGGCCGGCACGGCTGCGGTGGTCGGGCTGGGCGGGCACTGGCTGGCCGGCCGGCGGGGGGTGTCGGCGGCCCGTGAGGCGGTCGCCCTGCCCGCTCCCGTCTCCGCCGCCCCGGCGGTCCCGGCCGGCGCGGACCTGTCGCTGGCGCAGCTCGCTCCCTACACCACTCCGAACAGCGGCTTCTACCGGATCGACACCGCCCTCGTGGTTCCGCAGGTGGACCCGCAGACCTGGCGGCTGCGCATCCACGGCCGGGTACGCAATCCGATCGAGCTGAGCTTCGCCGACCTGCTCGCCCGGCCGATGGTCGAGCGGTACGTCACCCTGGCCTGCGTCTCCAACGAGGTGGGCGGGGACCTGATCGGCAACGCCCGGTGGCTGGGCGTGCCGATCCGGGAGCTGCTCGACGAGGCGGAGCCGGAGGAGGGCGCGGACCAGGTGGTGGGGCGCTCGGTGGACGGCTGGACCTGCGGCACCCCGACCGTCGTGCTGCGCGACGGGCGGGACGCGCTGCTGGCGGTGGGGATGAACGGCGAACCGCTGCCGGTCGAGCACGGCTTCCCGGTCCGGATGGTGGTGCCGGGCCTGTACGGCTACGTCTCGGCCTGCAAGTGGGTGACCGAGCTGGAGCTGACCAGCTTCGCCGACTTCGACGCGTACTGGGTGCCCCGGGGCTGGTCGGCGCAGGGGCCGGTGAAGACGCAGTCGCGGATCGACACGCCCCGCCCCCGCAACCGGCTCACCGCCGGACCGGTCGTGGTGGCCGGGGTGGCCTGGGCGCAGCACCGGGGCGTCAGCCGGGTCGAGGTACGCGTCGACGGCGGGCCGTGGCGGGACGCGACGCTGGCCCCGACGGTGTCGATCGACACCTGGGTGCAGTGGTCCTGGCGCTGGGACGCCAGCCCCGGCGAGCACACCCTCCAGGTGCGGGCCACCGACGCCACCGGCGCGACGCAGACCGGCCGCGAGCAGCCGGTCGAGCCGGACGGCGCGACCGGCTGGCACACGGTGACGGTGACCGTCCGCTGAGCCGAGCGGCGGCCCGACACGTCGACGCCGCGCCCCGGGTGCGGGACGCGGCGTCGACGGGGTCTGGTCGGTCGGTCAGGCGATCTTGCGCTGGTCCGGCACGGCGGACTTGTGCGGGCGGCCGAGGCGGGCCTCCAGCCGGGCGATGTCGACCCGGCTCTGCCGGCGGTCGGCCAGGTCCTCCCAGCCGAGGGCGAGCAGCCGCAGCCGCTCCGACTCGCTGAAGCCGCCCCACACCCCGTACGGCTCGCGGACGGAGAGCGCGTGGGCGGCGCACTCGGCCCGGACCGGGCACGCGCGGCAGACGGCCTTGGCGCCGGACTCGCGGCGCAGGCGCGAGGAGCCGCGCTCGCCGTCCGGGTGGAAGAACTGGGCGCTGTCGCGGCCTCGGCAGGCACCGAGACGCTGCCAGTCCCAGAGGTCGACGATGGGTCCGGGCAGTCTACGTACGTTCGACATCAGCACCCCTCCTCCCGCGCGGCACCGCGGAGGTTCTCGTTCGCATCCGGTGTCCGGCGGCGGTCCGCGCAGGCGCACCGTTTCCGGTCTGGCGTCTCGGTACCCGACCTTTCCTCGACTCACACGTCTGTGATCGAAAACCTCGGACAAGTCGCGGCATATGCCCCAGATGTCGGAAAAGTTCGGAGGATTGCCTGGAACCTCCTCCCCGGCCGACCGCGTCATGGTCTGCTCTCTGCGGAGAGGAGACCACAGTGCGTACCGTTCTCGTCTGCGTACGAACACCGCTCGCCGCGCAGCAGTTGACCTCGGCGGCCGCTCGACTCGGCCTGGCCTCGGTCGTGCGGACGGCCGTCTCCGATCCGGAGGTGATGCTGCGGCTCTCCGAGCGCCCGGTCGACGTCGTGCTCGCCGACACCGCGCTCACCCGGCCCGACAGCGCCGGCTTCGTCCGCCGGGTGCTGGCCCGCGCGCCGCAGGCCGACGTGCTGCTGCTCGGCGCGGAGGAGTCCGAGGCCGCCGCGGCCACCATCAGCGCCGGTGCCCGGGGACTGATCCAGGGCGCCGACCACGACCTGACCAGCGCGGTGGCCAAGGCCCTGCTGCTGCTCTCCGGCCCCGGGCGGCCCGCCCGCAGCCGGGTGACCGACCCGGCGCGGGACACCGCCGCGGTCGGCGCGCCGCCCCGGCCGACCGGCGGCCGTACCCCCAACAAGCCGGGTCCGGGCTGGTCCGGGCCGGCGGAGGGACCGGGCGCCACTCCGACGGTGGTGCCGGTGCAGCGCGGTGACGACGAGGTGGAGGCGGAGGCCGCCGAGGCGGAGACCCCGGTGCCGGCCGGTCAGCGTGGCGGGTCGGGCCAGCGCGGTGGCCGGGGGGCGGTCGGGCTGACCGAGCGCGAACTCCAGGTGCTGCTCGGCATGGCCGAGGGGAAGAGCAACGCCGAGATCGGGCGCGAGCTGTTCGTCTCGGAGGACACCGTCAAGACGCACGCCCGGCGGCTGTTCCGCAAGCTCGGCGCCCGGGACCGGGCGCACGCGGTGGCCGCCGGCTTCCGCGCCGGCCTGGTCGCCTGAGAGCCGTCGGCGCACCACCCCGGCCTGGTCGCCTGAGAGCCGCCGGCGCACCACCCCGGCCTGGTCGCCTGAGAGCCGCTGGCGCACCACCCCTTTGCCTGGTGGTCCGAGGGCCGCCGTCGCCCACGCCCGGACATGCCGCCTCAGAGTCACCATGCCGGCGCAGGTCGCCCGAGAGTCACCGCCGCACCGCGCCGGCGCAGGTCGCCCCAGAGCCGCCGGCAGCCGCCCGGACCGGTCGTCCGAGGTCACCGGCGGGTGCGGCCGACCGGTCAGCCGGCGCTGGCGTCGTCCTCGTCGGTCCCCTCGGTCAGCGTGTCGTGCACGCCGTCGGCGTAACCGCGCGCGTAGTCCCAGGTGACGTAGTGGTCCGGATCCGGGTCGTAGGCCGGCTCGTGCACCCGGGGACGGCCGGAGTCCAGCAGGTGGCGCAGGTTGCCCCGGAGCAGGTCCCAGTCGAAGTAGTGCGGCTCCCGGCAGTCCTCGCACTCGATGACCAGCCCGCGTACCCCGATCGGCGCCAGCAGGGCCTGGTAGATCTCCAGGTCGGCCAGATCCTCCAGCACGTCCTGGCGCTCGACGTCGGTCAGCGGGTCGAGCTCGTCGTCGTCGCGAGGATCGTGCAGGCCGGCAGCCGGATCGGCCGGGTCGCCGTTGAACGGGTCGATGGGCTCGTCGTGCACCCCCTCACCGTAGTCCTCGGGAACCCGCGACGCCTGCCCCCGGTCCCGCCGTTGTGGCGCCGCCGACGCGCGCCGGCACCGCCGGGGCCCGCGCAGCTCAATGGGTACGATGAAACGACGCGCCGTCCCGCCGGCGTGCGCCGGTGCCCGCGCGCCACCCCTCGCTGAAGCCCGTCCGAGCAGCTCAGGAGAGCAATCGTGGAAAATTCGCCCAGCACCGATCTTCCTGGTGGCGCCGACAACGGCGAGCTGGGTGGTCACCTGCCGGAGCTGCCGGCCGGTTCGGCGCGGGTGGTGCCGCTCGGTCTGACCTTCGACGACGTGCTGCTCCAGCCGGGCGAGTCGGACGTGGTGCCCAGCCGGGTCAACACCCGCACCCGGCTCACCCGCAACGTCGAGCTGACCGTGCCGCTGCTCTCCAGCGCGATGGACACGGTCACCGAGGCGCGGATGGCGATCGCGATGGCCCGCCAGGGCGGCATCGGCGTGCTGCACCGCAACCTCTCCCTGGAGGACCAGGCGCTCCAGGTCGACCTGGTCAAGCGCTCCGAGTCCGGCATGATCACCAACCCGGTGACGGCCAGCCCGGACGACACCCTCCGCGAGGTGGACGAGCTCTGCGGCCGTTACCGCATCTCGGGCGTGCCGGTGGTCGACGCCGAGGGGCAGCTCGTCGGCATCGTCACCAACCGCGACATGCGTTTCGTCTCCGACCCGGCCACCCCGGTGCACGCGATCATGACCCGGACGCCGCTGGTCACCGCCCCGGTCGGGGTGAGCAAGGACGACGCGCTGGCCCTGCTGCGCCAGCACAAGGTGGAGAAGCTGCCGATCGTCGACGGCGCCGGCAAGCTGCGCGGGCTGATCACCGTCAAGGACTTCACCAAGAGCGAGCAGTACCCGAACGCCACCAAGGACGAGGCGGGCCGGCTCCGGGTCGCCGCCGCGGTGGGCGTGGGCGAGGACGCCTACAAGCGGGCCCGGACGCTCGTCGACGCGGGCGTCGACGTGCTGATCGTGGACACCGCGCACGGCCACCAGCGGGCCGTGCTGGACATGGTCGCGCGGCTGAAGAAGGACGTCGCGATCGACATCGTCGGCGGCAACGTGGCCACGTACGCCGGGGCGAAGGCGCTGGTCGACGCGGGTGCCGACGGCGTCAAGGTCGGCGTGGGCCCGGGCGCGATCTGCACCACCCGGATCGTCGCCGGGGTGGGCGTACCGCAGATCACCGCGATCATGGAGGCGGCGCGGGCCGCGCGGCCGGCCGGCGTACCGGTGATCGGCGACGGTGGCATCCAGTACTCCGGCGACATCGCCAAGGCCCTGGTGGCCGGCGCCGACACGGTGATGCTCGGCAGCCTGCTGGCCGGCTGCGAGGAGAGCCCGGGCGAGCTGATCTTCATCAACGGCAAGCAGTACAAGGCGTACCGGGGGATGGGGTCGCTCGGCGCGATGCAGTCCCGCGGCCAGGCCAAGTCCTACTCCAAGGACCGCTACTTCCAGCAGGACGTGCTCGCCGAGGACAAGCTCGTCCCCGAGGGCGTCGAGGGCCAGGTGCCCTACCGGGGGCCGCTCTCCGCGGTCGCCCACCAGCTCATCGGCGGGCTGCGCGCCGCGATGGGGTACGTCGGCGCGGAGAGCATCCCCGAGCTGCACCGGCGTGGCCAGCTCATCCGGATCACCGCGGCCGGGCTCAAGGAGAGCCACCCGCACGACATCCAGATGACCGTCGAGGCGCCCAACTACCACTCCCGCTGACCATCCCCCGAGACATCTGGAGTCCTCATGCGTGACGTGGTCGAGATCGGGCTGGGCAAGACCGCGCAGCGCGGCTACCACCTGGACGAGATCGCCATCGTGCCGAGCCGCCGGACCCGGGACGTCGACGACGTCTCCACCGGCTGGCAGCTCGACGCGTACCAGTTCGGCATCCCGTGCGTCGGGCACCCCTCCGACGCCACCATGAGCCCGGCCTCGGCGGTGCGGCTCGGTCAGCTCGGCGGGCTCGGCGTGCTCAACGTCGAGGGCCTGTGGACCCGCTACGAGAACCCGACCAAGGTGCTGGAGGAGTTGGCCGGTCTCGGCGAGGACGCCCGCGCGACCAAGCGGCTCCAGGAGGTCTACTCCGAGCCGATCCGCCCGGACCTCATCGCCGAGCGGGTCCGTGAGCTGCGCGACGGTGGCGGCACGGTGGCCGTCCGGGTCTCGCCGCAGCACACCCTGGCGCTGGCCCCGGTGATCCTCGACGCCGGGGTGGACATCCTCGTCATCCAGGGCACCATCGTCTCGGCCGAGCACGTCTCCACCACGGACGAGCCGCTGAACCTCAAGGAGTTCATCGCCGACCTCGACCTGCCGGTGGTCGTCGGCGGCTGCACCGACTACAAGACGGCGCTGCACCTGATGCGCACCGGCGCGGCCGGCGTGATCGTCGGCATCGGCGGCGACGACTGGTCCACCACCGAGTCGGTGCTCGGCATCCGGGTGCCGATGGCCACCGCCATCGCCGACGCCGCCGCGGCCCGTCGCGACTACCTGGACGAGACCGGCGGCCGGTACGTGCACCTGATCGCCGACGGGGACATCCAGACCTCCGGCGACATCGCCAAGGCGCTCGGCTGCGGCGCGGACGCGGTGATGCTCGGCGAGCCGCTGTCGCTCTGCGAGGAGGCCCCGGCCGGCGGCGCCTGGTGGCACTCGGCCGCCAGCCACCCGTCGCTGCCGCGCGGCGCGTTCGAGGTGGCCGGCGAGCCGCTCGGCTCGATGGAGCGGCTGCTGTTCGGCCCGGCCGACGAGCCGGACGGGCAGCTCAACCTCTTCGGCGGGCTGCGCCGGGCGATGGCCAAGTGCGGCTACCGCGACCTCAAGGAGTTCCAGAAGGTCGGCCTGGTCCTGGACCGCTGACCCGCACGATCCCGCCCCGACGCACCGGTCGCGCCGATAGGCTCGGCCGGTGCGTCGTCTCTCCCGCCGGATCCGGCCGGCTCTCGCCGTGGCCGTCACGGCGGTGGCGGTGCTCGTCGGCTGCACCGGTCCGGCCGACGACGACGCGTTCCGGCCCGGCGCCGCCGACGCCGGCGACCCGTACGTCCCCGGGCGGGGCAACGGCGGGTACGACGTCGAGGCGTACCGGCTGCGGGTGCGCTACGACCCGGCCACCGACCGGCTGACCGGGCGGGCGAGCGTCACCGTCACCGCCACCGCCCCGCTGTCCCGGTTCAACCTGGACCTGATCGGGCTGGACGTCTCCGAGGTCACCGTCGCCGGGGCGGCGGCCACACACCGCCGCGACGGCGACGAGCTGGTGGTCACCCCGGCGCGCGGGCTGCCCCGGGGCGCCGGCTTCACGGTGGAAGTCGCCTACGCCGGGGTGCCGACCGCCGTCCGCGACGGCGAGCTGGGCAGCGGCGGCTGGCTGCACACCGCCGACGGCGCGATCGCGCTGGGCCAGCCGGAGTCGGCCGCCACCTGGTTCCCGGTCAACGACCACCCGTCGGACAAGGCCCGCTACGACGTCGAGGTCACCGTCCCGGACGGGACCGAGGCGCTGGGCAACGGCGTGCCGGGGGAGCGGACGAGCGCGGACGGGTGGACGACCTGGCGCTGGCGCGAGGACGCGCCGATGGCCAGCTACCTGAGCACCCTGGTGATCGGCGACTACCGGGTGACCACCGGCGTGCACGGCGGCCGGCCGGCGGTCACCGCGGTCGCGGCGAGCCTGCCGGCGGACGGTCCGGCCGCCCGGTCCCTCGCCCGCACCGGGGAGATCGCCGACTTCCTCGCCGAGCGCTTCGGGCCGTACCCGTTCGCCTCGTACGGGGGGATCGCGGTCGCCGACGACCGGATCGGGTACGCGCTGGAGACGCAGTCCCGGCCGGTCTACGGGCCGGGCTTCTTCCGTGCCGGCCGGCCGAACCCGTCGGTGGTGGTGCACGAGCTGGCCCACCAGTGGTTCGGCGACAGCGTCTCGGTGGCGCGCTGGCAGGACATCTGGCTCAACGAGGGCTTCGCCACGTACGCCGAGTGGCTCTGGACGGAGCACGAGGGCGGGCGGAGCGCGCAGCAGTCCTTCGAGGCCCGGTACGCGGTCACCGACTGGTCGCAGCCGTCGGTCGACCCGGGCCGGGCGGAGATGTTCGGCGACGCCGTCTACCAGCGGGGCGCCCTGGCGGTGCACGCGCTGCGCCGTACCGTCGGCGACGAGACCTTCTTCCGCCTGCTGCGCGGCTGGACCGCCGAGTGGCGCGACCGTACCGTCACCACCGCCGACTTCGTCGGGTACGCCGAGCGGGTCGCCGGCCGGCCGCTGCGCCCGCTGTTCGACGCCTGGCTCGCCGGCGCCACCGCGCCCGCCCTGCCGTGACCCGGTGTCGACCGTCGCTCGGTAGGCTGCCGCGGACGGCTCGGGGAGGTGACGGTGACCAGGACGTGGACGCGGCGGGGCATCGGTCTGCTGGTGGTCGCGGCCCTCGGGCTCGGTGCGTGCGGCACCGACGCGCCGCCGCGACGGCAGGCGGAGGCCAGCCCGACGCCGACGGCGCGGGAGTTCCGGCCCGGCGCGGCCGGCGTCGGCGACAGCTACTTCCCCACGTACGGCAACGGCGGCTACGACGTCGGGAAGTACACGGTGAAGGTCCGCTACGACCCGGCGACCGACCGGCTCACCGGCACCACCATCGTGCAGGCCACGGCGACGGCCGACCTGTCCGCCTTCCACCTCGACCTGGCCGGGCTGACCGTGCGGAAGGTGACCGTGGACGGCGCGCCGGCCCGGCACGAGCGGGACGGCGGCGAACTGGTGGTCACCCCGGCGACCGGGCTGATGTCCGGCAACGGGTTCACCGCCGAGATCGTCTACGACGGCGAGCCGGAGCCGCTGGACAGCGACGTGCTCGGTGACGGCGGCTGGCTGCACACCGGCGACGGCGCGATCGCGCTCGGGCAGCCGGAGTCGGCGAGCACCTGGTTCCCGGTCAACGACCACCCCTCCGACAAGGCCGCCTACGACGTCGAGATCACCGTCCCGAAGGGACTGGCGGCGATCAGCAACGGGGTGCCGAAGGGCCGGAGCGACAAGGGTGGCTGGACCACCTGGACCTGGTCCGAGGCCGCGCCGATGGCCAGTTACCTGAGCACCGTGGTGATCGGCGAGTACCGGGTGAAGACCGGCACCCACAAGGGACGGCCGGTGTTCACCGCGGTGAGCACCCGGCTGGGCGAGGGCGCGGCGGACGCCTCGCTGGCCCGCACCACCGAGGTCGCCGACTACCTGGAGAGCGTCTTCGGGCCGTACCCGTTCGCCGCGTACGGCGGGGTGGTGGTGGCCGACGACCGGATCCGGTACGCGTTGGAGACGCAGAGCCGCCCGGTCTACTCCGCCGGCTTCTTCCGGGGCGGGGAGAACACCGGCGTGGTCACCCACGAGCTGGCCCACCAGTGGTTCGGCAACAGCGTCTCGCTGGCCCGCTGGGAGGACATCTGGCTCAACGAGGGGCTGGCCACGTACGCGGAGTGGCTCTGGGCCGAGCACCAGGGCGGTGACACCGCGCAGGCCGCCTTCGACCGGCGGTACGCCGGCTCGTCGAGCCGCCTCTGGCGGACCCCGCCGGGCCGGCCGGGCAAGGAGAACCTGTTCAGCGAGTCGGTCTACCAGCGCGGCGGGATGACCGTGCACGCGCTGCGGGTGGCCGTCGGCGACAAGGCGTTCTTCGCGATCCTGAAGACCTGGGCGGCGGAGAAGCGCAACGGCAACGCCACCACGAAGGAGTTCGTCGCGCACGCCGAGCGGGTCTCCGGCAAGCAGTTGGACGCGCTCTTCGACGCCTGGCTCTTCGGCGCCGAACGCCCGCCGGCCCCGCAACGCCTCTAGCGGTGCGGTCCTGAGCCGCTGATCCGCCGTCCCGACAGCGCACCGTCGGGACGGCCGGCCGTGCGCCCCGCGTGCCGGAGGCGACCGTCGGGCCACCCCGCGTCACCGCCCTCGACGCCGCTCGGGGCCGTGCCACCGTCACCATCCTCGACGCCGCTCGGCATCCACACATGGCATCGCCATGGCGAAAATTTCTTACCGAGTTCACACCATTGTAAATATTTATCGCCATCACCATACTGGTCGGCAGGTGCGCGGGCAGCCGGCGGACCCACCCGCCGGCCGGCCGCGCACCGACGACGTGGCGTACCCCGACGCCGCGCACCCCCCGTCCCGCAAGGAGCACGCATGTCCTCCAGACTCCGCCGGGCGCTCACCTGGCTCGGCGCGGCGGTGCTCACCGCCGTCGCCGTCCTGGTCGGCCCGACCGCCGCGCAGGCCGCCACCCCCGCCTGGCCCACTCTCGGCACCGGCACCTCCGGCGCCAATGTCGCCTCCGCCCAGTTCCTGCTCCGCCACCACGGTGCGACGCTGAGCGTGGACGGCTACTACAGCTCGGGCACCGCTTCGGCGGTGCGTTCCTTCCAGTCCGCGAACGGGCTGGTCGACGACGGTGTCGTCGGCCCCCTGACCTGGGGCAAGCTCCAGGTCACCCTGGACGTCGGCGCCAACAACAACGCCGTCCGCGCGTTGCAGACCGCGCTCAACAAGTACGGCCACGGCCTCACCGTCGACGGCGCGTGGGGCACGGCCACCACCAACGCCGTGACCAGCTTCAAGTCCAGCCGCGGCCTCACCGGCGGCACCACCGTCGGCGCGACCACCTGGCAGTGGCTGCTCGGTGGCGGCGGGGGCGGCGGCAACTACAGCCTGATCATCGGTCGGCACGTCCTGCCCCGCAGCGAGTACGACGACCCGCACCACGACTACCCGGCGATCGACCTGCCGACCTGGACGGGCGTGGCCACGTACGCGATCACCGCCGGCACGGTCACCCACGTCGGCGGGGGTTGCGGCTACGGCATCGGCATCACCGGCGACGACGGCGCGTACTACCAGTACTGCCACCTGTCGTCCCGGTCGGTCGCCGCCGGGGCGCGGGTCAGTGCCGGACAGCTCATCGGCTACACCGGCAACACCGGCAACAGCACCGGACCGCACCTGCACCTGGAGGTCCGGGTCAACGGTGGCAACCGCTGCCCGCAGTCGATGCTGCTCGCCCTCTACGACGGCGGATCCGTCCCCGCCCCGTCGGCGCTGCCCGCCACCGGCTGCACCTACTGACGGACGGCGACGGGGCCGGGTGGGCGCTCCATCCGGCCCCGTCGTGCGTCGCCCCGGGGCCGGTGCACCGACGAGTCGGGACGCTAGCTCTTCACCCGCAGCTCGGGGTGGGCGGCGAGGAACGTGTCGACGTCGCCGGCCTTCAGCGCGGTCAGGAACTCCCGGCCGACCGGCTTGAGCTGCTCGCCCTGGTACGCGCTGCCCTTGCCCACTCCGGTGCCGGGGAGCCCGACCAGGCTGATCCGGTCCACGCTCATCCCGCCGAGGGCGTACGCGAGATCGACGATCCGGGGGCCGCCGGCGTAGGTGAGGGTGTCGCCGAGCGCCGCGACCACCTGCTCCACCCGGTCCGGCTGGCGGGCCAGGTCCTCGTCGAGGATCTTGGTGACCAGCCCTCGGATGAGCTGCTGCTGGTGGCGCTGCCGGGCGTAGTCGCCGCCGGTGATGTAGCGCTGCCGGGCGTAGTCCAGCGCCTGCCAGCCGTTGAGGTGCCGCTCGCCCTTCTCGTAGACCATCTGCGGCCCGACGTAACCGCCGCCGGAGGGGGAGGGGTCGCGGTGCTTGCCGTCCGGCTTGCGGTGGATCGAGACCACCCGCTGGTCGACGTAGATGTCGACCCCGCCGAGGCTGTCCACCAGCCGGTCGAAGCCGGCGAAGGTGATCACCGCCCCGGCGTCGATGCGCAGCCCGGTGTAGCCGGTGACCGTGCTGCGCAGCAGCTCGTACCCCTGCGGAGTGCTCGGCTGCTTCGGCCTGCCGGGCACCCGGCTGCCGTAGGTCATCGCCTGGGTGAGCTTGGTCCGCCCGCCCCGGTAGCCGGACGGCGGGTAGGCCGGGATGTCGACCAGCAGGTCGCGGGGGAGGGAGAAGAGGTACGCCCGGTCCAACCCGGCCGGCACGTGCAGCACCAGCACCGAGTCGGCGTGCGGCTCCCAGCCGGGGACGCTGACCCGGGTGTCGACCCCGACGAGGAGCAGGTTGAGCGGGCCGGTGACCCCGGCGCCCGGCGGGGCGGTCGGGCTCGGCGTGGCCGAGGCGGTCGGCGCGGCCGTCGGGGCGCTCGGCCCGCGCTGCGCCTGCTCGTCTCCGACCAGCCGGATCGTCACCAGCGCCCCGGCCACCAGCACGACGACCGCGACGAGGACGGCCGGCAGCACCCACCGTCGTCGTGCCGCCCCTGTCGGCTGAGTCATCCGCGACACCCCCGTCTGCACAACGCCCCGACACCGACCCCGGGTTGCGGCCCACGGCCACCGGATCGGCCGGTCGCCCCGCATGATCGCGCGAAAACCGGCACTGGCGCGATGGCTACCCGCCGGTAATGATGCGTCCATGCAGTACGACGTGGTCGTCATCGGGTCGGGCTTCGGCGGCAGTGTGACCGCGCTCCGGCTGGCCGAGAAGGGTTACCGGGTCGGCGTGCTGGAGTCCGGTCGGCGCTTCGCCGACGACGAGTTCCCGCAGACCTCCTGGCGGCTGCGACGCTTCCTGTGGGCCCCGCGGCTCGGTTGCTTCGGCCTGCAACGGATCACCCTGCTCCGCTCGGCCGACCGGAAGGCCGGCGGTGGGGTGCTGGTGCTCTCCGGGGCCGGGGTGGGTGGCGGCTCGCTGGTCTACGCCAACACCCTCTACGAGCCCCTCGCCGCGTTCTACGAGGACCCGCAGTGGCGGGACATCACCGACTGGCGCGACGAGTTGGCCCGCCACTACGACCAGGCCAAGCGGATGCTCGGGGTCACCACGTACCCGGTGAGCACCGGCGCGGACCGGGCGATGCGGGCGGTGGCCGAGCGGATGGGGGTGGGGCACACCTTCCACGCCACCCCGGTCGGCGTGCACATCGGCCGCCCCGGGGAGCGCGTCGCGGACCCGTACTTCGGCGGCGTCGGGCCGGAGCGCACCGGCTGCAACCACTGCGGCTCCTGCATGACCGGCTGCCGGCACGGGGCGAAGAACACCCTGGTCAAGAACTACCTGTGGCTGGCCGAACGGCTCGGCGTCCAGGTCCACCCGCTGACCACGGTGACCGCCGTCCGGCCGGCGCCCGGCGGCGGGTACGAGGTGCACACCGAGCGGACCGGGGCCTGGCTGCGCAAGCGCCGTCAGGTCGTGCACGCCGAGCAGGTGGTCTTCGCGGCCGGGGCGCTCGGCACCCAGCGGCTGCTGCACGCGATGAAGGCGAGCGGGGCGCTGCCGGCGCTGTCGCCGCGCCTGGGCGAGCTGACCCGGACCAACTCCGAGGCGATCCTCGGCGCGTCGGTCGGGCCGCGCCAGGCCCGCTCCCGTGGTCTCGACTTCACCGAGGGGGTGGCGATCACCAGCTCGTTCCACCCCGACCCGCAGACCCACATCGAGCCGGTCCGCTACGGCCGGGGCTCGAACGCGATGGGGCTGCTCCAGTCGTTGCTGGTCGACGGCGGGCCGCGCCGGGTCCGGCGCTGGCTGGGCGCCATCGTCCGGCAGCCCGCGACGGCCGCCCGGATGCTCTCCGTCCGGCGCTGGTCGGAACGGACGGTGATCGCCCTGGTCATGCAGTCGGTCGACAACTCGCTGACCACCCGGTTCCGGCGTGGCCCGTTCGGCCGCCGGCTGGTCTCCGGCCCGGGTCACGGCGCACCGAACCCGACCTGGATCCCGGCCGGCAACCAGGCGGTCCGGCTGCTCGCCGAGGAGATCGGCGGTACGCCCGGCGGCGCGTTGACCGAGCCGTTCAACATCCCGATGACCGCGCACATCCTGGGCGGGGCGGTGATCGGCGCGTCCCCGGCCGACGGGGTGATCGACCCCTGGCACCGGGTCTACGGCCACCCGGGGCTGCACGTGGTCGACGGCGCGGCGGTCTCGGCGAACCTCGGGGTGAACCCGTCGCTGACGATCACCGCGCAGGCGGAGCGGGCGATGGCGTACTGGCCGAACAAGGGCGAGGACGATCCCCGTCCGCCGCTCGGTGAGGCGTACCGGCGGGTGGCGCCGGTCGCGCCGCGCCGGCCGGCGGTGCCGGCGGACGCTCCGGGGGCGCTGCGCTGACCGGCCCGGCCGGTCAGTTCTCCGGGTTCGACGGGTGCCGGGGCCGGGCACGCCGGTCCATCCAGGCCACCAGGGCGGAGTGCGGAACGGTGAGCGCCGCCAGCACGGCGACGGTGGCGGGCAGCAGGTCGATCGGTCGGCCCGGTGCGACGGTCAACGCCGCCAGGGCGGTGACCGCGGCCACGGTGGGCAGGGCCGCCCGCCGGGCGAAGCGGCGCAGTGGCGGCCCGAGTCGGCCGGCGGCCAGGTCGGCGTGGTTGCCGGGGTCGCCGTGCAGCAGCCGGGCCACGTGCCGGGCCGAGTGCCAGGTGGCGAAGTAGACACCGATCGCCAGCGCGGGTGGCACGGTGGCGAACAGGGCGAGCAGGAGGACCGGTTCGGCGGCGTCGGCCCGCCGGCCCGCCCGCACGTCCCGTAGCACCGTGCGGGCGACGGCGGCCAGCAGGCAGGCCACTGCCAGGGCCCGCACCTCGACGGTGAGCAGCTCCGGCACGCCCGGGGCGACGGCGGTGAGCAACAGGTCCACCGCGTCGGGCCAGAGCAGCAGGGGCACCAGCACCGGCGGTCCGCCCCGGGCCAGCACCCCGGACACCGACTGACGGACCGGCCGGCCGTCCCGTTCGGCGTGGAACGCCTCGTCGGCGGTCCCGAAGTGGGCGACGGACAGGGCGAGGAAGCCGACCAGCGCGGGGCCCGGCACGGCACGGAACACCACCAGGGCGGCCCCGGCGAGGGCCGCGTAGCCGAACGCCACGGCCAGCCGGGCGGCCGGCGGACGGGCCCGGGCCGACATCCAGGCGGGGACCAGGTGGTCGACCGCCCCGTGCGGCAGGCCGAGGAGCAGCCCGGCGAGGAGGTACGCCGGGGAAGCCCCGACGTCGTGACGGTGCAGCACCGGCGCCAGGACCAGCAGGGCGACGGCGGTCAGCAGCGACGTGCCGCCGACCAGGCCCAGCATCCGGCGGCCCGGGTGCGGGACGGGCAGCGTGCGCTCGCTCTGCCCCGCCACGCACAACGCCGTCCGCCGCCGGGCCGCCCGTCCCGCTGGTGCGCCGGTCGCGGCCGGGCGCGGGCCTTCGAGGCCCGGGGGGCCGGTGGGGGCCGTCATGGCGGATTCCGGAGCGAGAGTTCACCCCGGGCGCTGAGCGCCCGCAACCGGCCCAGGTCGATGATGCTCCAGCCCACCTTCGACGCGATGGACAGCGCGACGAACAGGCCGCTGACGACGGCGGCCCCGAGCAGTTCGACGCCGGAGGGCCCGAGGATCCAGATCAGCGGGTACCCCGCCCAGAGGACGCTGAGCAGCGCGGCGGCTTCCCGGTACGTGTGGTAGAGCCCGTCCGGCTGGCGGCGGGCGACGGCCCGTAGCGGGCCCCAGATCAGGGCGAGGACGACGAGCAGGCCCAGGCTGCCGAGGCCGAAGAGCAGATACCGGGCCCACGGGTCGGTGGTGAGGTCGGCGAGGAAGCCGCTGAGGAGCATGGCGACGTTCGTGCCGACGAGCGCGGCCAGCAGGGTGGGATGCCGTCCGGGCAGGGCGTGCGTCGCGGTGAGGACCAGCGCGACCAGCAGCAGCGAGGCGGTGACCGTCCAGTCCACGTACCGCGCCCAGTAGATCGGGTGGTCGTCTCCGTCGGTCCGACCGCCGCCGAGGGCCATCAGCGTGTACCAGAGCCCGGACCAGACCGGGATGGCGATCGCCACCCGGTACTCGATCCGGGGGACCCCTCTCGGGTCGGCGTGCCAGCGGAGGAAGAGCAGTGCGCCGGCCGCCATCGCGGCCACGTAGAGCCACAGCCACCACACGTCGTCGTCTCCTGCCCCGTTCGGCCGGACGGGTGCCCGGCCGCTCGACGACTCGCCTGCGTGGACGTCCGGGTTCGGCGGATCACGCTCGCTGCGCTGTCATCACCACCTACGGTAATCAGGCAGTTCGTGGATAGAGGGGTCAAATGCCGGGTTGGTCGGCGGAGCGGGGGAGACGTGAACTTCGAGAACACGTTCTCGTACAACGTGGACCAGTTCACCCTGATCTCGCACGTGCTGAGCCTGGGCTTCGCCGTGATGGCCGCCGGGCTGGTCTACTTCCTGGTCACCCGGAGTTCCCTGGCGCCGAGGTACCAGTTCTCGTCGGTGCTCTCCGCCGTCGTGATGGTGTCGGCCTTCTTCGAACTGTTCCTGCTCTACCAGCGGTGGGTGGGCGCCTTCCGGTGGGACGGCACGGCGTTCGTCCAGTCGGGCACCCTCTTCTCCAACGGCTACCGGTACGTCAACTGGTCGATCGACGTGCCGGTGCTGCTGATCCAGTTGCTGATCGTCATGGGCGTGACCGGCCGCCGGTTCCACCAGAGCTGGGTGGCCTTCGTCGTCGGTGGGCTCGCCATGATCTACACCGGGTACGCCGGGCAGTTCCACGAGGTCGAGCGGGACGCGCCGTTCTGGGTCTGGGGACTGGTCAGCACGCTCTTCTTCGTCCTGCTGCTCGTCCTGGTGGCCCGGATCATCTTCGGCAACCTGGCCCGGCTGCCCCGGTCGGCGCGAGGGCCGGCCCGGGCGGTGTGGTGGCTGGTGCTCGTCTCGTGGCTGCTCTACCCGGGGGCGTACCTGATGCCGGCCCTGTGGGACTCGGCCGACGGGGTGGTGGCCCGGCAGATCACGTACACGGTGGCCGACATCACCTCGAAGGTGGTCTACGGGGTGCTCCTCGGGATCATCGCCCGTCGGGTCAGCGCGGTCGAGGGGTACGCCCCCGCGGTCGCCGACGAGGTGGCGCTGCCGCGCGGCGGCATCACGGAGGCTCCTGCTGCCCGCGGCTAGCGGCGCAGCGGCCGGCGCAGGATGTGGTTGATGCCGAACTCGGTGTCGCTGACCCGGACGTCCCGGTAGCCGATCCGCCGGTAGAAGCCGTGCCCGGTGATGCTGGCCCCGGTCTCCATGAACTCGTGACCCTCGGCCCGGGCCAGGTCCTCGATGTGCCGCATCAGCCGGCGGCCGATGCCGCCGCCGTGCGCGTCGGGGTCGACGAACATGGTGTAGACCTTGTTGCCGTCCCGGGACACCGTGCCGACCACCCGCCCGTCGCGCTGCGCGACGTAGATCCGTCGTTCGGAGCCGAGTTCGCGGAACCGGTCGGGGGTGAAGTGGGCACACATCCGGTCGATCAGCTCGGCCGGGTAGTCGCGGCTGTTGACCTCCCGCAGGCAGCGAACCACCAGGGCCGACAGCGTCTCGCCGTCCTCGGGCCGGAACGGCCGGATCGTCACCTCGCCCATTCGTGCCCCTCTCGTCCCCCGTCCGCCCGGGGCCGTCGGCACGGTAGCGGTGCGGAGCGCGGGACGCCGGCCCGAGGGACATCCCGGGGCGTACCGGACGGGATGGGCGGGCGCCGGTGAGCCGTACGACAGGTCGGCCGACGCGCCACGCGGATGGCGCGGGGCGCGGCCCGGGGCGGCGGTGGCGGTGGGTAGGCTTTCTGCACATGAGCACGCCTCGTCCCGTCCTCGTGGTGGACTTCGGAGCCCAGTACGCCCAGCTCATCGCGCGCCGGGTGCGTGAGGCGAAGGTCTATTCGGAGATCGTCCCGCACTCCATGCCGGTGGCGGAGATGCTGGCGAAGAAGCCGGCCGCGATCATCCTCTCCGGCGGCCCGTCCAGCGTCTACGCCCCGGGCGCTCCCCAGATCGACGCCGGCATGTTCACCGCCGGCGTGCCGGTCTTCGGCATCTGCTACGGCTTCCAGGCGATGGCCCGGGCGCTCGGCGGCACGGTCGCGAGGACCGGCAACCGCGAGTACGGCGGGACCCCGCTGCGGGCCCGCGCCGACGCCGGCGTGCTGCTCCGCGAACTCCCCGACGACCTGCCGGTCTGGATGAGCCACGGCGACTGCGTGACCGAGGCCCCCGAGGGCTTCACGGTCACCGCCGAGTCGGCGGGCGCGCCGGTCGCCGCCTTCGAGGACCTGGCCGGCCGGCGGGCCGGCGTGCAGTTCCACCCCGAGGTCGGGCACACCGCGCACGGCCAGGAGATGCTCAAGCGCTTCCTCTACGACATCGCCGGGATCGAGCCGACCTGGACGCCCGAGAACATCATCGACGAGCAGGTCGCCCGGATCCGGGAGCAGGTCGGTGACAAGGAGGTCATCTGCGGCCTGAGCGGCGGCGTGGACTCCGCGGTCGCCGCCGCGCTGGTGCACAGGGCGGTCGGTGACCAGCTCACCTGCGTCTTCGTCGACCACGGCCTGTTGCGCGCCGGCGAGGCCGAGCAGGTGGAGAAGGACTACGTCGCCGCCACCGGCATCAAGCTCAAGGTGGTCGACGCCCAGGAGCGCTTCCTCGGCGCGCTGGCCGGGGTGACCGACCCGGAGCAGAAGCGCAAGATCATCGGCCGGGAGTTCATCCGGGTCTTCGAGGCCGCCGCCCGGGAGATCGCCTCGCACGGCGACGTCGAGTTCCTGGTTCAGGGCACCCTCTACCCGGACGTGGTGGAGTCCGGCGGCGGCACCGGCACCGCCAACATCAAGAGCCACCACAACGTCGGCGGCCTCCCGGAGGACCTGAAGTTCGCCCTGGTCGAGCCGCTGCGCACGCTCTTCAAGGACGAGGTCCGCGCGCTCGGCCTGGAGCTGGGCCTGCCCGAGGCGATGGTCTGGCGGCACCCGTTCCCGGGTCCGGGCCTGGCCATCCGGATCATCGGCGCGGTGGACCGGGAGCGGCTGGACCTGCTCCGCAAGGCCGACCTGATCGCCCGGGAGGAGCTGACCAACGCCGGCCTCGACCGGGGCGTCTGGCAGTTCCCGGTGGTGCTCCTGGCCGACGTGCGCAGCGTCGGGGTGCAGGGTGACGGGCGCAGCTACGGGCATCCCGTGGTGCTGCGCCCGGTCTCCAGCGAGGACGCGATGACCGCCGACTGGTCCCGGCTGCCCTACGAGGTCGTCGCCCGGATCTCCACCCGGATCACCAACGAGGTCGCCGAGGTCAACCGGGTGGTCCTGGACGTGACCAGCAAGCCGCCGGGCACCATCGAGTGGGAGTGATCCCGGCTCATCCGGCCGGCGGCGTCGGCGGCTGAGGTGCCGGGCGGGGCTCCGGCTGCGGCGTCGGCAGCGGCTCGGTGACCGGCTCCGGGGCCGGGGCCGGCGGCCAGGTCGTCGCCGGTGCGGCACCGGGCGCGGCGCCCGCCGGGTGCGGCCAGGCGGGCGCGCCCGGCGGCTCCTCCGGCATCAGGAACCACATGATCGGGTACGCCAGCGCGGCGAGCCCGCCGGTGAGCAGGGTCGTGACGGCGAAGATCAGCCGGACCAGGGTGGGGTCGACGGCGAAGTAGCGGCCGAGGCCGCTGGCGACACCGGCCACCATCCGGTCGGTGGTGGGGCGGCGCAGCTGCTTGTACGGGGCCTGGGGTGGGGTCGTCGAGGTCATGTCCCCACGGTCCGTCGGCGGGTGGCCGGACGACCTCGGTGACCGCCCGGATCCCTACCCTGATCGATCCCTGATACGCCAGCCAAGAGTCAGGAATCTGACTCTTTTCGATGCCGGTAACCGGACGCGGGGACAATTTCGTCTCGTGACCACCTTGCTGGAGCCGCTCCGCAGGATCGCGGCATACGCAGTTTGTGCTGATTCAGTCGGCCGAGTGTTGCTGGTCCGCGCCTCGGAGCGCTCCGGCACCCCCGGCGTGTGGTCCCTGCCCGGAGGGGCGGTCGACCACGGTGAGGATCCCCGGCACACCGTCGTGCGGGAGACCGCCGCCGAGACCGGCCTCTCGGTCGCCGTCTCCGGCCTGGACGACGTCCTCGCCGACATGCGTGCCCTGCCCGACCGGGGCATCACCATCCACACCGACCGCCTCGTCTACCGGGTCACCGTGCGCGGTGGCACCCTGACCGACCGGGTGGACCGCCCCACCGACCTGGCCCGGTGGTACACCCTCGACGAGGCCCGGCAGCTGCCGCTGCGCTCGTTCACCGCGCGCGCCCTCGGCCTGCCCGCCTCCTCGGCCGACATCGTCCCCGACGAGGCGCCCGAGTTCCCCTCCTTCTACGCCGTGCCCGGGCCGGACGGCCTGCACCGCGCCCAGCGCTTCGCCGCGTACGCGGTGGTGACCGACCCCGAGGGTCGGGTTTTGCTGACCCGGGTCTCCGACGGGTACCCGGGCGCGGGCTGCTGGCACCTGCCCGGCGGTGGCACCGACTACGGCGAGCAGCCCGGCGCGGCGCTGATCCGGGAGCTGGTCGAGGAGACCGGTCAGTCCGGTCGCCTGGTCGAGCTGCTCGGCGTCGCCAGCCACCGGGACGCCGCCTCGCTCGGCCCGGAGGGCTACCCGATCGACTGGCACGGCGTCCGCGCCTTCTATCGGGTGGTCGTCGACAAGCCCGCCCCGCCCACGGTCGCCGACGTCGGCGGCTCCACCTGCGAGGCCAGGTGGTTCGCGAAGGAGGAGCTGGGCGCGCTCCCCACCGACCGCCTCACCGAGGTCACCGCCGAAGCCGTCCAGGCCGCCAACCTCACCTGACCCTCCCCTCCCCGGCTCCCTCCTCCCGCCCCCTTGCCGGTGATCATGAAGTTATTGTCGGGACACGCCGACGGTGACGGCGACAACTTCATGATCGACCCGGTGTGGGTGGGTGGCGGGGGAGTGTGGACGGGTGGAGGAACGGCGGCGGATCGGGGCGTACGGGGTGCTGTGGGGCTCCGACGGGCGGGTGCTGCTGGTGCGGGGGGCCTCGGGCTGCCCGTTTCCGGGGGTGTGGCGGGTGCCCGGTGGGGGTGTCCGGCACGGTGAGCATCCGGTGGCCGCGGTGGTGCGGGAGTTCGCCGAGCAGACCGGGCTGACCGTCGAGGTCACCGGCGTGCGGGACGCCGTCGCCGACGTGACCACCTACCGCGACCCCGACGTCGCGGTGCACACCGACCGGCTGGTCTTCGACGTGGAGGCCCGGGGCGCCGACCTGCGCCCCGAACCGGCGGGCGGCAACGACGAGCTGGGCTGGTTCACCCCGCGGGAGGCGGCCGGGATGCCGCTGATGCCGTTCACCGCCGAGCTGCTCGGCCTTCCCGTCACGCCCCTGCCGGGGGACCTGTCCCGGGCGCTGCCGGCCGGCGGCCTCGCCGTCGGCGCCGCTGGCGGCGGTGACCCTGGCCGAGGGCAGGTCGCCGCGGCCACCGCCGACCGACGGCAGCGCTTCGCCGCGTACGGACTCGTCACCGACCCGGACGACCGGGTGCTGCTGACCCGGATCGCCCCCGGTTATCCCGGCGCGGGCAAGTGGCACCTGCCGGGAGGTGGCACGGATCACGGCGAGCAGCCGGCCGCCGGGCTGCTGCGCGAGCTGGTGGAGGAGTCCGGGCAGCTCGGTACCGTGGTCGGCTTGTTGACCGTCAGTAATCTGCACCATCCCGCCGCGCTGGGTCCGGAGGGGCGTCCGATGGACTGGCACAGCGTCCGGGTGGTCTACCGGGTGCGGGTCGAGGCCCCCACCGAGGCGGTGGTCACCGAACTCGCCGGCGGATCGACCGCCGAGGCCGCCTGGTTCACGAATGCGCAGGTGGCGGGCCTGCGGATGACCGAGGTGGCGGCTCTGGCAACCGGACGGTCGGGGCGATAGCACGCGCCCGCCGAGCCGATCGGGGGCACCTCCGGTACAGTCGGAGATGCGGGTTGGCGTAGGAAACGGGCGATGGAGCCCGAGATGGGAATAACGGAGCGGTTCGCGCGGTTAACGGAGATATAAGTACCGCCGGCAGCTATCGCCAACCACCACTCCCCTGTGCAATGGTGTACTCCGCTTCGACGGCTGCCGGGCCGACAGCGGTCCGGCCCGAGACAGCCGGACACCCGCCCACCTGGGCGGCCAGCCGATCCGGTGATGGAGGAAACGTGCCGAGAGCCCCATGGCGCCGGCGTCGTACGACTGACAGTCCGCGCCCCGCAGGGCGTCGCTGGGCGGGCCGGTTGCGCCGCAGCAGCACGTTCGCCCGCCAGGTGCTGCTGGTCCGGGTGGGCCGCCGCGACGGCGACCCCGGCACCGATCTGGTGCTGCCGGATCACCTCGTCGACCGGCCCCGCCGCCGGTACGGCTTCGACCGCTTCGGCCGGGCCGAGATCGAGGCGGTCATGCCGGTGAGCCCCGCCCTCGCCCCCGCCCCCGCGGTGGACGAGTCCCCGGCGATGTCCATCCCGCTGCTGCCCGGTGAGCGCACCGCGGCCCGCCGGATGAAGTTCGCCCTGGTCAACGCCTGCACGCTGGCCAGCCTGATGCTCGGCATCACCGCCATCTTCGTGGCCATGGCCGGCGAGGCCCGGGTGGCGGCGCTGCTGCTGATCGCCTGTGTCGCCTTCGACGGCCTCGACGGCGCGCTCGCCCGCAAGCTCGGCGTGGCCAGCCCGTTCGGCGCCCAGATGGACTCGCTGGCCGACATGTGCTCCTTCGGCCTCGCCGCGCCGGTGGTGGTCTACGCCTCGCTCGCCGGGTCGGCCCCCACCGCCGCCGCCGGTGTGGCCGCCGCCCTCGTCGCCGCCTGCGCGGCGATCCGCCTCGCCCGGTTCAACGTCTCGCCGAAGGACGGCCGGTTCTTCTGCGGCGTGCCGACGACCATGGCGGCGGCGGTGCTGGCCCTCACGGTCGCCATCGGGCTGCCGTTGCCGGCGGTCGTGCAGATCGCCGGGGTGGCCCTGCTCGCCTTCGCGATGGTCTCCAGCTTCCCGTACGCCAAGCTCGCCCGGCTGCTGAAGCTCCCGCCGTGGGTCTGGCTGGCCCCGGTGATCGGCGCGCTCGTCGACATCCGGCTCACCTTCGCCCTGGTGGTGGTGGGCTACCTGGTCAGCGGTCCGCTGCTCTGGCTGCACCAGCGCCGTACCGCCTGACCCACCGCACGTACGCAGAGGGGGCGCCGCGATTCGCGGCGCCCCCTCTGCACGTGTCCGTCGGTCAGCGCCAGCGGGCGATGACCGTGGCGCCGCCGACCACCTTGTCGCCCGGGCCGACCAGCGGCTCGGCGGCGTCCACCGGCAGGTAGACGTCGGTGCGCGAGCCGAACCGGATCAGCCCGAAGCGCTCGCCCTTGGCCAGCAGCGAGCCGATCGGCGCCCGCTGCACGATCCGCCGGGCGATCAGCCCGGTGCGCTGCGCCACCACGACCGTGCCGTGCGGGGTGTCGAGCACCGTGTACGCCGCCACGTTGTGCTCGGCCTCCGGCTTCATCGCGTTGGCGAACCCGCCGTCGGCGACGAAGTAGTCGACCACCTTGCCGGCCACCGGGGCCCGGTTGACGTGCACGTCCAGCACCGACAGGAAGACCGCGACGCGCAGCCACTCACCGTCGCCGAACCGCTCGTCGTGCAGCCGCTGCACCGACAGCACCTGGCCGTCGGCGGCCGCGACCACGGCCGACGGGTCCTCCGGAACGTCCCGCTCCGGGTCCCGAAAGAAGGCGGCCACCGGGGCGGCGGCCAGCGCCGGCAGCAGCCAGAGCTTCGACTTCGGGCGGGCCACCCGGGCCACCGCGGCGAGCCCGAGCGCGATGCCGGCCGCCGCGACGCCGTTGGAGTCGATGTGCATGCCGCGGGTCAGCGGCACGCTGGACGGCCGGTGGGCCGGGGCCAGCCGGGTGGCCAGCGCGGCGTCCGCCGGGGTGAACCGGAGGTGGTGCACCCGGACCGGCGGGGTGTTGCGCAGCACCAGGTCGACGCCGACGCCGTGCAGCACGCCCTGCCGGTCCAGCTCGGCGGCGGCGCCCTCGGTGCGGAACACCGGCGCGGCCACGCTCAGCACCGAACCGTCGGTGAGGTACTTGGCCAGGCCCTCGACGGTCGTCCGGGCCTGCTCGGCGGTGCCGGTCAGGGGCTCGGCGGCGACGACCACCTCGGCGGCGTCGGCCTCGGCGAGGGAGTCGACGACGCGTACCCGGTCGGCGACCCAGCGACCCTGGGCCGTGACGTGCTCGCGCAGCGCCGCGGCGTCGGTGGTCTCGGCCGGCACCACGGTGAGCGTGTCGCCGGGGAGCAGCGCGTCGATCGCCGCGGCCAGCACCGCGGACTCCGGGGTCGCGCCGACCAGCAGGGCGGCCTTGGCGTCGTTACGCCGGGCGAGCTCGGTGACGAGGGTACGGGCGGCGCGCTCGCCGATGCGGACCGGACCGGACCGGCCGGGGGTGCGCACGGCGGGGGACTGGGTCATGTCGGGCGGGCTCCTGACGGGGTAGAGACGGGCATCGCGGCGGGTCCGCCGCTGTCGACCTGGTACGCGCGGTCACCGGTGGGCCCGGCGACCTGACGGCCCGGCCGTGGACGCCGACCCGGCGCAGCGGACCGGCCGGAGGAGGGCGGGATCTCCACCGGCCAGCATACGAGCCCGCGCACGACGCCCGCAGCGCCGCGGTCAGCTCGGCGGGCGACGCTCACCGGCCGGCGGCCCGGTGACCGGCTCGACGGGGGACCAGCCCGGCTCCTGCTCCCGGGTGTCCGCGTCGCGGTCCTCGACCGCCTCGGCGGGCCGGTCGCTGACCGCCGCGGTCGGCCACTCGTCGGCGTCGGCGGCCTGATACCCGGCGGCCGGGCCGGTGGCGCGGTTCCCGGCGTCCGGCGCCCAGATCGGGGCGGTGGACTCCTCGGGCCCCTCCAGCCGGATCTCCGCGGTGGCCGGCTGACCGGACCGGGCCGCGTCCGGCTCCTCCCGGGTGTCGGCGGGACCGGGTCCGTCGATCCGGGTCGGCTCCGGCGCGGCCGGCTCGTCGGCGACCGGCAGCCGCGGCTCGTCGCCGGTCGGCTCCGTCGCCGGGAGTGGCCCCTCGCGGCGGTCGTGCCGGCCGGAGCGCAGCGCCCCGATCAGGCCGAGCAGCCCGATCAGCAGCAGCGCGCCGGCGAGGAACCAGCCGACCGGCGGCAGGGCGAGCCCGAGGATCTGGGCCAGCAGCCACCAGACGGAGAGACCGACGAAGAGCAGCCCGAACAGGAGGGAGACGAGATCCGTGCGGTGCACCCTCACCGGGTCACCTCCAGGTTGCCGGCGTTGACGTGGACGTTGAGGCGCAGCGTGCCACCACCCGCGCCGTCCGGGCCCAGGTCGGTGACCTCGCGGGACCGGCCGTCGGAGCGCCGGCCGAAGATCGTCGCGTCCCCCGCGTTGACGTCGGTCACCGTGGTCACGTCGACGTTCGGCGGCACCACGACGGTCGCCTGCCCGAAGTTCACCACGACGGTGACCTCCGTGTCCCGCTTGTCGAAGTCGATGCCCCGCAGGTCCAGCGTGGCGTCGCCGAAGCTGTTCTCGTACCGGGTGGCCAGGTCGCGCAGGTCGGTCGGGGCCCAGGTGACGTTCCCGTCCACGCCCCGGATCCGGTCGTAGGACTCGGCGACGGTGGCCACGCCGAGCGCGGCGGCGGTGACCAGGCCCAGCGCGATCAGCCAGCGGGCCCGGCCGAACCAGGTGCCGACCAGCAGCCCGAGGCCGATGGTGGCCAGCGCGGCGGCGAAGTAGGCGGCGGCGCCGATGGGGAAGACGCCGAGCAGGTCGAGGATGGCCACCACACCGAGGGCCAGGAAGATCAGCGAGAAGGTGATCGCGCCGAGCGCGGACCGTTCGCGCGGCCGCTTCGGCGGCTTCGGCGGGCGTACCGGCGGTGGAGGCGGCGCGGGCGGACCGGCGTACGGGCCGTGCGGTGCGAAGGGCGGCCGGTAGCTCGGGGGCAGCGGCGCGTTCACCGGCGGCGCGGGGACGGTCGGCGCCCCGACGGGGGGCGGTGCCACCGGCCGGCCGGCCACCGCCTGCGCCCCGGCCGGTGGGTACGTCGGCTGCGGCGCGGCCGACCAGGCCGGGAGTTCCGCCGTACGGGCCGGCGCGGGCGGGGCCGCCGGGGTCGGCTGCGTCGGGTCGAAGAGCCCGGGGGCCGGGTAGCTGACCGGCGGCACCGGGCCGGGCGGCGCGGTGGCCGGGGCGGGCGGCCCGCCGTCACCGGCCGACGGGGTGCGCCCGTCCCGGTTGAGCAGCAGCGCGCCCCCGATCAGGATCGCCGCGCCGAGCAGCACCGCCCGGAACGGGTCGGTGACGATGTAGCCGAAGCTCACCGCGACCAGGACGGTCAACAGGATGACGGTGACCGGGGACATGCTGGACCGCCCCCGGCCCAGCATCGACTCCACCGGGGAGGCGCTGTCCCCCTCCCCGGGGATGATCAGCCAGGCGGCGACGTAGACCAGGATGCCGACACCGCCGAAGAAGCCCAGCACAGCGAGGATCACCCGCCAGAGCACCGGGTCGGTGTTGGTGGCCCGGCCGACCGCGGCGCAGACTCCGGCCAGGTACCGGCCCTCGCGCGGACGCACCAGGCCGTACCGTGAGGTGAAGGCGGCGCCGCCGGACGGTGGCGGGGCGTACCCGCCGGGCGGCGGCGCGGCGTCGCCGCCGCCTCCCGGTGGCACGGACGTGCCCGGGTCGGCGGCGGGGTACGGCGGGGTCGGCGGTCCGCCCCACCCGGCCGCCCCGGGGCGGGGCGACGGGGCAGCTTGCTCGGTCATACCTCGATCCTGCTGCGTCGGTCGCCCGAGCGTCCTCCGGACCCGACCCTGACCCCACCCTGAGATCCCGGCCGCGCGAATGTCCGGGGCGTCCCCGTGGTCGGCGGCCCGCGCGCCGTGTGACGATCGGACCGGAACCGGTGGACCCTCCGGTGTCCGTGCCGCACCCTCCGTGACCAGGGAGCCTCCGATCAGCACCGTGACGCAGCCGCCCCGCCTCTACCGGGCGCCCGAGCACCGGCTGGCCGCCGGCGTGGCCGCCGGCATCGCCGACCACCTCGGCATCCCGGTGCTGCGGGTCCGGGTCGCGTTCATGGTCCTGCTCGGCCTGAGCGGCCTGGGACTGCTGCTGTACGCGGCGTTCTGGGCGGTGGTGCCGCTGCGTCCCGGGGACGCCGCCGCGCCGCCCCGCCGGGACCTGGCCCAGCTGCTGCCGTTCGTGCTGATCGGGCTGGGCGTGCTGCTGGTGCAGGTGATGGTCTTCGACTCGGTCGGCGCGGCGGGCACCGCCGGCTGGCTGGTGGCGATCATCGCGGTGGGCGCCGGGGTGATCTGGCACCAGTCCGCGCCGGAGCGCCGCCGGCAGTGGGGCGAGTCCATGCCGGTGCCCTGGCTGGGCGCGGTGGTGGAGGAGAGCGACCGGCGGGCGTTCGTGCTCCGGTTCGTCGGCGGCGGGGTGCTGGTCGCGGTCGGCATCATCGGCGTGGCGGCGGTCTACTCGCCGGTGCAGAACGTCGACGCGGTCGTCAACGGGGTGATCTTCGCGCTGGTCGGGCTGGCCGGGGTCGGGGTGGTGGCGGCGCCGGTGCTGTGGCGCACGTGGAGCCAGCTCCGCTCGGAGCGGGAGGGGCGCATCCGCGAGCAGGAGCGGGCCGAACTGGCCGCCATGGTGCACGACCAGGTGCTGCACACCCTGGCGCTGATCCAGCGCAACGCCAGCGACGTCAAGACGGTGCAGCGGCTGGCCCGGGGCCAGGAGCGGTCGCTGCGCAACTGGCTCTACAAGCCGACCGGCTCGCCGAGCGAGCGGTTCGCGGCGGCGCTGGAGCAGGCTGCCGCCGAGGTGGAGGACACCTTCGCGATCACCGTCGAGGCGGTGGTGGTGGGGGACCGGGAGACCGACGAGCGGGTCGGGGCGCTGGTGGCGGCGGCCCGCGAGGCGCTGGTCAACGCGGCCCGGCACGCCGGGGTGGCGACGGTGTCGCTCTACGCCGAGGTCGAGCCGGAGCAGGTGAGCGTCTTCGTCCGGGACCGGGGCAAGGGATTCGACCCGGATACCGTGGAGGACCACCGGCACGGCGTACGAGGATCGATCGTCGGACGGATGAAGCGGCACGGCGGCCGGGCGGAGATCCGGTCCGGGCCCGGGGAAGGAACCGAGGTCCGGTTGATTCTGCCGATCACCGGCAACGGCTCCACGGCGGAAAGGGACAGATGACATGGCGGAGCAGTCGATGGAACCGGTCGAGGGGGCGGACGCCCGTACCGAGCGGCTGCGGGTCTTCCTCGTGGACGACCACGCCATGTTCCGGGCCGGGGTCCGGGCGGAGTTGGGCGCGCACGTCGAGGTGGTGGGTGAGGCGAGCACGGTGGCCGAGGCGGTCACCCGGATCGCCGCCACCGGGCCGGACGTGGTCCTGCTCGACGTGCACATGCCCGACGGGGGCGGCCGGGCGGTGCTGGACGCGATGCGGCGTACCCATCCGCAGGTCAAGTTCCTGGCGCTGAGCGTGTCGGACGCGGCCGAGGACGTGATCGGGCTGATCCGGGCCGGCGCGCGGGGCTACGTCACCAAGACCATCTCCCCGGACGAGTTGACCGCGGCGATCCGCCGGGTGGCCGACGGTGACGCGGTGTTCAGCCCCCGGTTGGCCGGGTTCGTGCTGGACGCCTTCGCGGCCCGTCCGGACGCGCCGGTCGCCGACCCGGAGCTGGACCAGCTCACCAACCGGGAGCGCGAGGTGCTGCGGCTGCTCGCCCGGGGGTACGCGTACAAGGAGATCGCCAAGGAGCTGTTCATCTCGATCAAGACGGTCGAGACGCACGTCTCCAACGTGCTGCGCAAGCTCCAGATGTCCAACCGGTACGAGCTGTCCCGCTGGGCGGCGGACCGACGCCTGGTGTGAGGACGGGACGAACCGGAAATACCGGGCGACACAAGCTCAGGAGCTGACAAGAGATCAATTCGTGTTCCATAATGCCCCGTCGCGTTCTCGTGTGCGGGTGGTGCGAAATCCCGCGGGAACGGCGACCCATGCAGGCCCGCCACGAGCGGGCCACACCACCCCCGGGGAGAGGTGCACGAATCGTGATGTTCGGAGTACGCGGACGACGCTGGGCGCGGATCGCCCTCGCGACCGTCGCCGGCAGCGCGCTGGCGCTCGGCGCCGCCGCACCGGCCGCCGCCGAGGAACCGGCCACCGGCCAGGCCAAGTCCGTGGGCGGCAGCGTCAAGCTCATGCTCGAGGGCGCGCCGAAGAGTGTCGGCCAGTTGGCCCTCAAGATCGACGGCAAGTTGGTTCCCGCCTTCTGCATCGACTACCACACCGCGGTGGCGATCGACGGCAGGTACAAGGAGGGCACCTGGGACGAGTCCCAGGTGAAGAACCTCGGCAAGGTGCAGTGGGTGCTCACCCACGGCTACCCGAACGCCGACCCGGGCAAGTTGCTCGCCGCCGCCGGTGTCGACCTGCCGGAGCAGATCGACACCAAGCGTCGGGACACCCTGCTCTACTTCGGCACCCAGACGGCCATCTGGCGGTTCAGCGACGGCGTCACGCTCGGGGACTGGGTGCCGGGCCGTGACCTGTTGAACAAGCAGCAGTACGACGTCGTCAAGAAGGTCCACGACCACCTGGTCGACAAGGCCACCGACCAGCCCGAGCCGCGGGCCGAGCTGAGCGTCGACCCGGCCAGCGCCAAGGCCGCCGTCGGCGACAAGGCCGGGCCGTTCACGGTCAAGGGGCCGGCCGGCGAGATCACCGTCGCGGCCGAGGGTGGCGCGGCGGTCGACGCCGAGGGTCGCCCGGTGACCACCACCACCAACGGCGGACAGTTCTGGTTGACCGCCACCGGCCCGGGCGCCGTCAAGGTGACCCTCTCCGCCCAGGACTCGGTCTCCTTCGGCCGGGTCTTCCTCTTCACCGGCCAGCGGGCCGCGCAGAAGCTGATCCTCGGCGGCAGCACCGGCGCCACCGTCACCGCCGGCGCCGAGGCGACCTTCATCGCCGCCCCGAGCAGCCCCACCCCGTCGCCGAGTTCGCCGTCGCCGTCGCCGTCGGCCTCCACCCCGGCCGAGTCGCCGTCGCCCTCGGCCCCGGCCGAGAGCCCGGCGCCGTCCACCTCGCCGGCCGGCAACGGCAGTGACCTGCCGCTGACCGGCTCGCCGATCGCGGCCGCCGGCGCGGCCGGTGTGCTGCTCCTCGCGGTGGGCGCGATCGCCCTCCTGGTGGTCCGCCGCCGCAAGGTCCGCTTCACCGCCTGACGCGCCACCCCCGGCCCCGGCGTCGCCCTCGTGCGGCGCCGGGGCCGGGGTGCGTCGGTGGTCGGTGCGCGGGCCGGCTCCGGTCCGCGCGGTGCCGCCGCCCGGCCCGATCGGCTACGTGACCTCGACACCGTCGGCCACCCGGTCGGTGTTGGCCGCCGCGCGGTGGATGGGGGCATCGGCCGGACGGGCGGAATCGGCCAATGGCCGATGGTCGACGCCGGGTGCCCGCAGGCAGGCTGTCGGCCTCTCGGGCACCCCGTCCACGAGCGGGGCCACGCGTGGCGGCCCTGACGTCTTGCCTGCTCAGAGCGGTACGGCCGGGGTCGTTCATGATCTTTTCTCTGGTATCGGCAACGCGGCGGGCAACTAACGGCTTGATAACGGCACCTTCACGTAATGGGCCGGTGGGTGTCACAGTGGCAGCACCTCACCCCTGGCGCGAGGCACCCCGTACGTCTTGCCGGCCACGGCGCCGCCCACCAATGCGGCTCGTGGCCGTCGAGCCTGCGTGGCGTCGGACGCGAAGGGTGCGGTGGCCCGGCGGATCGGTCCCCCTGGGGTGTCCCGATTTCCTCTGCGGTAAACCGGTGACCTGAACACGAGGTCGCCGGCGGTGTCACCCCCCATGCGTGCGTGAAACCCACGACGGAACCAGGTTAGAAAGAGGAGGCCCCTCGGAATGAGAGTCTCGAAGCGGGCGAGCGGCGCGATCGCCGCGGGCGCGGCATTCGCGCTCATCGCGTCCGGCTGCTCCAGCGGCAGCGACGAGGGCGGCGACGCCGCCAAGACCAGCGACGGCGGCATCATCGTCGATGGTACCGAGCCGGAGAACCCCCTGGTTCCGGCCAACACCACCGAGACCGGTGGCGGCAAGATCATCGACTGGCTGTTCACCGGCCTGGTCGAGTACCCGAACAACGGTGGCGCGCCGCAGAACGCGCTGGCCGAGTCGATCGAGACGACCGACTCCAAGGTCTACAAGATCAAGATCAAGCAGAACACGAAGTTCCACGACGGCACCGTCGTCAAGGCCAAGAACTTCGTGGACGCCTGGAACTGGGGCGCGTACTCGCCGAACGGCGCGCAGAACTCCAGCTTCTTCTCCGACATCGCGGGCTTCGCGGACGTCAACACCTCCGACCCGGACGGCGAGGGCCCGAAGAAGGCTCCGGAGCCGACCGCCAAGGAGATGTCCGGCCTCAAGGTCATCGACGACTGGAACTTCGAGGTCACGCTCGCCGCGCCGACCGCCGTGTTCCCGACCAAGCTCGGCTACAGCACCTTCATGCCGCTGCCGGACGCCTTCTTCGCCGGCAAGGCGGAGGAGTTCGGCAAGAAGCCGATCGGTAACGGCCCGGTCAAGTTCGTGTCCTGGGAGAACAACGTCGCGATCAAGCTGACGCGGTTCGACGACTACTCCCTGCGCGACAAGATGAAGATCAAGGACGTCACCGTCAAGATCTACCAGGACGACACGGCCGCCTACAGCGACCTGGTCTCGAACAACCTGGACTTCATGCAGCAGGTTCCGGTCTCCTCGCTCGCGGGTGACAACTGGAAGAACGACCTGGGCGACCGGGCGATCTCCTCCACCACCCCGGTGACCGGCATCATCGCCTTCCCGATCTACGACGCCCGCTTCAAGAACGCGGACCTGCGTAAGGCGATCTCGCTGTCGATCAACCGCCAGGAGATCAGCGACAAGATCTTCTTCGGCAACCGCAAGCCGGCCGACAGCTGGGCCAACCCGCTCACCCCGGGCGCCAAGCCGGGCAACTGCACCGTCTGCAAGTACGACCCGGAGCAGGCCAAGGCGCTGTACGCCAAGTCCGGTGGCTTCAAGGGCCAGCTGAAGCTGTACTACAACGCCGACGCCAGCCACAAGGAGTGGATGGAGGCCGTCGCGCAGCAGATCAAGACCACGCTGGGCATCGACGCCGTCGCCACCGGTGTGCCGACCTTCGCGGTCTTCCGCCAGAACATCAACGCCCACAAGATGGACGGCATGTACCGCGCCGGCTGGCAGCAGGACTACCCGGACGTCGAGAACTGGGTCAACCCGCTCTACGTGACCGGTGGTTCCTCGAACGACGGTCTGTACAGCAACCCGGAGGTCGACGCCCTGGCCAAGCAGGCCAGCGCCGCCCCGAGCCTGGAGGCCTCGCACGAGCTGTTCTCGCAGGCCGTGGCCAAGATCGACGCCGACGCGCCGTCGATCCCGGTCTACTTCGGTGGTCAGCAGTCCGGCCACTCGGAGAAGATCAAGAAGATGGAGCTGACCAACGTCGGCGAGCTCGACATCACCTCTGTCGAACTCTGATCCGAACGGTCTGACCCCGGGTCGGGCTCGCCTACCGGTGAGCCCGACCCGGGGCCGTTCCGCGAGGGGTGTTACAACATTCCCTCGCCACGTTGTCACCATCCGTGTCGGCCGTCCGACGCGCCCCCTGTCTGGAGGACCACCCCATGGGCCGTTATCTGTTGAGACGGCTGCTCCAACTCGTCCCCGTGTTCATCGGGACGACGTTAATGATCTACGCGCTCGTCTGGGCGGTTCCCGGTGACCCGTTCGCCGGCAAGTGCGGTGATCGGGGCTGCCCGGAGAACTACGTCGCCATGATGACCGAGAAGTACCACCTGGACGAGCCATTTTTCGTGCAGTACGCGGTCTACATGAAGAACCTCTTCCAGGGGGACTTCGGCTCGACCTGGTCCGGCCGCTCCGTGAACGACATCATCGCGACGTCGTACCCCAACACGTTGAAGCTGGCCGCGGTCGCCCTGCTCATCGAGGCCATCATCGGCCTCACCGCCGGTGTGCTCACCGGTCTGCGGCGCAACGGCTTCCTGGACAACCTGGTCCTCGTCAGCACCCTCTTCCTCATCGCGCTGCCGGTCTTCGTCATCGGCTTCGTGCTCCAGTGGCTCTTCGGTGTGCAGTGGGAGATCGTCAAGCCGACCGTCTCCGGCGAGATGCGCTTCACCGAACTCATCCTTCCCGGCTTCGTGCTCGGCAGCGCCTCGACGGCGTACGTCGCCCGGGTGGCCCGCACCAGCATCGCGGAGAACCGTCGCGCCGACTACGTGCGGACCGCGATCGCCAAGGGCCTGCCCATGCGCCGGGTGGTCGGTGTCCACCTGCTGCGCAACTCCCTGATCCCGGTGGTCACCCTGCTCGGCACGGACCTCGGCGCCCTGATGGGCGGCGCGATCATCACCGAGGGCATCTTCGGCATCAACGGCATCGGCCGCCAGGTCCTCCGGGCGATCGTCACCAAGGAGAGCGCTACGGTTGTCTCGATCGTGGTGGTCCTGGTGCTCATCTACCTGCTGATGAACCTGCTGGTCGACCTGCTCTACGCCGCCCTGGACCCGAGGATTCGCTATGAGTGAGCGAAGCGAACTGATGATCATTGCAGCGTGCGCGGGCACTCACGCCCGTGCCGACCGTAGCGAGGTGCAGGCATGAGTGACCCGAGTGCCGCTTCCATCGTCAGCACCCCCCGGCCGGAGAACCCGACCGAGATGGTGCCGGCGACCCCGGGCCAGCCGGAGGCGACCCGCAAGGAGAAGCCCCGCGGTCTGCTCGGTGACGCCTGGCGGGACCTGCGGCGCAAGCCGCTGTTCTGGATCTCCGCCACGTTCATCGTGCTCTTCGTGCTGATGGCGGTCTTCCCGTCGCTGTTCACCAACGGCGACCCGTACAACGGCGCGCTGTCGCGCAGCCGGGTGGAGCCCTCGGGTGACGCCTGGTTCGGCTACGACGTGCAGGGCCGTGACGTCTTCGCCCGGGTGATCTACGGCGCCAACGCGTCGATCGTGGTGTCGCTGCTCTCGGTGCTCGGCGTCATGCTGATCGGCGGGACGATGGGCATCATCGCCGGCTACCGGGGTGGCTGGGTGGACGCCCTGCTCTCCCGGATCGCCGACATCTTCTTCGGCCTGCCGTTCGTGCTCGGCGCCATCGTCATCCTGACCACCTTCAACGGCGCCGGCAGCGACAACAGCGAATGGCAGATCAAGGGCCTGGTCATCGCGTCCCTGGTCCTGCTGGGCTGGCCAGTGGTCATGCGGCTGATGCGCTCGTCGGTGCTCGCCAACAAGGAGGCCGACTACATCGTGGCCGCGCGGGCCATGGGCGCCAGCACCAGCCGGATCATCCTCAAGCACCTGCTGCCGAACTGCCTGGCGCCGCTGCTGGTGTACGGGACGATCATGGTCGGCTCGTTCATCGGCGCCGAGGCCACGCTCTCCTTCCTGGGCATCGGCCTGAAGAGCCCGGTGGTCTCCTGGGGAATCATGGTCAACGAGGCGCAGAACTACCTGCGGCCCTCGCCGTTCCTGCTCTTCTTCCCCTCCGCGTTCCTCGTCACCGCCGTGCTGAGCTTCGTCATGCTCGGTGAGGCTGTCCGCGAGGCCCTCGACCCGAAGCTCCGATAGGGGAGACTGAGTTGTCCGACATTCTCGTGTCCGAGCAGTCCGCACCGGGCGCCGACGGATCCGGCCGCCCCTCCGGCCGGCTGCTCGAGGTCGACGACCTGCGGGTGGAGTTCCGCACCCGGGACGGCGTCGCCAAGGTCATCAACGGGGTCACGTACCACGTCGACGCGGGGGAGACCCTCGCCGTGCTCGGCGAGTCCGGCTCCGGCAAGAGCGTCACCGCGCAGACCATCATGGGCATCCTCGACATGCCGCCCGGCTTCGTCAGCGGCGGTCAGGTCCGCTTCCACGGCAAGGACATGCTCAAGATGTCCGCCGAGGAGCGTCGCCGCATCCGCGGCGAGGGCATCGCGATGATCTTCCAGGACTCGCTCTCCGCGCTGAACCCGGTCTTCACCGTCGGGTTCCAGATCGCCGAGCAGTTCCGGATCCGGCGCGGGATGAGCCGCGCGGACGCCAAGAAGCGCGCGATCGAGATGCTCGACCAGGTCAAGATCCCGAACGCCAAGGGCCGGTTCAACAACTTCCCGCACCAGTTCTCCGGCGGAATGCGGCAGCGCGCGATGATCGCGATGTCGCTGGCGCTCGACCCGGAGGTGCTGATCGCGGACGAGCCGACCACCGCGCTGGACGTGACCGTGCAGGCCCAGATCATGGACCTGCTCGGCGAGCTCCAGCGGGAGCGGCGGATGGGCATGATCCTGATCACCCACGACCTCGGCGTGGTGGCCGACGTCGCGGACCGGATCGCGGTCATGTACGCCGGTCGGATCGTCGAGGAAGCCGACGTCTACGACCTGTACGCCAAGCCGGCGCACCCGTACACCCTCGGCCTGCTCGACTCGATCCCGCGTCTGGACGAGAAGGGGCAGCAGCTCCGCACCATCAAGGGCCTCCCGCCGAACCTGATGAACATCCCGCCGGGCTGCCCGTTCAACCCGCGCTGCCCGATGGCGCAGCCGGTGTGCCGCGAGAAGCTCCCCCCGTTGCTGCAGATCGGCGCCGGCCGGGCCAGCGCCTGCCACTTCGCCGAGGAGCTGGTGAACCGTGACTGAGAACATCCTCGAGGTACGTGACCTGGTCAAGCACTACCCCGTGACCCGGGGTGTGGTGTTCAAGAAGACCATCGGTCACGTCAAGGCCGTCGACGGCGTCTCCTTCGACCTGAAGGCCGGCGAGACGCTGGGCGTGGTGGGTGAGTCGGGTTGCGGCAAGTCGACGCTGAGCCGGGTGCTGATGAACCTGGAGAAGCCGACCGCCGGCAACGTGCTCTACAAGGGTCAGGACATCTCCAAGCTGTCCGGCGGCGCGCTGCGCCGGCTGCGTCGCCAGATCCAGCTGGTGATGCAGGACCCGTACACCTCGCTCAACCCGCGGATGACGGTCGGCGACCTGATCGGTGAGCCGTTCGAGATCCACCCGGAGGTCGCGCCGAAGGGCAGCCGCCGGGACAAGGTCAAGGAACTGCTCGACCTGGTCGGCCTCAACCCGGAGCACATCAACCGGTACCCGCACCAGTTCTCCGGCGGTCAGCGCCAGCGCATCGGCATCGCCCGGGCGCTCGCCCTGCGGCCCGAGATCATCATCTGCGACGAGCCGGTGTCGGCCCTGGACGTGTCGATCCAGGCGCAGGTGATGAACCTGCTGGAGAAGCTCCAGAGCGAGTTCGGCCTGTCGTACGTCTTCATCGCCCACGACCTGTCGGTGGTGCGTCACCTCTCCGACCGGGTCGCGGTGATGTACCTCGGCAAGATGGTCGAGATCGGCACCGAGGACGAGATCTACGAGCGGCCGACGCACCCGTACACCCAGGCGCTGCTCTCGGCGGTGCCGGTGCCGGACCCGACGCTGCGGGAGAACAAGACGATCATCCGGCTCACCGGTGACGTCCCCTCCCCGATCAGCCCGCCCTCGGGCTGCCGGTTCCGGACCCGGTGCTGGAAGGCGCAGGACATCTGCGCCGAGCAGCCGCCGCTGCTGGAGATCCGGCCGGGCTCGGACCACCCGAGCGCCTGCCACTTCGCGGAGAAGCGCGAGATCGTCGCCACCCACGAGGCGTGATCCGCCCGAACCGCCTGCCGGCCCCACGGGCCGGCAGGCGGTTCGTCGTATCCGGGTCCGTCGCAGCCTCCCGGGCAGGCCGTTGTAGCGGCCGTGTAAGGCGGTTGTACCGCTCGTCGTTAGCGTGACGACGCTTCGCCTACGGGAGGTACATGTGCCATGGGAATCCTGATCGCCGCGGTGGTCCTGGTCGGCATTCTGGGTCTGTTCAACCTGCTGCTGACCGCGGGCGTCGTTCGCAGACTGCGCGAACACGCCGAACTCATCTCCAACAAGTCCTCCGGCGACGGGCACGGCGTCGACGCGGACGTGCTGGCACCGGGCGAGACGGCCGAGCCGTTCGCTGCGGAGTCGGTGACCGGGCGGCAGATCGCGCTCACCGACCTGGTGCAGGGCTCGGTCGTCGCCTTCTTCTCGCCGCACTGCCAGCCCTGCAAGGAGCGGGCACCCGAGTTCGCCGCGTACGCGGCCGGGCGGCCGGCCGGCGCGGAGCCGACCGTGGCCGTCGTGGTCGCGAGCGCGGCCGAGGCCGCGGAGATGACGGAGCTGTTGAGCCCGGTGGCCGAGGTGGTCACCGGAGCGGCGGCCGAGAGGGTGGCCGCCGCCTTCCGCACCGAGAGCTACCCGTCGTTCTACGTGATGGGCGCCACCGGCACGGTGTCGGCCGGTGGACACAACCTGTCGGTGCTGCCGGTCGCCGCGGCGGCCTAGCGGGTGATGCAGACGAACGTCGACCAGAGCGTCCGGTCCGCACTGCGGGCCGGACGGCTGGCGCTCCGCCAGGCGGCCCAGGCGGCACCGGGCGCCCTGACCGGTTACGCCCTGCTCGCGCTGGGGCAGGCGGTCGTCCCGGTGGCGGCGGCCTGGCTGACCAAGCTGCTGCTGGACGGGATCACCACCGGCCGGGCACGGGTGGATCCGATGCCGGTGGTCGTCGCGCTGGTGGTCGTCGGGCTGCTGGCCGGTGCCGTCCCGCATCTGTCGGCGTACTTCCGGGACCAGCTCGAACGCGCGACCGGCCTGCGCGCCCAGGATCAGTTGTACGCGGCGGTGGAACGCTTCAAGGGGCTGGCCAGGTTCGAGGAGCCGGAGTTCCAGGACCGGCTGCGGCTGGCCCAGACGGCTGCGGGCGTGACGTCGAGTTCGATGGTCTCCGACCTGCTGTCGGTGGTCGCCACGACGGTCACGGTGCTGAGCTTCGTGCTGTCCCTGCTCGTCGTCAGCCCGGTGATGTGCGTGCTCGTCGTGCTGGCGGCGGTTCCGGTGGTGTTGGCCGAGGTCGCCATGGCACGACGCCGAGCACGGACGACGTGGGGCCTCGGTCCGGTGGAGCGCCGCGAGTTCTTCTACAGCGGCCTGCTCGCCAGCGTGCAGGCGGCCAAGGAGATCAGGTTGTTCGGCGCCGGGCCGTTCCTGCGGGGCCGCATGCTGCGGGAGCGGCGGACGGCGAACGCGGTACGGCGCCGTCAGGATGTGATCGAGCTGCGCCTGCAGGGTCTGCTCGCCCTGCTCGCAGCCGGGGTGACGGGTGCCGCACTCGTCTGGTCGGTGCGGCAGGCGTACGCGGGGCAGCTGTCGGTCGGTGACCTGACGTTGTTCCTGGCGACCGTGGCCGGTGTGCAGGGCGGACTGGTCAGCCTCGCACTCTCCCTGGCCCGAGCGAACGAACAGCTCATCCTCTTCGGTCACTACTTGGCGGTGGTCACCGCCGGTCCGGACCTTCCGGAGTCGGCTGCCCCGGTGCCGGTCCCCCGACTGCGTCACGGCATCGAGTTCCGTGACGTCTGGTTCCGCTATTCCGAGGACCACGACTGGATCCTGCGCGGCGTGAGCCTCTTCGTTCCCGCCGGTGCGACCGTGGGCCTGGTGGGGCGCAACGGCGCGGGCAAGAGCACCCTGGTCAAACTGCTCTGCCGGTTCTACGACCCCGTCCGGGGGGCGATCCTCTGGGACGGCGTCGATCTGCGCCACCTCGACGTGCAGGAGCTGCGGGGCCGGATCAGCTCGGTGTTCCAGGACTTCATGCACTACGACCTCTCGGCCACCGACAACATCGCCTTCGGGGACGTCCGGGCGGCGGAGGATCCGGCCCTGGTCCGCCGCGCGGCCTCGACGGCGGGCATCCACGACGACCTCGTCGCGCTGCCTCGCGGGTACGACACCCTGCTCACCCGGCTGTTCAAGATCGAGGGTGAGCGGGACGATCCGGACACCGGGGTGCTCCTGTCCGGCGGTCAGTGGCAGCGGGTGGCGCTCGCGCGCGCCTTCGTCCGGCAGGTCCGCGACGTGATGATCCTCGACGAGCCCAGTGCGGGACTCGACCCGCTGGCCGAGCACGAGGTCTCCCGCAGCCTGCGTCGCTACCGGTCGGGTGCGACCAGTGTGGTGATCTCGCACCGCCTGAACACGCTCCGGGACGCGGACCTGATCGTCGTGCTGGGCGACGGTGTGGTGGCCGAGAGCGGCGACCACGAAACCCTGCTGGCGCGTGGCGGCAGCTACGCGGAACTCTTCCGGACGCAGGCCCGTGGCTACGCCGAGGAGCGTGGCGCGGTGCAGGCGGGTTAGGACGTCCCCATGGTCTACCTCTGGATCGCGAGCCGCTCGGTCCTGTTCGTGGTGTTCGCCGTCTCGGCGGGCGCGAAGCTGCGCAACCGCGCGGCGTTCCGCGCCTTCGAGGCCGGTCTCGCCGCGATGGAGGTGGTGCCGCGACAGGTTCGCCGTCCGGTGGCGATGACGGTGGTGGCGGCGGAGGCGCTCGTGCCGGTGCTGGTCCTGGTGCCGGCCACCGCGCTGTCGGGGCTGGTGGTCACACTGACGCTCCTCACGGGCTTCACGCTCGCCGTCCTGGCGGTGACGACCAGGGGCAGGAGCGTCTCCTGTCCCTGTTTCGGCGCGAAGGTGGCGCCGTTCGGACGTCGGCACCTGGTCCGGAACACGGCGTTGATCGTGGTCGCCGTCGCCGGGCTGATCTCCGGTGCGGCCGTCACCGACGGCGCGGCGACGACCGGCGGAGTGCTCCTCGCCATCGGAGCGGCCGTCGTGCTGGCCGCGCTGGTGGTGGTCTTCGACGACGTCGCCGACCTTCTGGTCGGCCCGGTCCGACGGGCGCCGCGATGACCGGCGCGGTCGTCGCCCTGGCCCTCGCGGTGCCGGCGGTCGTGGGGCTGGTGCGGCTACGCCGACGCTACCTCGCCGTACGGGTGGCGGGTCCGAGCATGGAGCCGACCCTGCGTCACGGCGATCTGGTGCTGGTACGCCGCGCCCCGCTGGACGAGGTGCCGCGTGACCGGTTGGTGGTCGTGCGGCGGCCACCGCCGTGGCGGGGCCTGCACAGCTGGGCCGACGGCCGGCGGGTGCCCGAGCAGGCCGGTCGGCTGCCGGACAGGGCGGCGGTCGAGGACCCCTGGATCATCAAGCGGGCGGTGGCGGTGCCGGGGGATCGACTGCCGTCCGAGCTGGCCGCGCACCGCACGCAACTCGGCGGGCGGGTGCCCACAGGCTGCCTCGCCGTGCTCGGTGACAACCGCGCAGCGAGCGTGGACTCCCGGCGGTTCGGCTACGTCCAGGAGGAATCGGTGCTCGGCGTCGTGGTCGGAAAGCTCTTTCCGCATCGGGCCGCCGCAGCGCGTGAAACGGGTCGGATGGTCCCGCACATCTGATCTGTACGGCACACGCACGGATTCTGTAGCGGGTCGACCTAACCTCTGTCTCGTCCCTGATCGAAAGAGGAGGACAATATGTTCAAGGCCGCCGAAAATCTCGGCTACCGCATCGTCAGCCGCTTCCTGCCGACCGTCACCGCGTCGGCCGGGACGTGCGCCTGCACCCCGTACGACGGCTGGTGCAAGGACAAGCTCCGCAGCACCTACTGCACCTGCGGTGCGGACTGCAAGACCATCACCTGTCGGTGCAACCCGGCCGGCTGCGGCAACTGACCCGTCCGCCAACGGCAACGCGAGTGCCCGCCCAGACGTGTCTGGGCGGGCACTCCCGTCTACGGTGCCGGCGGGCCGCTCAGCGGCAGCCGCCCGCCGGGCACCAGCAGGTGACGGTGACGCAGTCGGCCTTGCAGCAGCAGCGTGTCGTGCCGCTGCGGCACCAGCAGTCGTTGGGCACGCAGCCGCACACTCCCGCCGAGGCGGTGGCCGTCGGCAGGAACCGGGTCAACACCCGGTACCCGATGCTCTCCGCCAGTCTCCGCATGCATTCCTCCCCTCGTCGTGACGTGGGTGGAGCCTACGAGCGCGTGATACACCGATCGGGGTTCATCACGTACAGGCCCGACGGTGGACCCTGGTTCCCGTCCACCGGACGCAGTTCCGCGGCGAACAGGCGGATGAGGTCCGGCAGCCGGTAGTGGTGCGGTGGAGCGGTGCTCAGCAACCCGAAGTCGACGAGGGTCTCCAGCACCGCCTCCGTCTCGGCAGCCGGTTCCTGGCAGGCGTGCAGGGCCATACCGAGGTCGAAGGGGACCCGGAATCGGCTCAGCCGGGCCAGCGTGCGGACGACCTGCGGATGACGCGCCGACGCCTCGTTGACGGCGTGATCCAGTGACCGGCGGACGGAGATCTCACCCAGGCTGAGTTCGGCGATGCGTCGGTGCTCCGGCAACAGCCGGTCACGGGTCGTCTCCACCGGCCAGTGCGTCCTGGCGGCGAGCCGGGTCGCCGCGGCGGTCAGGGCGAGCGGCAACCCGGCGCAGGCGTCGACGATGTCGGCGACCGCGGCCCGTGCTGCGGAGGCGCGTTCGATCCCGATGATCCCCTCCACCACCTGCATGGCGCTCGACCGGTCGAGCGGCGCCAGCACCGTGGTGTGACTGAGGGCGGGCGAGTGCGAGATGGGCTGGCTCGTCACGATGGCCGCAGATCCCTCGTGTGCCGGCAGCAGCGCGGAGACGTGCGCTGCGGAGGCGGCGTTGTCGAGCACGGTGAGCACCCGCCGCCCGGCAAGGCAGGACCGCAACAGCGCGGCCGCCTCGACGAAGTCCCCCGGCAGCGGGCCGGCCTGCCCGGCGGCGCGGAGCACCCGGTGCACGGTCCGGACGATCGAGACGTCGCCATCGGCATCGCGGTCGTCGCGCATGTCCACGTAGAACTGCCCGTCGGGGAAGTGGCGGGCCGCGGCGTGCGCCACCTGGAGCGCGAGCGCGGACTTCCCGATCCCGGCCGTGCCGTGGATGCCGAGCGTCACCGCGCGACCCGGGGTGGGCTGCGCGAGCAGGTCGGCGAGTTCGGCCAGGGTACGGTCCCGACCGACGAAGACGACGTGCGGCGCGGGAAGATGGCGGGGCGGGCACGGGTCCGTCGGCGTGGTGACCGGTCCGGGCGTGCGTGCCGGAGGCCGGGCCGGCGCCACCGAGTCGGCGGGTGGAGCCAGCTCGGGATCGCGTCGCAGGATCGCCCGGTGCAGCGCCTGCAGCTCCTGATCCGGTTCGACGCCGAGGTGTTCGACGAGGCAGGACCGGGCGTGGGTGTAACTCTCCAGGGCCGCGCCGACGGCTCCGCTGCGGTACTGCGCCAGCATCAGCAGTCGCCACATCCGCTCGCGCAGCGGGTGGTCGCCGACGAGACGAGGCAGCACGGCGGCCACCTCGCGGTGCTGCCCCAGACGCAGCTGCGCCTCGGCACGCTCCTCCAGCACCGTGAGTCGCTGCTCGTCCAGGGCTCCCAGCGCCGCGCCGAGCCAACTGTCGCGCGGCAGGCCCTGGCCGGCGGGGCCCCGCCAGCGGTCCAGCGCATCGGTGAACAACGTCACGGCCCGCTCCGTCCGCTCGTCGGCGAGCGCGACGCGGGCGGCCGTGACCGAGACGGCGAACTGCTCGCTGTCGAGGCGACCAGGCGGAAGCCGGAGCCGGAAACCCGCCTGGGAGGTGGTCAGGCCGCACTCCGTACCCACCAGGTTGCGGCGGATGACGGTCGCGTAGGTACGGAGGTTCTGCGCCGCCGAACGTGGAGGCTCGTCTCCCCAGAGCGCGTCGACCAGACAACCTATCGAGACGATACGGTTCGGAGTGAGGAGCAGCGCCGTCAGCAACTGGCGCGGTTTCATCCCGTTCAGGATCGCAGGCACTCCGTCCTGGAGAACTTCGACAGTTCCCAGGATCTTGAACTCGACATTCATACGTCCCCCGTGACGATGACTGACATCTTCAGTTGTGCCGCGAAGGTCGATGAGAAGCGGAAAAGATCAACCGCTCGTCACGTGCCACCCGACGCGGGTGTCGGCAGAGTACAACCGATTCCGATTCAGATCCAAGGCTGTCCGTGGCGAATTACCGGCAGCGTCGACGAAGTCCGACGTCAATGCGTTGGCATGACGACCGTACAGGGGATTGCCGCGTGTCGTCGGGCTGCGTTCGCCGATCCCGCCGGCCACCGACGTCGTCGGACGCCCGCCGGGGAGGCGTCAGCTGCCGGACAGCCGTGCCGATCCGACCGGGCAGCGGATGACGCTGCCCGGTCGGGCGTGGTGGCGACATGTCGACCGGCGGCCCGGGCCGGACCGGCGCGGCGTGAGGCGGTACGGCGGGTGCTACAGCGGCCCGCGGCCGGCCCGCAGCAGGAGCAGGGCGAGCTGGGTGCCGTCCGCGCCGAGCGCGTGGCGGAAGCGTTCCAGGATCTCCCGTTCCCGGGAGAGCACGAGGCGGGTGCCGCCGGAGGCCATCCGGGTGGCGCCGACCTCCCGGGACAGTTCGGCCCGCTCCTGCCAGAGCGCGATCATCGTCCGGTCGATCTCGTCGATGCGCTCGCGGATGGCGGCGATCCGGGCCGCGGCCCCCGGCTCGTCGGTGCCGAAGCGGGCCGCGGTGTCCCCGCCGGCCTCGCCCGCCTGCGTGTCCGTCGTGTCGCCGCTCTGTTCCGCCACGTCTGTCATCATCGGTCGTACCTTCCTGACGTCGTGCCCGGTGTCGGGATCCCGGAACGGAGAAAGCCCCGGGCTCCAGGAGCCCGGGGCTTTCTCGTAGGTCTGTCGATCAGGCGCGACCCACGGCTGCCGGACTCCCGGTGCCGTAGTAAAAGAAGACGCGCTGACCGAACACGGGATCGAGTATGCCGACCGTCGGGGCGGCGGCGCAAGGAAACGCCAACACGTGGGACGTCACACGGCCCCGGCGCGCGGGGCCGTGTGACGTCCGCTCAGCCCAGCCGGGTGATCCGGTCGGCCGGGCCCGGCCCCACCGGAGCGCCGGCGCCCAGGTACGCGATCAGCGCGTCCACGTCGAAGCCGGGAGCGGTGGTACGGCCGGTGCCCGCCCTCAGTTCGGTGAACCCGTCCCCGCCGTTGGCGAGGAAGTCGTTCGTGGTGACCCGGTAGCCGGCCGCCGGGTCGACCGGGACGCCGTTCAGCGCCAGCGCGCTGACCCGGGAGCCCGCCGGGGCGGTGGTGTCGTAGGAGTAGGTCAGCCCGGCCGACGGCTGCAGGATCCGCTGGGTGGTCTGCCCGTTGAAGCCGACGAACTGCTGCTCCAGCACGTTCTTGAGCTGTGCGCCGGTCAGCGTCTGGGTGACCACGAGGTTGTTGAACGGCTGGACGCTGAATGCCTCGCCGTAGGTCACCTCGCCCGGGGCCTCGCCCCCGGCCGACGCCCCGTACGACAGGGAGGCCCGGACCCCGCCCGGGTTCATCAGCGCCAGCTGCGCCCCGTCGCCCCTGGTGTACGCGAGCTGCGCGTCGGCGATCACGTCGCCGAGCGGGCTCTCCCCGTTCGGGCGGGCGTCGCGGACGATGTCCGCGCTGATCCGGCCGACCACCCGGTTGGCGATCGGGGCGACCGCCGCCCGGTACTTGTCGGCCAGCGCCTTCGCGCCCGGGTCGACCAGGTCCGGGTTGCGGACGTAGACGCCGGGGGCGCTCTGCTGCCAGGTGCCGTCGGCGTTGCGGACGCCGTTCTCCACGATCACGTTCTTCGCGGTGATGCTGGTGAACCGGCCGGTGCGCCGGTCCAGCGAGTAGTCGATGTCGGTGATCAGCTGGCCGTTGCTGCCGGCGCTGGTGACGACGCTCTGCGCGCCGGAGGAGTTCGGCAGCGAGCAGGAGTAGAAGCGGTGGGTGTGTCCGGAGACCACCACGCCGAACTCGGGCCGCAGGCCGCGCACGATGTCCACGATCGGGCCGGAGAAGTTGGCGCAGTCGGAGACGCCGGGAGCGGCGGGCGGCGGGCTCTGGGCCCCGCCCTCGTGCACCAGCAGCACCATCGCCTTGACGCCGAAGAGCTTCAGCAGCCCGCCCCACTTGTTGGCGGTCTGGACCTCGTCGGTGAAGGTGACGTCCTTGATCCCGGCCGGGTTGACGATGCCCGGGGTGCCCTCCAGGGTGACCCCGACGAAGCCGACCGGCACACCCCCGACGAAGCGCACGTCGATCGGCGGCAGGATCGGCAGCTTGGTCTTCTTGCTGATGGTGTTGGCGGCCAGGTAGGTGAACTCCGCCCCGGCGAACCCGTCGCCGTCGGCGCAGCCGTCGACCGGGTGGCAGCCGCCCTTGTCGATCCGGATCAGCTCGTCGACGCCCTCGTCGAACTCGTGGTTGCCGACCGAGCTGATGTCCAGCCCGACCTCGTCCATCAGCTCGATCGTCGGCTCGTCGTGGAAGGCGGCGCTGACCAGCGGGGTGGCGCCGATCAGGTCACCGGCGCCGACGGTGGTGGTGCCCCGTCCCTCGGCCTTCGCCTCGGCGCGCAGCTTCCTCAGCCAGGTGGCGAGGTACTCGACGCCGCCGGCGGGGGTGCCGTTGACCGCGGCGCCGCTGCCGCCGGGCGGGTCGATGGCGCCGTGGAAGTCGTTGTAGCTGAGGAACTGGCCCTTGATCTCGCCGCCGCGGGGCGCGGCGTAGGAGACGGCGACCGGCACGAGCCCGGCCGTGTCGTCGGTGGCGGCCGGTTGCGGTCCGGGCCGTCCGGTGGCGGGCAGGCTGGCCACGACGGCCAGCGCGAGGGCCGGCACGGCGAGGTGACGCAGCAGGGCCCGACCGCGCGAGCGCGGTTGACTCATGGTTGTTCTCCCAAGTCGTGTACGGGGGAGTAGTCGGGGGTTTCCGCGTCATCGTCCCGGGTCGGGTACGAACACGCCAGGGGCGACACCGTGACAGGTTCGTCTCAGTCCGCCGCGTGACGGTGTCACGGCGGGGCGTGCGCGGGCGGGAAGTGTCCGGCCGGCGGCATAGACTCGCCGTGCGATGCATCCTCTCTTCGACATCCCCGCGTCCCCGCCCGCGCCCGAGCCGGCCCGGACCCCGCCGCGTCGGCCGGGTTCCGCCGTCTCGCACCTCGATCCGCAGCAGTTGGTCGAGGGGTTGAACGGCCCCCAGCGGGACGCGGTCACCCACGCCGGCTCGCCGCTGCTGATCGTGGCCGGCGCCGGTTCCGGCAAGACCCGGGTGCTCACCCACCGGATCGCCTACCTGCTCGCGGCGCGGGACGTGCACCCGGGCGAGATCATCGCGATCACCTTCACCAACAAGGCCGCCGGGGAGATGAAGGAGCGGGTGGCCAACCTGGTCGGCCCGCGCGCCCGGCTGATGTGGGTCTCCACCTTCCACTCCGCCTGCGTACGGATCCTGCGCGCCGAGCACGAGCACGCCGGGCTCAAGTCCACCTTCTCCATCTACGACGCGGACGACTCGCGCCGGCTGATGCAGATGGTCGCCCGGGAGTTGGACCTCGACCCGAAGCGCTACCCGGCGCGAGGGCTGGCCGCCCAGGTCTCCAACCTGAAGAACGAACTGGTCGACCCGGAGGAGTTCGCCGGCCGGGCCAAGGGGCCCAACGAGCGGGCTCTCGCCGAGGCGTACACCCTCTACCAGCGGCGGCTGCGCGAGGCGCACGCGCTGGACTTCGACGACCTGATCATGACGACGGTCCACCTGCTCCAGTCGCACCCGCACGTCGCGGAGAGCTACCGCCGTCGGTTCCGGCACGTGCTGGTCGACGAGTACCAGGACACCAACCACGCCCAGTACGTGCTGATCAAGGAGCTGGTCTCCGGCACCGAGGGGGTGGAGCCGGCGGAGCTCTGCGTGGTCGGTGACGCCGACCAGTCGATCTACGCGTTCCGGGGCGCGACGATCCGCAACATCCTGGAGTTCGAGCGGGACTTCACCGACGCCCGGACGATCCTGCTGGAGCAGAACTACCGCTCCACCCAGACCATCCTCAACGCGGCGAACGCGGTGATCGACCGCAACACCTCCCGCAAGCCGAAGCGGCTGTGGAGCGACGCGGGCGCGGGGGAGCAGATCGTCGGTTACGTCGCCGACACCGAGCACGCCGAGGCGGACTGGGTGGCCCGGGAGATCGACCGGCTGGTCGACTCCGGCGACACCCGCCCCGGCGACGTGGCCGTCTTCTACCGCACCAACGCCCAGTCCCGGGTCTTCGAGGAGGTGTTCATCCGGGTCGGCCTGCCGTACAAGGTGGTCGGCGGGGTGCGCTTCTACGAGCGCAAGGAGGTCCGTGACGCGCTGGCCTACCTGCGCGCGGTGGTCAACGACGACGACACGGTGAGCCTGCGCCGGATCCTGAACACCCCCCGCCGGGGCATCGGCGAGCGGGCCGAGGCCTGCGTGGAGGCGCTCTCCAGCCGGGACCGCATCTCCTTCGGGGCCGCGCTGCGCCGGGCGAAGGACGCCCCGGGCATCTCCACCCGGGCGGCCAACGGCATCGCCGAGTTCGTCGCGCTGCTCGACGGCGCCCGGGAACTCGCCGGGACCGGCACGCCGGAGGAGGTACTGGAGGCGCTGCTCACCCGCTCCGGCTACCTCACCGAGCTGGAGGAGAGCCTCGACCCGCAGGACGCCGGCCGGGTGGACAACCTCCAGGAGTTGGTCAGCGTCGCCCGGGAGTACACCGAGCGGATCGAGGCGACCGCCGAGGAGGGGGAGCGGGCCACGGTGGCCGGCTTCCTGGAGCAGGTGGCGCTGGTCGCCGACGCCGACCAGATCCCCTCCGACGACCCCGACCACCAGGGCGTGGTCACCCTGATGACGCTGCACACCGCCAAGGGGCTGGAGTTCCCGGTGGTCTTCCTGACCGGCCTGGAGGACGGCGTCTTCCCGCACCTGCGCTCGCTCGGCGACACCCGCGAGCTGGAGGAGGAGCGGCGGCTGGCGTACGTCGGCATCACCCGGGCCCGGCAGCGGCTGCACCTGTCCCGCGCGGTCACCCGCTCGGCGTGGGGGCAGCCGGCCTACAACCCGCCGTCGCGGTTCCTGGAGGAGCTGCCGCCGGAGCTGGTCCGCTGGGAGCGCACCGAGGGGTCGTACACCTCGTGGGCCGGCGGGGGCGGCGGCGTCGGGGGTCGCGCGGACCGCGCGCCCGGCGGGCGTGGCGGCTTCACCGGGGGTACGCCGAAGGCGGCGCAGCTCGCCAAGCGGCTCGGGGTGGACGCCAGCCGGCTGGCCACCGCCAGCGAGCTGCCGCAGGGGCCGAAGGTCGCGGTCGGCGACCGGGTCAACCACCAGCGCTACGGGCTGGGCCGGGTGCTGGCCGTGGAGGGGCACGGACCGGGCGCGCGGGCGCAGATCGACTTCGGCGAGCAGACCATGTGGCTGGTGCTCCGGCACGCCCCGATCGACAAGCTCTGACCGACGCGAGGGGCCCGGCTCCGGCACACCGCCGGGCCGGGCCCTCGCCTGTCGCCCGCGGCGCTGCGGCCCTCGTGGGTCGGGGTCGCCGTCCGACGGCCGCGCCGCCGCGAGCCTCGGGGGCGCAACGGCGGGCGCGGCGTGGCGTCAGCAGCCCACGTCGAGGCCCCGGGCGCGCAGGAACGGCCCCGGGTCGATCTGGTTCCACATCTGGCCCTGGTGCACCTCGAAGTGCAGGTGCGGACCGGTGGAGTCGCCGGTGGAGCCCTCCAGGCCGATGGTCTCCCCGGCCCCCACCTTCTCGCCCACGCTCACCTTGGCGGTGCTCAGGTGGGCGTAGTGGGTCAGGTAGCCGTTGCCGTGGTCGACCACGACGGAGATGCCGTACCCGTCGCCGACGTCGCCGGCCTTCTCGACGGTGCCGCCGAAGGCGGCGCGGACCGGGGTGCCGGCGGGCATGGCGAAGTCGATGCCGGCGTGCAGGGTGCCCCAGCGCGGGCCGTAGCAGGAGGTGATCTCCGCGCCCTTCATCGGGAGGACCCAGGACGGCTTCGGCTTCGCCGTCGCGGTCCGCGTCGGCGTGGGCTTCGGGGTGGCCTTCCTGGTGGGCTTCGGCGTCGGGCTGGCGCTCGGGCTCGCCGTGGTCGGGCTGGCGGTGACCGACGGGCCGGCCGGGGCGATCGGCTCCCGGTCCGAGCGGTCGGCGCGGGCGTCGGCCTCGGCCCGGGCCTGGGCGTCGAGCGCGACGGCGGTCGGGGCGGGGCGGTCGTCGGCGTCGAGCGCGACGGCCGAGGCGCCGGCGAGGCCGAGGCCGACCAGGGCGACCGCGCCGACGACGAGGGCGCGCCCAGGGCGGCGCGGGCGCCGGTGCCGCGCCGGGGCGGCAGCGATCTTCTCGTTGCGGGTGTTGTTGTCTTCCTGCACGTCGGACCTTCACACACTCGGGGGCGGGACCTGCCCATCCTGGGTGTAGGCCGGGTCCGTGGCGGGTACCGGCACCAGTGGGTGACCCGAGCGGGCCGGCGCATCTCGCCGCCTTCGTGCCTCTCCGGTGGAGATTGCGCGGTTCTGTGATCTTGTGTGCCGGTGGTGTCGGTCACACTCGCCGGTGTGACGTAGCAGACTTCGGCGCACGAGAAACCGCCCGGATCGAGCGATCCGGGCGGTCAACGGGCGATACGGAGCGTCAGGAAGCCGCTACCTCGCTGTAGTACGCCTCGACTTGCAGCTTGATGTCCACTCCGCGCTCCTGGAGCCACGGCACCGGGTCCAGCGGCTCGCCCTTGACATGGATCTCCAGGTGCAGGTGGGAGCCGTAGGAGTGGCCGGTGTTGCCCACCAGGCCGAGCTGGTCGCCCGCCTTGACCTGCTGACCCTCCCGGACGCTGACCGAGGAGGAGTGGCCGTAGATGGCCTCGCTGCCGTCGGCGTGCTGGACGATCACCGCGTAGCCGTACCCGCCGAACCAGCCGGCCTTGGTGACCGTGCCGGAGTGGATGGCGACGTAGGGGGTGCCCTCCGGCGCGACCAGGTCGATGCCGGTGTGCAGCTTGCCCCAGCGCATCCCGTACGGGGAGTTGAAGTCGTAGCCCTGCAGGGGGAGCAGCCACGGGTCCTGCTCGGTGGCGCTGACCTGGGAGTCCCGGGCGGTGTCCCGGGAGGCGCGGTCAGCGGCGTCGGCACGGGCCGCCGCGTCCTGGCTGGTGATCGACGCCTGCTTGAGCTCGTCGAGGACCGAGGGGCTGACCGTCTTGCTGTCGGGGAGGGCGCCCGCGCCGAGCGCGACGATTCCGGCTCCCACGAACGCGGTGGTGACGACCGCGGCGTAACGGCTCCGCGGGGGGTGGGTACGCGGCGGCGGCCGCGATATCTATCGGGCTCAGACGACAGGCGCTGGCGCACGCATACCCTCCGTTGTCGGGGATCCGATGCCACCTCCGGCCGTCCGGCGGGTTCCGTCGAACGTCCGTTGGTCGCGTCGTCACCCGTCCGTGGACCTGATGACAACCGTGGACACGGTAGCCCTCCACCGCCCCCGTCACAAGCGGAAGCGCCGAACCGGTGAGTCTTTCTGTCCCTTTCCGTCCACCAATGTCATAGCTCCAGCCGCCGTACGGCTGTCCCGCTAACTGCCCGTTCGTCGCGGACAGTGACCGAACGGCGGAGGCGTCCGGCTTCCCGGCGGGGCCGGTGGACGATAGGGGTGCGGCCCGGATTTCCCGCCCTGGCCCCGTCGGTTACCGTTCGTTCAGGTGATAGCCGCCAAGCCCGTGAAAGGTGTGCGCTGATGAGCTCTCGTATCCGGGTCGTCGTCGCGAAGCCGGGGCTGGACGGCCACGACCGCGGCGCCAAGGTCGTCGCGCGCGCCCTCCGCGACGCCGGCATGGAGGTCATCTACACCGGCCTGCACCAGACGCCGGAGCAGATCGTGGAGACCGCCATCCAGGAGGACGCCGACGCGGTCGGCCTCTCCGTGCTCTCCGGGGCGCACATGACCCTCTTCCGTCGGGTGCTGGAGCTGCTCGCCGAGCGGGACGCCCGGGACATCGTCGTCTTCGGCGGCGGCATCATCCCCGACGCCGACATCCCCGAGCTGGAGCAGCTCGGCGTGGCGAAAATCTTCACCCCCGGCGCGACCACCCAGTCGATCGTCGAGTGGGTCCGGGGGAACGTCGCCCAGTCCGTCGCCTGACGGCTGCGTCCGCACGTCCCCGGGCCGGCTGCCGCTGGCGGCCGGCGCGCCGGGTGACCCACCTCGTCGCGATGCGGCGGTGTCCCGCTCCCGGGACACCGCCGCATCGCTGCTTCGGGGAGGCCGGGTGGTCGTCGACGGGAGACGGAGCCGGAACCCGGGCACGGGGGAAGGGCCGGACGCACCCCTCACACGCCCGGCCCTTCTATGCACGATGCCCCGCCGCCACCCCTCGACCGACAGGGCATCGGCCGCTCCCGTCGCCGCGCTCGATCAGCGCTCCGACATCAGACTCAACGACGCCCCCACCAGGGGGTTACGCCACTTTTCCGGGATCTTCCGGGGCCCTCCGGGCGGGGTCGTTCCCACCGGCGAGTCGCCTGCGGCGCGCTGTGCATTACCGCACACCACGCACCCGCTCGGTTGCCGGCGGTGGCTGTCTCGCTAGGCTGCGGCCGACGGCCTGTTTCAACTGATGACAGGCGTCGAAGGAGTTTCCACAACGCTGGTGGCGGCGCGACGGCGCGCCGCGGAGACGGGACGGGACGCGCAATCGTGGACCTGTACGAGTACCAGGGGCGGGACCTGTTCGAGCGGCACGGCTTGCCCGTGCTCGCCGGCGGCGTCGCCACTACCCCGGAGGAGGCCCGCGCGATCGCCGAACGCCTCGGCGGTCGGGTGGTCGTCAAGGCGCAGGTGAAGGTCGGCGGCCGAGGCAAGGCCGGTGGCGTCAAGCTGGCCGAGGGCGCGGAGGAGACGGTGGCCCGCGCCACCGACATCCTCGGCATGGACATCAAGGGTCACACCGTCCACAAGGTCATGATCACCGTGACCGCGGACGTGGCCGAGGAGTACTACTTCTCGTACCTGCTCGACCGGGCGAACCGCACCTTCCTCTGCATCGCCAGCGTCGCCGGCGGTATGGACATCGAGCAGGTCGCCGCCGAGACCCCGGACAAGGTCGTCAAGGCCCCGATCGACGCCGTCGAGGGCGTCGACGAGGCCAAGGCCCGGGAGATCGTCGAGGCCGCCAACTTCCCGGCCGAGGTCGCCGACCAGGTCGTCGACATCGCGGTGGGTCTGTGGAAGGCGTTCGTCGCCGAGGACGCCACGCTGGTCGAGGTGAACCCGCTGGCCAAGACGGGCGAGGGCAAGCTGCTGCTGCTCGACGCCAAGATCAGCCTCGACGAGAACGCCGGCTTCCGGCACCCGGACCACGAGGCCCTGGTCGACCAGGCCACCGTGGACCCGCTGGAGCAGGCCGCCAAGGAGAAGGACCTCAACTACGTCAAGCTCGACGGCGAGGTCGGCATCATCGGCAACGGCGCGGGCCTGGTCATGTCGACGCTCGACGTGGTCGCGTACGCGGGCGAGCGGCACGGCGGCGTCAAGCCGGCCAACTTCCTCGACATCGGCGGCGGCGCGAGCGCCGAGGTGATGGCGAACGGCCTGGAGATCGTGCTCTCCGACCCGTCGGTGAAGAGCGTCTTCGTCAACGTCTTCGGCGGCATCACCGCCTGCGACGCCGTCGCCAACGGCATCGTCCAGGCGCTGGCCCTGCTGGAGCAGCGTGGCGAGAAGGCCACCAAGCCGCTGGTCGTCCGCCTCGACGGCAACAACGCCGAGGCCGGTCGGGCGATCCTCGACGGCGCGAACAACCCGCTGATCCAGCGGGTCGACACCATGGACGGCGCGGCCGAGAAGGCCGCCGAGCTGGCGGCGGCGGGGGTCTGATCATGGCTATCTGGCTGACCAAGGAGTCGAAGGTCATCGTCCAGGGGATGACCGGTTCCGAGGGCATGAAGCACACCCGGCGGATGCTCGCCGCGGGCACCAACGTCGTCGGTGGCGTCAACCCGCGCAAGGCGGGCACGACCGTCGACTTCGACGGCGCCGAGCTGCCCGTCTTCGCCTCCGTCGCGGACGCGATGAAGGAGACCGGGGCCGACGTCACCGTCATCTTCGTGCCGCCGCAGTTCACCAAGGGCGCGGTGGTCGAGGCGATCGACGCCGAGATCCCGCTGGCCGTGGTGATCACCGAGGGCGTCCCGGTGCACGACACCGCCGCCTTCTGGGCGTACAACGTGAGCAAGGGCGCCAAGACCCGGATCATCGGCCCGAACTGCCCCGGCATCGCCTCGCCGGGCGCGTCCAACGCCGGCATCATCCCGGCCGACATCACCGGCACCGGCCGGATCGGCCTGGTCAGCAAGAGCGGCACGCTGACCTACCAGATGATGTACGAGCTGCGGGACATCGGCTTCTCGACCTGCGTGGGCATCGGCGGTGACCCGATCATCGGGACCACCCACATCGACGCCCTCGCCGCGTTCGAGGCCGACCCGGAGACCGACGCCATCGTGATGATCGGTGAGATCGGCGGCGACGCCGAGGAGCGGGCCGCCGAGTTCATCAAGGCCAACGTCACCAAGCCGGTGGTCGGCTACATCGCCGGCTTCACCGCGCCCCCCGGCAAGACCATGGGGCACGCCGGCGCGATCATCTCCGGCTCGGCGGGCACCGCCGAGGCGAAGAAGGAGGCGCTGGAGGCCGTCGGCGTCAAGGTCGGCAAGACCCCGACCGAGACCGCCAAGCTGATGCGGGAGATCATGTCCGGCCGCTGAGCGGCCGGATGAGGCACGGTCGGCCGCTGAACTGCCGTTAGGGATACCGCCGGCCGCTGAGCGGCCGGATCAGGCACCGCCCCGACCGCCGAGCGGCCGGAGGACACGCAGTCGGCCGCCGAGCGGGCGGGTGGAACATCGAGGGGGTCGACCGGCGACGGTCGGCCCCCTCAGTTGTCGTTCCAGAGCGGGTACGTCCCGCTGGCCCGCCAGATCGCGGTGCCGATGATGTTGAGCACGCCGAAGGCGATGGCCAGGTAGCCGAGCAGCGGCGACTGGCCGTACCGCTTCGCGTCCCGGATCGACAGGTAGCCGAAGATGATGCCCAGGATGCCGCAGCAGATCAGCCCGAGGACGATGCCGAGGACGCCCCACAGGGTGGTGCGGTCCTTCCCGGCCGCGGGTGGCGGCGGGGGCGGCGGGTACGGAGCGGTCACGGCTGCCTCCCAGCGCTCGGTGCCGCGACGTCGGTCGCGTCCTGCGCCGAGGCTAAACCGGATCGAGGCCCGGGGACCGGCGGATCGGGGAACTCGCCGCCACCGGGCGGCCCCGCCGGGCAGCCGTCGCCCGCGCGGCGTGCCAGAGTAGACCCGATGTCCTCGGTCACCCCTGATCAGCCCCGCCGTCCCGCCGGCGTCCGCGCCGACGCCCGTCCGCCCGGCCGGCCGGCGTCGGGTTCCCGGGTGCCCGCTCCCCGCCGGTCCGAGTCGTCGCGGAGTCGGGCGCCGCTCGCCGTCGCCGCCGTGTTCGCCGCCGGCTGGGCGGCGCTCACGTCGTACCTGCCGGTCGCCCTGGTGCTGGGGTTGGCCCAGCTCAGCGAGGACGCCGCCTCCGTCACCGGCGCGCTGCGCGTCGGGCTGGCCGGCTGGCTGCTCGGCCACGGCGTGCCGCTGCGCACCGAGGCCGGCCCGCTCGGTCTCGTCCCGCTGGCGCTCTCGGCGCTGGTGCTCTGGCGGTTGACCCGGGCGGGGGTGCACACCAGCCGGGCCATGGGCGCGCGCGGGGGACGCTCGCCCCGGCAGGCGCTCACCGCCGCGGGCGCGGTCGGCATCGGGTACGCGCTGCTCGGCGTCCTCGCCGCGGTGCTGGTCGGCACGGGTGGGCTGAGCGTCTCCCCGGTCCGCGCCGGGCTCACGTACGCCGTCTTCGGCACGTTGGCCGCGCTGGTCGGGTCGGTACGCACCACCGGTGTCGCCGGTCTGCTGGCCGAGCGCGCGCCGGCGGTGCTGCGCGACGGTGTGCGTACCGGGCTGGTGGCCGGGCTGCTGCTGTTCGGGGCGGGCGCCGGGGCGGCCGGGCTGGCGGTGGCGACCGGCGGGGGCGACGCCGCCGACATGATCGGGGCGTACCGCACCGGGGTGGCCGGGCAGGCCGGGATCACCCTGGTCAGCCTCGCCTACGCGCCCAACGCCACGGTCTGGTCGACCGCCTACCTCCTCGGTCCCGGGTTCGCCGTCGGCACCGGCACGGCGATCCGCACCAGCGAGGTGACGGTGGGCGCGCTGCCGGCCGTACCCCTGCTCGCCGGCCTGCCCAGCGGCCCGGTCGACGGGCTCGGCGCGGCCCTGCTCGCGGTGCCGGTACTGGCCGGGATGGCCGCCGGCTGGCTGCTCTCGCGCCGGCTGCTGCGCCCGGCGGCCGACGACCGGGCCGAGCCCGGCTGGCCGGCGCTGCTCGGGCCGGCGGCGCTCGCCGGGCCGGTGGTCGGTCTGCTCGCCGGCCTCGCCGCCGCGGCCTCCGGCGGTCCGCTCGGTGGTGGCCGGTTGGCCGAGATCGGGCCGGTGCCCTGGCAGGTGGGGCTGGTGGCCACCGCGGTGGTGGCGGTCGGCGCGCTGCTCGGGGCGGCGGCCGGCAAGGTCCTGGCCCGCCCGGCGTCACGCCCCTGACCCGGTCCGCGCCCGGCCGGGTCCGGCCTGCGGACCTGATCTTCGCGGTGCCGGCCTGCCTCCCGGCAGGGGTCTGGGCCGGGCCCGTCCTGCGTCCGGACGGCGGAAGGGGCGCCCCGGTGGACCGGGACGCCCCTTCGCTGTCGCGTCGTCAGGGCTGCGTCGGCAGGGCGACGTTGGCCACGACGTTGAGGACGATCAGCAGGAGGCCCAGCCCGATGGCGACCGCACCGCAGATCAGGCCGGCCTTGGCCTGCCCGCCGTTGCTGGCCAGCCCCTGGTCGGCCTTCTGCTTGCCCAGCCATCCGGTGACCACGGCGGCGATGCCCAGCGGGATGCCCACGAAGAAGCAGCAGAGCATCGGGATCGCGGCGATGCCGAGGATCATCGACACCAGGCCCAGCGTGTTCTGCTGACCCCCCGCCTGCGGGTACCCGGCGTTCGGGTAGGTCGGCGCGCCGTAGGGCTGCTGCTGCGCGTACGGGTCCTGGTACGGCTGGCCGTAGGGCTGCCCGGAGGTCGGCGCGTACGGGTCCCCCGACACCGGCTGGCCGTACGGCTGGCCCGAGGTGGGCTGCTGCCCGTACGGGGCCTGCGGTGCGGCGTACGGGTCGTGGGGCTGCTGCCCGTACGGCGCCTGCGGCGGCTGGGCGTACGGGTCCGGCTGCTGCCCGTACGGCTGGCCCTGGCCGGGCTGGCCGTACGGGTCGTGCGAGGGCTGCTGGCCGTACGGGTCCTGACCGGGGTGTCCGGGCTGCATGTCGCGATGCTCCTCAGTCGGTGATCGTCAGTAGCTGCTCGTGTCGGCGGTGCCGCCCACCATGCCGGCCAGGCCACCGGCGAGGCAGCACACCAGGACGATGGCGAGCCAGACACAACCGATGATGATGGCCCACTTGGACCACTTCTTCGACTCGGCGGCGGCCGCCTGCGCGCCCGCGTAGTCGCCCTGCTGCAGCAGCGGGTTGACCTTCGAGGCGTTGATGATGGCGGGGATGGCCAGCGGCCAGAAGAAGAAGATGGCGACGATGGACATCGTCATGTTGTTGTTGATCGGCTCGGGCTGGGCGGGGTTCGGGTAACCGGGCTGCATGGTCTACGTGCTCCTCGTTCGTCGGCACGGTGACCGTGCCTGATCATTTCTGAAGGGTGCGGTGACGGCGTGCGCCGGTCACCGGGCGACGGGCAGCGTATCGCGAACGTGCGACCCGCGTGATCACCCGAATCGCCGCTGCCCGATCGCTGGGCGTTCCGACCTGCCCGATAGGGTGGCCCGGTGACCGAGCCTGCGTCCGTCGCCCGCCTCGTCGTCCTCGTCTCCGGATCCGGCAGCAACCTCCAGGCGTTGCTGGACGCGACCGCCGACCCCGGGTACGGGGCGAAGGTGGTCGCCGTCGGCGCCGACCGGGACGGGATCGCCGGTCTGGACCGGGCCGCCGCCGCCGGGGTGCCTACCTTCGTCGACCGGGTGAAGGACCATCCCACCCGCGAGGACTGGGACAAGGCGTTGACCGCGCACGTCGCGGAGCACCGGCCCGACCTGGTCATCTCGGCGGGGTTCCTGAAGCTGGTCGGGCCGCACTTCCTCGCCGCGTTCGGCGACCGCTACCTGAACACGCACAACACCCTGCTGCCGGCGTTCCCCGGCATCCACGGTCCCCGCGACGCGCTCGCCTACGGCGTCAAGCTCACCGGGGCCACCCTCTTCTTCGTCGACGCCGGGATGGACACCGGGCCGATCGTCGCGCAGGTCGCCGTGCCGGTGCGTGACGACGACGACGAGGAGACGCTCACCGAGCGCATCAAGGAAGCCGAGCGCCGCCAGCTCGTCGAGCAGGTAGGGCGCCTGGTCCGTGAAGGTTGGACGATCACCGGAAGGAAGGTCACCGTTCCGTGAGCGAGCGTCAGCGAGCGAACCGTCGGTACAGCGTGGTGGTGCCTCATGCCGGCGCCGAGCGAAGCGAGGGGGCGGCATGAGCAGCACTGAGGACGCACGTCGCCCGATCCGGCGCGCGCTGGTCAGCGTCTACGACAAGAGCGGCCTGGTCGACCTGGCCCGGGCGCTGCACGAGGCGGGGGTGGAGATCGTCTCGACCGGCAGCACCGCGTCGACGATCTCCGGCGCGGGCGTGCCGGTGACCCCGGTGGAGCAGGTGACCGGCTTCCCGGAGATCCTCGACGGCCGGGTCAAGACCCTGCACCCGAAGATCCACGGTGGTCTCCTCGCCGACCTGCGCAAGGACTCGCACGCCGCCCAGCTCGACGAGCACGGCATCGCCGGCATCGACCTGCTGGTCTCCAACCTCTACCCGTTCCAGGCCACCGTCGCCTCCGGCGCGAGCCGGGACGAGTGCGTCGAGCAGATCGACATCGGTGGGCCGGCCATGGTGCGGGCCGCCGCCAAGAACCACGACTCGGTCGCGGTGGTGACCGACCCGGCGGCGTACCCGGCGCTGCTGGCCGCCCTCGCCGAGGGCGGTTTCACCCTGGCCCAGCGCCGGGCGCTGGCCGCCCGCGCCTTCGCCGACATCGCCGACTACGACGTGGCCGTCGCCGAGTGGTTCGCCACCACCCTCGCGCCGGCCGGGGACGGCTGGCCGGAGTTCGCCGGGCTCGCCCTGCGCCGTCAGGCGGTGCTGCGCTACGGCGAGAACCCGCACCAGGGCGCCGCGGTGTACGCCGACCCGTCCAGCCCGCCCGGCCTGGCCCAGGCCGAGCAGCTGCACGGCAAGGAGATGTCCTACAACAACTACGTCGACGCGGACGCCGCCTGGCGGGCCGCGAACGACTTCCCCGACGAGCCGGCGGTGGCGATCATCAAGCACGCCAACCCGTGCGGCATCGCGGTCGGCGCGGACGTCGCCGAGGCGCACCGCAAGGCCCACGACTGCGACCCGGTGTCGGCGTTCGGCGGCGTCATCGCGGTGAACCGGCCGGTCTCCGTCGAGATGGCCCGGCAGGTCGCGGAGATCTTCACCGAGGTCGTGGTGGCGCCCGGCTACGACGACGGCGCGGTGGAGATCCTCCAGGGCAAGAAGAACATCCGGCTGCTGCGCGCCCCGGCCTTCGCCCCGCTGCCGGCCGAGTGGCGGCAGGTCACCGGCGGCGTGCTGGTGCAGGCGCGCGACGCGATCGACGCCGCCGGCGACGACCCGGCCAACTGGCGGCTCGCCACCGGCGAGGCGGCCGACGAGGCGACCCTGCGCGACCTCGTCCTGGCCTGGCGCGCGGTGCGCGCGGTGAAGAGCAACGCCATCCTGCTCGCCAAGGACGGCGCCTCCGTCGGCGTCGGCATGGGCCAGGTCAACCGGGTCGACTCGGCGCAGCTCGCGGTGAGCCGGGCCGGTGCCGAGCGGGCCCGGGGCTCGGTCTGCGCCTCCGACGCGTTCTTCCCGTTCGCAGACGGTCCGAAGATCCTTATCGAGGCCGGCGTCAAGGCGATCGTGCAGCCCGGCGGGTCGATCCGCGACGAGGAGGTCGTCGCGGCCTGCAAGGAGGCCGGCGTCACGATGTACCTGACCGGCACCCGCCACTTCTTCCACTGACCACCAACGGCGAGGCCGCCGTTCCCCGACCGGGGACGGCGGCCTCGCCGTTTCCGCCCTCCGCGCCGGGCCGGTTGAGTCGTGCGGTCGCTACCGACCTGATGGCACAGCCGGTCGGGCGGCGATCCACCAACGCCATCACGTCGGTGGCGCACGACCCGTACCCCGAGCTGTCACCTCAGCGGTGCCGGATCCCGCCGGCCGAGCCGGTGGAGGCCGGGGCCGACGCGACAGGTTCGCGTGCGCCGGTCCGGTCGCAGCCCGCCGCACCGCACGCGGGCCGTCCGCCGCCGGCCGAGGGCCGGCGAGCCGGGGTCAGGTGGTCGGTGGGCGCAGTTCGGCGAAGTGGCAGGCGGAGGGGTGCGGGTCGGCGGCACGGGGGACGGCGTGCGGCTCCTCCCGGGCGCAGACCTCCTGCGCCTTCCAGCAGCGGGTGCGGAAGTGGCAGCCGGACGGCGGGTCGGCGGGGCTCGGCACGTCGCCGGTGAGTCGGATCATGGTCCGCGCGTCGCGGGCGTCCGGGTCGGGCACCGGCACCGCCGACAGCAGCGCCTGGGTGTACGGGTGGGTGGCCCGCTCGTAGATCTCCTCCTCGGTGCCGATCTCCACGATCTTGCCGAGGTACATCACCGCGACCCGGTCCGAGATGTGGCGGACCACCGACAGGTCGTGCGCGATGAAGATGTACGAGAGCCCGAACTCGTCCTGGAGCTGCTCCAGCAGGTTGATCACCTGGGCCTGGATGGAGACGTCCAGCGCCGAGACCGGTTCGTCGCAGACGATCACCTCGGGGCGCAGGGCCAGTGCCCGGGCGATGCCGATGCGCTGCCGCTGGCCGCCGGAGAACTGGTGCGGGTACCGGTTGACGTGCTCCGGGTTGAGCCCGACCACGTCCAGCAGCTCCTGCACCCGCCCGCGCTTGCTGCCCTTCGGGGCGGCCTCCGGGTGGATGTCGAACGGCTCGCCGATGATGTCGCCGACCGTCATCCGCGGGTTGAGCGACGTGTACGGGTCCTGCATCACCATCTGCATGTTGCGCCGCAGCCGGCGCAGTTCCGCCCCGGACGCGGAGAACAGGTCCCGCCCCTCCAGGGTGGCCCGGCCGGAGGTCGGCGTCTCCAGCCGCATGAGCAGCCGGGCGAGGGTGGACTTGCCGCAGCCGGACTCGCCGACCACGCCGAGCGTCTCGCCCCGGCGCAGCTCGAAGCTCACCCCGTCGACGGCCTTCACCGCGCCGGTCTGCCGCTGGAACAGCACGCCCCGGGTGATCGGGAAGTGCTTGACCACGTCCTCGACGGCGAGGACCGTCTCGCCCCGGACCTTGGCCGGGCTAGCGGGCGCTGTCATCACGGACCTCCTGCGCGAAGTGGCACGCGCTGGTCCGGCCGTCGCCGAGGACCAGGTCGTGCGGCACCACGTCCACGCAGACCTGCTGCGCGTACGGGCACCGGGGGTGGAACGGGCAGCCGGAGGGGATGCGCATCAGGTTCGGCGGCAGCCCCTTGATCGTGGACAGCGCCTGGCCGCGCACGTCCAGCCGCGGGATCGACTCCAGCAGGCCCTTCGTGTACGGGTGGGCCGGCGTCCGGTACAGCGAGCGGACGTCGGCGTGCTCGACGATCCGGCCGGCGTACATGACGGCGATCCGGTCCGCGACGCCGGCCACCACGCCGAGGTCGTGGGTGATCAGGATCAGTGCCATGTCCAGGTCCCGGCGCAGGTCGGCGAGGAGGTCCATGATCTGGGCCTGCACGGTCACGTCCAGCGCGGTGGTCGGCTCGTCGGCGATCAGGACCTTCGGGTTCATGGCGAGCGCCATCGCGATCATGACGCGCTGCCGCATGCCGCCGGAGAACTGGTGCGGGTAGTCGCCGATCCGCCCGGCCGCGCCCGGGATCTTCACCAGGTCCATCAGCTCGATCACCCGCCGGCGGGCGTCGGCCTTGCTCATCCCCTCGCGCCGGCGCAGCGTCTCGCCGATCTGCCAGCCCACCGGGAACACCGGGTTGAGCGCCGAGAGGGCGTCCTGGAAGATCATCGCGATCTCCCGGCCGCGTACCTGCCGGCGCTGCTCCTCGGGCTGGGTCAGCAGGTCCCGGCCCTGGTAGAGGATCTGGCCGGAGCGGATCACCGCCGGGGGCGTGTCGAGGATGCCCATGATCGCCTGGGCGGTGACCGACTTGCCGGAGCCGGACTCGCCCAGCACGGCCAGGGTCTCCCCGGGGTCCAGGTGGTACGACACCCCGTTGATCACCTTGGCGACACCCTCGCCGGTGCGGAACTCGATGTGCAGGTCGCGCACGTCGAGCAGGTGGCCGCCGGGCGGGGTCGGGGAGGCCGGGGTCGGGTGGACGGCGGACCGGGTCACAGAGTTCGCCTTTCGCTCGCGACTGCGGGGCTCGCTTCGCTCACTCCTCGCGCTCGCACGGGTCTCACCGCAGCTTCGGGTCGAAGGCGTCGCGGATCGCGTCGCCGAGCATGATGAAGGCGAGCACGGTCAGTGCCAGGAAGGCGGAGGGCACGACCAGCGGCGTCGCCGACTCCCGCATGTGCACCCGGCCGGCGTCGATGTCGATGCCCCAGGAGATGGTCGGGGCCTTGAGACCGATGCCGAGGAAGCTCAGCGTCGCCTCGGCGGCGATGAACGAGCCGAGCGCGATGGTGAGCACCACGATCGCCGGGGCGAGCGCGTTCGGCAGGATGTGCCGCCACATGATCCGGCCGTTGCCGGCGCCGAGCATCCGGGCCGCGGCGACGTAGTCCTGCTCCTTGGCGGTGATCACCGAGGAGCGGACCACCCGGGCCGCGGTGGTCCAGCCCAGCACCGCCAGCACGAAGATCACCGCGCCGATCCGGACCGCCGAGCTGTCGCTGGCGACCCGCTTGAGCAGGACGATCGCGGCGAGCAGCAGCGGGATGCCGAGCACGATGTCGATGACGCGGGAGAGCACCGCGTCCACCCAGCGGCCGAAGTAGCCGGACACCATCCCGACGACCAGCGCGATCAGGCCGGTGAGCAGCGCGGAGAGGGCGCCGACCAGCAGCGAGGCGCGGGCGCCGTACACCGCCCGGGCGTACGTGTCGCAGCCCTGGAAGTCGTACCCGAAGATGGCCCCGCCGGACGGCCCGGCGTGCTGCCGGGACAGCACGCAGTCGCGCGGGTCGTTCGCGGTGAAGAGCGAGGGCGCGGCGGCCATCGCGGCGACCAGCACGACCAGGGCGAGGCTGATCCAGAAGATCGGCTTGCGGCGCAGGTCGCGCCAGGCGTCGCCGGCCAGGCTGCGGGGCTTCTGCGGCACGCCGACCTGGTTGGGCGCGCCGGGCTCGCCCGACACCCCCCGCCGCGCGGCCTGGTTCTCGGAGGCCGCCACGGTTTCGAAGTCACTCACGCCGGCACCTCGCTGCGCTCACTCATAGCGGATCCTCGGGTCGAGTACGGCGTACAGCACGTCCACCACCAGGTTGGAGACGAGGTAGACCACGACCAGCACGCTGACGATGCCCACCACCAGCGGGCCGTCCTCGGTGCGGATGCCGCGGAAGAGGTTGAAGCCCACGCCGGGGATGTTGAAGACGCCCTCGGTGATGATCGCGCCGCTCATCAGGTTGCCCAGTTCGACGCCGAGGAAGGTGATCACCGGGATGAGCGAGTTGCGCAGCACGTGCACGCCGACGATCCGCCGCTTGACCAGCCCCTTGGATCGGGCGGTACGGACGTAGTCGGCGCGCAGGTTCTCCGCCACCGAGGTACGGGTCAGCCGCAGCGCGGTGGCCAGCGAGAGCGAGCCGAGCACGATGCCGGGCAGCAGCAGCGCGTACAGGTCGGGGTCGGCGCCGGCGGTGGGCGGGAAGAGCTGCCACCTGACGCCGAGGAAGTACTGGGCGAGCGGGGCCAGCACGATGGTCGGGATGCCGAGGACCAGCAGGGTGAGCACCAGCGTGGAGTTGTCGAACAGCCCGGCGCGCCGGATACCGGCGATCACGCCCGCGGTGACGCCGAAGACGACGGCCACGACCATCGCGATGAGCGCCAGCTTCACGGTGACCGGCCAGGCCGTGGCGAGGATGTCGCCGATCTGGCGGCCGGTGAGGGACTGCCCGAGGTCGCCGCGGAGCAGGTTGGAGATGTAGTCGAAGTAGCGGTAGAAGAAGCCGCCGACCCCGGTCGCGTCGAGGTGGTACTTCTCGGTCAGGTATGCCCGCTGGGCGGCGGTGACCGGTCGTTCCCCGGCCAGCGCCTGGATGGGATCGCCCTGGCCGGCGAACATCAGCGCGTAGACGATCAGCGTGGTCCCGAAGAAGGCGAGGACCATCTGGAGCAGTCGCCGCAGAATGAAGCGGAACATACTGTGCAGTCTCTCTGAAAAAGGGCGAAGCGCGTGGCGGGTCGGGCCACCTCGCGGTGACCCGACCCGTCCGACGTCGTTACTTGACGGCTTCGATCTTCAGCAGGTCGATGCGGTCGAAGAGGTCCATCTCGACGTTCTTGACCTTGGTCGAGTGGCCGAAGTTGTTCTGGCCGTACCGCAGCGGGATCACCGGCAGGTCCTCGGCCAGGAGGTCCTCCGCCGCCTGGTACTTCTTGATCGCCTCGTCCTCGGTCGCCGCAGCGGCGCCCTCGGCCAGCAGCCGGTCGAACTCCGGGTTGCGGTAGCCGTAGTAGTTCGAGGAGCCGTTGCTGCTGTACAGCGGGCCGAGGTAGTTCTCCATGGACGGGTAGTCCATGACCCAGCCCATCCGGAACAGGCCGACCGAGTCCTTGGCCTTCAGCTTGGTCAGCAGGTCCGCGAACTTCGGCTCGGCGTTGCCGACGCACTCCACGCCCAGGTTGGCCTTGAGCTGGTTGCAGGTCGCGTCGATCCAGTCCTTGTGGCCGCCGTCGCCGTTGTAGGACAGCTCGATCTTCTTCGGGCCGCCCGCGGCCTCGTACATCGCCTTGGCCTTGGCCGGGTCGAACTCACCGGCGGCGCCGATGGTGTTCTCCCGGTAGCCCGCCACGACCGGCGAGACGAACGACCGGGCCGGCTGCTGCGAGTCCTTGAAGATCGACTTGGTGATCTCGTCACGGTCGATCGCCATCGAGATCGCCTTGCGGACCTCGGGGTTGCTGAATTCCTTCTGGAACGTCGGGAACGCCAGCACCTGCAGCGACGAGGCGGGGCTCTGCCGGAACCGGTCGCCGAGGTCGGTGGCGGCGGTCGACAGGTTCTCGGTCGGGATCGTCTTGATCACGTCGAGGTTGTCCGAGAGCACGTCCGCGTACGCGGCGGTCGGCTGCTGGTAGATCCGGAACTCGACGCCGCCCACCTTCGGCTTCTCGCCGGGGAAGGCGTCGTACTTCTCGACCTCGACCTTGGCGTCGTGCTGCCAGGTGCCCTTCATCCGGAACGGGCCCTGCCCGATCGGCGCCTGCTCGTAGCCCTCGGCGAGCACGCCCGGGGCGGAGAAGGCCGCCTTCGGCAGCGGGTAGAAGGCCGTGTAGCCGAGCATCGTCTTGAACTCGCTGTACGGCTCGGCGAGCGTCACGGTGAAGGTCAGGTCGTCGACCTTCTTCAGGCCGGAGAGCGTCTTCGCCGCCGGCTTCTCGCCCTGGAGGTCGTCGTACCCGGCGATCTTCTCGAAGAAGTAGCTGGAGTTCTGGCCGTTCGGGGCGTACGCGCCGTAGTTCCAGGCGTCCAGGTAGCTGTCGGCGGTGACCTTCTCGCCGTTGTGGAAGGTGTAGCCGTCCTTGAGCTTGACCGTCCAGACCTTGTTGTCGGACGACGTCACCGACTCGGCCGCCACCTCGTACGGCTTGTTGGCCTCGTCGTAGTCGACCAGCGGGCTGAACAGGGCGCTGAGCACCTGCGAACCGCTGGTCTCGTTGGTGTTGGTGGGCACCAGGTGCTGCGGCTCGGCGATCTCGATCCGCACGGCCGCGTTGGGGTCGCTCTCGCCGGATCCGCTGCCGCCGCCCGAGCCGCAGGCCGTCAGGCCCAGGGTCACCGCGAGCGGGAGAGCGGTCCAGGCAGCCAGCCTACGAACACGCATGAAGTCTCCTCATCTCCTCACGCTGCGCAGTCGGGCCCGGCGCTGGGTGACGCTGCGCAACGATCGGTAACGGTAGGTCGCGCGGGCGGCCGTCGACAACGACAGGGTTGCGATGGGATAACGGATCGCCCACGGCGGTCTTGTCGAACGGCACCGGACCTGATAGAGGCGTGATCGGAAGGTGCAGGTCAGAGGCGGTGAATTGTGGTCCGTTCGGGTTGGCTCTGGGCTGCCTCGGACCCGCGTGGGCGGTTGTCGGCCACCGCTCCGGTCTGGCGGTCCCGCGCTGCCGCCGTCCGTCCCGGAGTGTGGCGTGGCCCACTGTGAATCACTGTCAGTGACGATCGGCACGTAACGGATAGTCACGGTGGGCTGTCGCCGGTGCGGCGGTCGTCCGACATGAGACGATCAGGGCGTGACGGCGACCATCCTGGACGGCAAGGCGACCGCGGCGGAGATCAAGGACGAGCTGCGCACGCGGGTGAAGGCACTGGCGGAGCGCGGCATCACCCCCGGCCTGGGCACCGTCCTGGTCGGCGCGGACCCGGGCTCCCAGGCGTACGTCAACGGCAAGCACCGCGACTGCGCGGAGGTCGGGATCGCCTCCATCCGCCGGGAGCTGCCGGCCGACGCTACCCAGGAGCAGGTGGACGAGGTCCTCGCCGAGCTGAACGCCGACCCGGCCTGCCACGGCTACATCGTCCAACTCCCGCTCCCGGGCCACCTGGACACCCAGCGCGCGCTGGAGATGATCGACCCGGACAAGGACGCCGACGGTCTGCACCCGGTGAACCTCGGCCGCCTCGTCCTCGGCTACGACGGTCCGCTGCCCTGCACCCCGCGCGGCATCGTCGAGCTGCTCCGCCGGTACGACGTGGCGCTGCGCGGGGCCAAGGTGGCCGTGGTCGGGCGCGGCAACACCGTCGGCCGGCCGCTCGGCCTGCTGCTCACCCGGCGCAGCGAGAACGCCACCGTCACCCTCTGCCACACCGGCACCCTCGACCTCGCCTCGCACACCCGCGCCGCCGACATCGTGATCGTCGCGGCGGGCGTGCCCGGGCTGCTCACCGCCGACATGGTCACGCCCGGCGCGACCGTGGTGGACGTCGGCATCACCCGGGTCATCGGGGCCGACGGCAAGGGCCGCTACACCGGCGACGTGGACCCGGAGGTCGCCGAGGTGGCCGGCGGTCTGGTCCCGATGCCCGGCGGGGTCGGGCCGATGACCCGCGCGATGCTGCTGACCAACGTGGTCGAGCGGGCCGAGCGCGGGTGAGCGCCGCCCGGTCGCCCGGAAACGGTCGGTGGTGACGTTCGCCCCATCCGGCGGTTGCCCGCCGCCCCTGGCCGGTTCGATGCCAGGATGGCTGATACGGTCCGGAAAACCGACTGGTATCAGGGAGTGGGACGACCATGGGTAAGAAGGTCACTGTCGTCGGGGCCGGCTTCTACGGCTCCACCACCGCACAGCGCCTGGCCGAGTACGACGTCTTCGACACCGTCGTGATCACCGACATCGTGGAGGGCAAGCCGGCGGGTCTCGCGCTGGACCTCAACCAGTCGCGCCCGATCGAGGGCTTCGAGACCAAGGTCGTCGGCGTCACCACCGGCCCGAACGGCGAGGGCTACGAGGCCATCGAGGGCTCCGACGTCGTCGTCATCACCGCCGGTCTGCCCCGCAAGCCGGGCATGAGTCGGATGGACCTGCTGGAGACGAACGCCAAGATCGTCCGCCAGGTCTCCGAGAACGTGGCCAAGTACGCCCCGAACGCCGTGGTCATCGTGGTCTCCAACCCGCTGGACGAGATGACCGCGCTGGCCCAGCTCGCCACCCAGTTCCCGAAGAACCGGGTGCTCGGCCAGGCCGGCATGCTCGACACCGCCCGGTTCACCAACTTCGTCGCCGAGGCCCTCCAGGTGCCGGTGAAGTCGGTCCGGACGCTGACCCTCGGCTCGCACGGCGACACCATGGTCCCGGTCCCGTCGAAGAGCACCGTCAACGGCAAGCCGCTGCGCGACGCGATGCCGGCCGAGCAGATCGAGGAGCTGGTCGTCAAGACCCGCAACGGTGGCGCGGAGGTCGTCGCGCTGCTCAAGACCGGCTCGGCGTACTACGCCCCGTCGGCCGCCGCCGCCCGGATGGCCAAGGCCGTCGCGGAGGACTCCGGCGAGGTCATGCCGGTCTGCGCCTGGGTCGACGGCGAGTACGGCATCAACGGCGTCTACCTGGGCGTCGAGGCCGAGATCGGCGCCGAGGGCGTCAAGAAGGTCGTCGAGACCGACCTGGACGCCGACGAGCTGGCCAGCCTCAAGGAGGCCGCCGAGGCCGTCCGCGCCAAGCAGGCCGACGTCGCCAACATGTGATCCACCAGCACCACCCGGAAGGGGGCACGCCGACACGTCGGCGTGCCCCCTTCCGCATCCCACCCGCCCCTCTCCCCCTACCCCGGGGAGGGGGAGGCGCGGGTGGGGAGGGGGAGGAAGGGGATGGACAGGTGGGGGGTGGCGAGGTGGGTGGGGGTGGGGGAGGCGGCGAGCGTGTGGAGGAGGGTGGTGCGGGAGGTGCGGGCCGTGGACGGGTCCTGCTCGTGGGCGTACGCCAGGTCGGGGGCGACCAACTGCACCATGTGCACCAGCAGGTCGCCGGTGAGCAGCAGGCGCTCGTCACCGCTGTCCACCAGCACGGACTGGTGGCCGGGGGTGTGTCCGGGCGTGCTCAGCACCCGTACCCCGGGGGTGAGGTCGGTGTCGCCGTCGACCACCCGGAGCCGGCCGGCGGCGCGCAACGGCGCGACCAGGCCGGCCGGCAGCCCCGGGTTGATCGACTCCATCGCGTCCAGCTCCGCCCGCTGCACCAGGTAGTCGGCGTTCGGGAACCACGGCCGGCCCGGGGTGCCGGTCACCGCCCAGCCGATGTGGTCGCTGTGCAGGTGGGTGAGGACCACGGTGCGCACGTCGCCCGGCTCGATGCCGGCTGCGGCGAGTTCGTCCGGCAGCCGTCCCGGCACCGGCGCCCAACTCGCCGCCGGGGAGTCGGCCGGGCCGATGCCCGCGTCGACCAGGGTGACCGGCCCGTCCCCGACGCGCAGCGCGAAACTGCGGAACGGCAGCCACCACCGCCCGTCGTCGGTGACCGCCCCGGGGTCACGGCGGTCCGCCTCGCGCCAGTGCGCGTCGGTGGCCTCCGGGAACGCCGCGCTGCGGGGCTCGAAGAACGCCCCCTCGCCGTCGGTGAGGGCGGTGACCGTGATAGACCCGAAGGTGCGGCTCAATGGCATCGGCCGATGATGCCAGTGATCTCCCGCGCCGGCCCCCGGTTATCCCACCTGCCGAGGCCGGCTGGGGGGTGCCGGCCCGTTTCCAGTACGCTCGTACTGCTTGAGCACGTGTCCCCCGAGAGGAGCGCCGGCCGATGGCGAAGATCAAGGTAAGCAACCCGGTCGTGGAGCTCGACGGCGACGAGATGACCCGGATCATCTGGAAGCAGATCCGGGAGCAGCTGATCCTGCCCTACCTCGACGTCGACCTGCACTACTACGACCTGTCGATCCAGTACCGCGACGAGACCGACGACCAGGTCACCGTTGACGCCGCCAACGCCATCAAGCAGCACGGCGTGGGCGTCAAGTGCGCCACCATCACCCCGGACGAGGCCCGGGTCGAGGAGTTCGGCCTGAAGAAGATGTGGCGGTCGCCGAACGGCACCATCCGCAACATCCTCGGCGGCGTCGTCTTCCGTGAGCCGATCATCATGTCCAACGTGCCGCGGCTGGTCCCCGGCTGGACCAAGCCGATCATCATCGGCCGGCACGCCCACGGTGACCAGTACAAGGCCACCGACTTCGTCGTCCCCGGCCCGGGCACGGTGACCATCACCTACCAGCCGGCCGACGGCGGCGCCCCGATGGAGATGGAGGTCGCCAACTTCCCCGGCGGCGGCGTCGCCATGGGCATGTACAACTTCGACGACTCGATCCGGGACTTCGCCCGGGCCTCCATGCGCTACGGCCTGGACCGCGGCTACCCGGTCTACCTGTCGACCAAGAACACCATCCTCAAGGCGTACGACGGCCGCTTCAAGGACATCTTCGCCGAGGTGTTCGAGAACGAGTTCAAGTCGGAGTTCGAGGCCGCCGGCATCACCTACGAGCACCGGCTCATCGACGACATGGTCGCCGCCGCGCTCAAGTGGGAGGGTGGCTTCGTCTGGGCCTGCAAGAACTACGACGGTGACGTGCAGTCCGACACCGTCGCGCAGGGCTTCGGCTCGCTGGGCCTGATGACCTCCGTGCTGATGACCCCGGACGGCCGTACGGTCGAGGCCGAGGCGGCGCACGGCACCGTCACCCGGCACTACCGGCAGTACCAGAAGGGCGAGAAGACCTCGACCAACCCGATCGCCTCGATCTACGCCTGGACCCGGGGCCTGGCCCACCGGGGCAAGCTGGACGGCACCCCGGCGGTCACCGAGTTCGCCAACACCCTGGAGCAGGTCATCATCGACACCGTCGAGGGCGGCCAGATGACCAAGGACCTCGCGCTGCTCATCTCGCGCGACGCCCCGTGGCTGACCACCGACGAGTTCATGAACGCGCTCGACGAGAACCTGGCCCGCAAGCTCGGCGCCTGATTCCCGCCCGCGTCACCGACCGAGCCCGCCGGCCCCGTGCCGGCGGGCTCCGTCGTACCCGGGGCCGGGCCGTGGGGCCTCAATGTGGTGGCCCGGGCGCGCGGATGCCGCGACGTCCCGGATCGCGCACGAGCTTCGGACGCGTCACCCCCGCGGCGGGCCGCGTCACCGGGGGGAGGGTCAGGTCGTTGGACGGGGTGGACGTGATGCCAGTCGCGTCCAGGAAGGTTGACCGCGGTCGTCTCGCGGCACGAGTGCCGATCAGCCAACCTTCCCGGCTGTCGTGCACAGCCAGCCGTCCCTTCCCTGCGGGGGGCCCTGTCCCGGGCCCCCCGCGCCCTGTCTCCCGGTGCGGCCGGCCGGCGGCGGTCAGACGGCGCGCAGCAGCTCCGCCGCCCGCTCGGGCGCGATGTCGTTGATGAAGACGCCCATGCCCGACTCCGAGCCGGCCAGGTACTTCAGCTTGTCCCTGGCCCGCCGGGTGCTGAACAGCTGCAGGTGCAGGTGCCCCAGCTCCCGGTCGACGTGGACCGGCGCCTGGTGCCAGGCGGCGATGTACGGCATGGGCAGGTCGAAGAGCCCGTCGAAGCGACGCAGCACGTCCAGGTAGAGCGGGCCGAAGGCGTCCCGCTCGGCGTCGTCGAGCGCGGGGATGTCCGGCACCGGCCGGTGCGGCGCCACGTGCACCTCGAACGGCCAGCGGGCGGCCGCCGGGACGTACGCCGTCCAGTGCTCGTTGGCCGCGACGACCCGGTCCCCGGCGGCCCGCTCGGCGGCGAGCACGTCGGCGTAGAGGTTGCCACCGCCGGTGCGCTCGGCGTGCCGCCGGGCGGCGACCAGCAGCGACCGGGTGCGCGGGGTGAGGAAGGGGTACGCGTAGATCTGCCCGTGCGGGTGGTGCAGGGTCACGCCGATCTCCACGCCCCGGTTCTCGAAGCAGAACACCTGCTCCACCCCGGGCAGCTCGCTCAGCGCCAGCGTCCGGTCGGCCAGCGCGTCCAGCACGGTGCGGACCCGGCGCGGCGGCAGCGCGGCGAAGGAGGCGTGGTGGTCGTCGGTGAAGCAGACCACCTCGCAGCGGCCCCGACCCGGCCGGACCGGGGTGAACGGGGTGATCTCCGCCGGCTCCTCGGCGACCCGCTGGCTCAGCGACGGGAAGCGGTTCTCGAAGACCGCCACGTCGTAGTCGGGGGCGGGGATCTCGCTGAGCCGGTCACCCCGGGAGGGGCAGAGCGGGCACTGGTCGGCCGGCGGCAGGAAGGTCCGGGTCTGCCGGTGCACGGCGACCGCCACCCACTCGTCGGTCAGCGGGTCGTACCGGAGCTGGGAGGCCGGCGGGGGTGGCGGCAGCTCGCGCCGGTCGGGCTGGTCGCGGAGCGCGTCGTCCCGCTCGTCGAAGTAGATCAGCTCGCGGCCGTCCGCCAGCTCGATCACCGTACGCTTCACTGCGCTCCCTCCGTGCCCGCCACGATCACCAGCTCGCCCACGTGCTCGTCGAGTACCCGGTGTGCCGTGGGCGTCAACCGGTCGTCGGTGACCAGCACGTCCGCGGCGTCCAGGCCGACGATCGAGGAGATCCCGACGGTCTCCCACTTGGTGTGGTCGGCCAGCACCACCAGCCGGTCGGCGGCGGCCACCAGGGCCCGGTCGGTCTCCGCCTCCATCAGGTTCGGGGTGGTGAAGCCGGCCCGTTCGCTGATCCCGTGCACCCCGAGGAAGAGCAGGTCCAGGTGGAGCGAGCGGATCGCGTCCACGGCCAGCGGGCCGACCAGCGCGTCGGACGGGGTGCGGACACCGCCGGTGAGCACCACGGTCTGGTCGGGGCGGCCCCCGGAGTGCAGGATCTCGGCCACCGGCAGCGAGTTGGTCACCACGGTCAGGCCGGGCACGTCGACCAGCCGTCGGGCCAGCTCGGCGGTGGTGGTGCCGGCGGAGAGGGCGATCGCCGCCCCGGGCCGGACCAGCTCCGCGGCCCGGGTGGCGATGGCGGCCTTCTCGGCGAGCTGCCGCACCGACTTGGCGTGGAAGCCGGGCTCGTCGGTGGAGCTGGGGCCGGCGACGGTGGCCCCGCCGTGCACCTTCGCGAGCACACCCTGCTCGTGCAGGACGTCCAGGTCGCGCCGGATGGTCATGTCGGAGACGCCGAACTCGACGGCCAGTTCGCTGACGCGTACGCCGCCCGTCGCACGGACCCGGTCGAGGATGGCCGCCTGTCGCTGCCGCGCCAGCATCCGCCGCACCTCCGGTTCTCGCGTACTCCCACGCGCTCGAACGTGTTCCAACAAGACCGAACACTAGCGCGCAGCCGTCAGCGGCGGAAGGCGAACCCCCGGAAGAATCAGGTGGACTGGAGGCGGGGCTCCACCCAGCCGGTCTCGGTGAGCAGGTGCATCACCGACTGCACCGCCTCCTCGACGTCGAGGCCGGTGGTGTCGATCATCAGGTCGGCGTCGGTCGGCTCCTCGTACGGGTCGTCGATGCCGGTCATCCCGGTGAGCAGGCCGGCGCGGGCGCGGGCGTACAGGCCCTTGCGGTCGCGCTGCTCGCAGACCTCCAGCGGGGTGGCCACGTGCACCAGCACGAAACCCGCCCCGGCGGCCAGCGCCATCTCCCGGGCGGTCTGACGCGCCTGCGCGTACGGGGCGATCGGGCAGCAGATGCCGACGCCCCGGTGCCGGGCGATCTCGGCGGCCACCCAGCCGATCCGGCGCACGTTGGCGTCCCGGTCGGCCTTGCTGAAGCCCAGCCCGGCCGAGAGTTCCCGGCGCACCACGTCCCCGTCGAGCAGGGTCACCGTCCGGTCGCCCTGCTCGCGCAGCAGGTCCGCCAGGCCCCGCGCGATCGTCGACTTGCCCGAGCCGGAGAGCCCGGTGAGGAAGACCACCAGGCCCCGGTGCCGGCGCGGCGGCCGGGCCCGGCTCAGCTCCTTGGCCACCGCCGGCGGGGTGTGCCACTCGGGCAGCGGGAAGCCCCGGTCCAGCAGGTCCTCGATCTCCTCCTGGCTCAGCGCCAGGCGTCGGTTGCGTGGCGGGATGTCCTCCCGCCAGCGCCACTGCCCGTCCCGGTTGTCGTAGGCCAGCTCGCGGGGGACCAGCACCCGCAGCCCGGCGCCGGAGAGCATCTCGCCGGTGGAGAGCAGGTGGGTCACCCCGTACGCGGCGGAGATCCGGGCCCGCAGCAGGGCGTCGCTGATCTCGTCCCGGCGGCGCGGCACCGGCACCGCGACCAGGGTCGCCGGGGGCATCCGGTCCCGGGCGGCGAAGACCGCACGGACCAGCGCCTCCGACGGCAGGCCGCCGTGGCCGTCCTCGGCCACCGGGATCATCACCAGCAGGTGCGCGCCCAGGGTACGGGCGGCGTGCGCGATCTGGGCCAGCTGGGGGCGGTGCAGCGGACGGTCGGCGATCACCCCGAGCACCCGGCCCGGGGGCAGCAGCGCGCGGACCTCCTCCGGCGTACGGCGCAGCCGCTGGAACGGGCCGTGCCCACCGTCGCCGAGCCGGCGGACCGGGCCGCCCACCCCGGCCACGCCCTCGCGGGCCGTCCACACGTCGACGACCTCCAGCGCGGCCACCGGCGCGCCCTCGCCGTCGGTGAGCACCAGCGTGCGACGACCCGGGTCGGCCGGGTCCAACCCGGCGGCCAGCGCCGCCGGCACCTGCAGGGTCACCGGCACCGGCCACGGGGTGCCGTCGGCGAGCCGGCCCCGGCGCTGCGCCGAGACCAGGTCGGCGCGGGTCATGAAGCCGGTCAGCGGGGCGTACGCGCCGGTCAGCAACAACTCCAGATCGGCCAGCTCACCCGGGCGCGGCGTGTACGCCGGCGCGTCCCGAAGCACCTCGTCGGGCAGCACCCACCCGTTGCTCATCCGTACCCCTCACTCGCTGACCGGCACACAGTTTCGCAGCCGACCGGCGATCGGTCGAGAGCGCCACTCCACTCCCGCGCGCCGAGGGTGGACGCCGGTCAGCCCGCCGGAGCCAGCGGAGCGGCGCCGAACGAGACCGAGAACCGCTTGCACCAGATCGAGACGCTGGTCAGGCGGGTCAGGTCGGTGCCGGCGGGGATGGCGTACGCCTGGTCGCCCCGGTTGCCCTTCAACCGGCCCAGCTCGACCCACCGGCCGTCGTCGAAGACGCCCCACCCGGCGCGGCCGGTGCGCACCGGCTGGTCGCTCAGCCAGACCCGCAGATCGGGTCCGTTGGAGGTGTCGAGCCCGACCAGCTCCAGCCGGTGGCTGCCGTCGGTGGACCGCACGATCCGGGCGGTGCCCGACGTGTCGTGCTCGTGGGTGACGAACTCGCCCCGACTGACCAGCGTCGGCCCGGCCGGCGGCGCCGGGGTGGCCGGGCCCGCGCCCCCCGTGGACGCGGGCCCGGCCGACGGCGTGCCCACCGCCACGTCGGAGAGCCGTTCGTCGACCCGGGTGTCGGTGACCGCCTTCCAGGGCTGGAACCAGTACAGGCCGACCGCCACCCCGACGGCGAGGACGGCGACGGCGACCCGGGCCAGGGGGGTGCGCAGCAGACGGGCGAGCATGCCGTCCAGTCTGGCCGGACGTCGTCACCCGGGCACCCGTCGGCGGCCTTACGAAAGGCTTACCGGCGGATCGCGGCCAGCTGATCCACAGGTGGTTCACACGTCGTTTCCGGCCCGTCCACCTTTGCTTCCCGGTGACCCGTCCACCACGAGGAAGCAGTCGACCGCAGGCGCCTACGGTTCCGTCCTCGGACCCCACGCCCCGATCCGCCCGCCGTGCCGGGTCACCCAGAAGCGCCGCATCGCGGTGCCGTACCGGACGGCCCGGCAACTCTGCGACGAGCGGACGACGATCCCGCCCGAGGAGTCCCAGCGGGGCTTCGTCGAGGAGGTGCGGGAACTCGTCGACGGCCTCGACCTGCGTCCGGTGGCGATGACCGGCTACCAGCGTGAGGCGTTCGTCGGCGAGGAGGCCGACCTCGGGCTCCGGGTCACCCTCGACCACCGGGTACGCGGCCGGGACCGCGACTTCCACCTCGGCGCGGACGCCGAGAACCGCCTGATCGTCCCGGCCTCGATGTCGATCGTCGAGGTGGACTCCGACGTCGCGCGGCTGCGTACCCTCATCGCCCAGCGCACCGAGAGCCCGGCCGGCGACGAGATGATCACCCGGAGCTGAACCCCCGGGGGGATGCGGCCCGCCGGCCCGCGTCCCCCGGACGGGTATCAGGGGCGCACCCGGGCGATTCCCGATACCTCCCGGGGCCACGGCTTCCTACGCTGGCGGTCGTGACACTGATCGCGACCGAGTCGCTGAGCAAGACGTACGGGGGCCGGGTCACCGCGCTGGCCGACCTGACCGTCGCGGTCGAGCCGGGCATCATCGGGCTGGTCGGCGCCAACGGCGCCGGGAAGTCCACCCTGATCAAGATCCTGCTGGGGCTGCTCGCCCCGACCAGCGGGCGGGTCTCCGTGCTCGGCCTCGACCCCACCACCGACCCGGCCGCCGTGCGCGCCCGGGTCGGCTACATGCCGGAGCACGACGCGCTCCCGCCCGACCTCACCGCCGCCGAGCTGGTCACCCACCTCGGCCGGATCAGCGGCCTGCCCCGCACGGCGGCCCGGGAGCGGGCCTCCGAGGCGCTGCGCCACGTCGGACTGCACGAGGAGCGGCACCGCGCCGTCGGCGGCTACTCCACCGGCATGAAGCAGCGGGTGAAGCTCGCCCAGGCCCTGGTGCACGACCCGGACCTGCTGCTGCTCGACGAGCCCACCAACGGCCTCGACCCCGCCGGCCGGGACGACATGCTGGCCCTGGTGCACCGGATCGGCACCGAGTTCGGCATCTCCGTGCTGGTCTGCTCGCACCTGCTGGGCGAGGTCGAGCGGATCTGCGACACCCTGGTCGCCATCGACGGCGGCCGGCTGCTGCGCGCCGGCCCGATCGCCGCGATGACCTCCGCGACCGACGTGCTCGCCGTCGAGGTCAGCGAGGGTACGGAGCTGCTGGCCAGCCGGCTCGCGGCGCTCGACCTGCCGGTGGAGACCGACGGCCGGCTGCTGCTCGTCCCGCTCGCCGACGAGGCCACCTACGACCTGATCCTCGGCGCGGTCGCCGAGCTGGACCTGCCGCTGCACCGGCTCGACCAGCGGCGGCACCGGGTGGCCGAGCTGTTCACCCCGAGGGAGCCCAGCCATGCCTGAGCCGACCGGCGTCATCCACGACATCGGCTACCAGCGCTACACGGGCCCCCGGCTGGGCCGCCGGCACGTGTTCGGCGCGCTCTACCTGCACGGCCTGCGCACCATCTTCGGCCTCGGCCGCAGCGCCAAGGCCAAGATCTTCCCCTGGCTGGTGGTCGGCATCGTCACCCTGGTGGCCGCCGGGGTCACCGCGGTACGCAGCCAGATCGGCCAGGTGGTGATGACGTACGCCCAGTTCGCCGACTCGATGAGCTGGCTGGTCATCTTCTTCGTCGCGGTCGCCGCCCCCGAACTGGTCTCCCGCGACCTGCGCAGCGGGGTGCTGCCGCTGTACTTCTCCCGGCCGCTGCCGCGCGGCGACTACGCCACGGCCAAGCTGCTGGCCCTGGTCACCGGGCTGTGGCTGCTGCTCGGCGGGCCGCAGCTGGTGATGTTCCTCGGCGCCGCGTTCACCACCGACGCCGGCCTGGGCGGGGTCCGCGACGAACTGCTCGACCTGCTGCCGGCGCTGCTCTACGCCGGCCTCTGGGCGGCGGTCTTCGCCTCGGTCGGGCTGCTGGTCGCCTCGCTCACCGGCAAGCGGGCGTTCGCCGCCGGCGGCATCGTGGCGGTCTTCCTGATGACCACCCCGATCGTCGGCACCCTGTCGATCATGCCGTCGGCCACGGTCAACGAGCTGGCCCTGCTCGCCTCACCGTCCACCCTGGTCCAGGGGGTGGGCCTGTTCCTCCTCGGTGACCTGCTGGCGCCGGCGGGCCAGGCCGAGCAGCTGATCGGCGGGTTCGGACCGGTCTACGTCCTCGGCGCGGCGCTGCTCGTGGCCGCCTGCGTCACCCTGCTGCTGCTGCGATACCGGAAGGTGGCCGCCCGATGACCACGATCAGCGCCGAGGCCGCCGCCCCGGCCGTCACCACCAGCACGCTGGACCTCACCGGCGTGTCCCGCTGGTACGGCAACGTGGTGGCCGTCAACGACGTCAGCATGCGGCTCGGCCCCGGGGTGACCGGCCTGCTCGGCCCCAACGGCGCCGGCAAGACGACCCTGCTGCACATGATGGCCGGCTTCCTCGCCCCGTCCCGGGGCGCGGTCACCCTGGACGGGGAGCCGACCTGGCGCAACCCGTCGGTGTACCGCCGGCTCGGGCTGGTCAGCGAACGGGAGGCGGTGCACACCTTCCTCACCGCGTACGAGTTCGTGCTGGCCGGCGCGAAGCTGCACCGGCTGCCCGACCCGGCCGCGGCGGCCCGTCGGGCGATCGCCCTGGTCGAGCTGGAGGGGGCGCAGGACCGGCGGATCGGCACGTACTCCAAGGGCATGCGGCAGCGGGCGCGGGTCGCCGCGGCGCTGGTGCACGACCCGCAGGTGCTCCTGCTCGACGAGCCGTTCAACGGGATGGACCCGCGCCAGCGGCTGCACATGATGACGCTGCTGCACTCGCTCGGCGACGCCGGCCGGACCATCCTGTTCAGCTCGCACATCCTGGAGGAGGTCGAGCAGGTCTCCGGCACGGTGCAGGTGATGGTCGCCGGCCGCCTCGCCGCCTCGGGGGACTTCCGCACCATCCGACGGCTGATGACCAACCGGCCGCACGTCTTCGCGGTCCGCTCCACCGACGACCGGGCGCTGGCCGTGGCACTGATGGCCGAGCCGTCGGTCAGCGGGGTCGAGCTGGACCGTACCGGGCTGACCGTGAAGGCCGGCGACTACGGCGCGTTCACCCGTGCGCTGCCGAAGGTCGCGCTGGCCCACGGCATCCGGGTCCGGCGGCTGCTGCCCGAGGACGAGTCCCTGGAGAGCGTCTTCTCCTACCTGCTGGAGGGCTGACCGGTGAGTGCGAGGAGTGGACGAGCGCAGCGAGTGCGCCCCGCAGTCGTGAACGAGAGAGGTTGAGCCGTGTCCACCGTTACCTGGATCACCGCACGCGGGCTGTTCGGCCGCCGCCGTTTCCTGATGCTGCTGCCGCTGCCCGCGGTGCTGGTGGCGCTCGCCCTGCTCTGCCGGTCGCTGGACGTCGCGCCGGCCGACTGGGGGCCACCGGTGCTGGTCGGCCTCGGCCTGGCCGTGGTGCTGCCGGTGGTGTCGCTGGTCGTCGGCACCGGCGTGCTGGGCGCCGAGATCGACGACGGGACGGTGGTGCACGTCCTCACCAAGCCGCTGCCCCGTTGGCAGATCGTGCTGCCGAAGCTGGCGGTGGCGACCGGGGTCAGCGCGGCCACCGTCGCCGTGCCGATCTTCGTCGCGGGCCTGCTCGCCGATTCGGTACGCCTCGGCGCGGCGCTCGCCGCCGCCTCGGCGCTGGGCGCGCTGGCGTACTCGGCGCTGTTCCTGGCGATGAGCCTGCTCACCCGGCGGCCGGTGCTGCTCGGGCTGGTCTACGTGCTGATCTGGGAGGGGCTGCTGGGCCGGTTCGTCAGCGGCACGAAGGTGCTGTCGATCCAGCAGTGGGTGATCGCGCTGGCCGACCGCAGCGCCCCGACCGACCTGCTCTCCACGACTGTCTCCGTCCCGGTGGCCGCCGTGCTGACCGGCCTGGTCGCGGTCGGCTTCACCGCCCTCTCCGTCGACCGCCTCCGCTCCTTCAGCATCGCCGGCGAAACCAGCTGACCCACCCCACCCCACCCCCTCGGGCCGCACCCTCGCGCCGCACCCCCGGTCCGCACCCCCGGGCCGAACCCTCGGGCCGCCGCAAATACAGAGAAAGAGTGGCTATTCGGCGCCGAATAGCCACTCTTTCTCTGTAAGTGCGCGGACCGGGGAGGCGGGAGGGGAGGGGACGGTGGGGGAGGGGAGGGGAGGGGGTTAGAAGGCGCAGGCGATGACGAGTTCGGGGGTGCGGTCGGGGAGCAGGTCGAGCTTGCCGATGTGGCCGGCGGCGCGCAGGTCGTCGGCGATCACGGTGAGCTGGTCCAGCAGCGCCGCCGGGCCCAGCGCCTCGGCCAGCGGCACCTCGGCCTTCATCGACAGCTTCCGCTCCGACTTGGCCCGGCGCACCTGGCTCAGCGCGTCCGAGGCCAACCGCAGCAGCCCCGGGTCGGCGGTGCCGGTGATCGCCCGCCGCACCTCGTACGTGGTGGGCCAGGTGGCCCGGTGCACCGAGCCGTACCGCCACCAGGACCAGACCTCTTCGGTCACGTACGGCAGCACCGGGGCGAAGAGCCGCAACTGCACCGAGAGCGCGGTGGCCAGCGCCGCCCGGGCCGAGTCGGCCCCCGGCCCGGCACCGTAGGCGCGCTCCTTCACCAGCTCGATGTAGTCGTCGCAGAACCGCCAGAAGAACGCCTCCGTGGCCTGCAACGCCGCCGTGTGGTCGTAGGCGTCGAAGGCCGACGTGGCGACCTCGACCACGGTGGCCAGTTCGGCGAGCATCGCGGTGTCCAGCGGCGCGGTCGCCGGCGTGCGCAACGCGTCGGCGGCGCCCAGCCCGAGGGCGAACTTCGACGCGTTGAGCAGCTTCGTGGCGAGCCGCCGGCCCACCTTGATCTGCGCGGCGTCGAAGGCCAGGTCCATCCCCGGCCGGCCGTTGGCCGCCCAGTAGCGCACCGCGTCCGAGCCGTGCTGCTCCAGCAGGGCCATCGGGGTGACCACGTTCCCCTTGGACTTCGACATCTTCTTGCGGTCCGGGTCGAGGATCCAGCCGGACAGGACCGCGTCCCGCCAGGGCAGCACCCCGTGCTCCAGGTGGGCACGGACCACTGTGGAGAAGAGCCAGGTGCGGATGATCTCCTGGCCCTGCGGGCGCAGGTCCATCGGGAAGACCCGGCCGAACAGGTCCGGATCGTACTCCCACCCGCCGACGATCTGCGGGGTCAGCGACGAGGTGGCCCAGGTGTCCAGCACGTCCGGGTCGCCGACGAAGCCACCCGGCACACCCCGCTGCTCCGCGGAGAATCCGGGCGGCGGCTCGCTGGACGGATCGACCGGCAGCATCGACTCGTCGGGTGTGAGAGGGTGGGACCAGTCCGGCTCGCCAGTGTCGTCGAGCCGGTACCACACCGGCACCGGCACGCCGAAGAAGCGCTGCCGGCTGACCAGCCAGTCACCGGTCAGCCCGCCGACCCAGTGGTCGTACCGGTGCTTCATGTGCTCCGGCACCCAGCGCAGCTCGGCGCCCCGGGCCAGCAGTTCCGCCCGCAGCCCGGCGTCGCGGCCACCGTTGCGCAGGTACCACTGCCGGGTCGAGACGATCTCCAACGGCCGGTCGCCACGTTCGTAGAACTTCACCGGGTGGGTGATCGGGCGTGGTTCGCCCACCAGATCGCCCGCGTCGGCCAGCATCGCCACCAGCGTCCGCCGGGCGCCGTTGACCGTCTGCCCGGCCAGCGCCGCGTAGGGCTCCGCCGGCACGCCGGCCGGCGGCTCCGGCAGCAGCCGTCCGTCCCGGCCGATCACCACCCGGGTCGCCAGGTCCAGCTCCCGCCACCAGGTCACGTCGGTGAGGTCACCGAAGGTGCAGACCATCGCGATGCCGGTGCCCTTGGCCGGGTCCGCCAGCGGGTGCGCGCGCACCGGCACCTCGACCCCGAACACGGGGGTACGCACGACCGCGCCCACCAGGTCCGCGTACCGCTCGTCGTCGGGGTGGCAGACCAGCGCCACGCAGGCCGGCAGCAGCTCCGGACGGGTGGTGTCGATCAGCACCTCGCGCCCGCCCGGCCCGGTGAACCGCAGCCGGTGGTACGCCCCCGGCCGCTCCCGGTCCTCCAGCTCGGCCTGGGCCACGGCGGTGGCGAAGCCGACGTCCCACAGGGTCGGCGCCTCCGCCTGGTACGCCTCGCCGCGGGCCAGGTTGCGCAGGAACATCCGCTGCGAGGTGGCCCGGGCCACCCGCCCGATCGTGGTGTACGTCAGCGACCAGTCCACCGACAGTCCGAGCCGCCGCCACAGCGCCTCGAAGACCTGCTCGTCCTCGGCGGTCAGCGTCTCGCACAGCGCGACGAAGTTGCGCCGGGAGATCGAGGTCGGGTTCTTCCGGGCGTCCTCGGTGACCGGGGTGGCCGGCGGCTGCCAGTGCGGGTCGTACGGCAGGGCCGGGTCGCAGCGCACCCCGTGGACGTTCTGCACCCGGCGCTCGGTGGGCAGGCCGTTGTCGTCCCAGCCCATCGGGTAGAACACGGCCTTGCCGCGCATCCGCTGGAAGCGGGCCACCGTGTCGGTGTGCGTGTACGAGAAGACGTGCCCCATGTGCAGCTCGCCCGATACCGTCGGCGGCGGGGTGTCGATCGCGTACACGTCCGGACGCTCCTTCGAGCGGTCGAACGCGTACGTGCCCTCCTCCTGCCAGCGGCGCGCCCAGGTCCCCTCGATGCCGTCCAGGGTGGGACGCTCGGGGACGCCGGCGCGGGCCGTCCTCGCCGTGTCGGTCATCGCTCGATCCTAGGCAGCCGACCGGCCCGCGCCACCGAATTGTCGCGTCGTCGCTACCGCGTCGAGGAGCCGATCGGGCCGATCAGCGGGCCCCGGGTGGCGATCTCGAAGCCCAGCCCGGTACGGGAGTTCACCCGGTCCAGAATGGTGGAGATCGGCGCGTAGTAGTTCTTCTCGTCCGGGTTGGCGCACGCGCCCGAGCCGTCGTCGCCGTAGCTCAGGATGCCCAGCGCCCGGCCGTCGGACTCGGTGAAGAGCGGGCCGCCGCTGTCGCCGGGGCGGGCGCAGATCCGCACGTCGATGCCGCCGCTGGCCTTGCCGGTGACGGTGCCGCAACGGGTGCCCGGCACGTAGCCGAGGCCGGCGCCCGAGTCGACGTACTGCTCGCCCGCCTTGGGGGTGTACGCCGAGCCGGTGGCGCAGACCACCCAGCCGGCCTGCACCGCGCTGTACGGCGTGTGCCCGGTGATCTTCACGTCGCGGCTGCCCTTGGTGGCGCAGGTCGGGTTGTCCGTGACGCACCAGTAGTTGACCAGGCTGGCCCCCTGGGTGCGCTTCGGATACGCCCACCGCTCGAACGCGCCGGTCTGGTACGGCAGCATCGCGTAGTCGGCGGGGAAGGCGTTCTCGGCCAGCACCGGGCTGGTCGACTCGACGCCCACCGGCACCTTCGGGCCGAGGAACTGGTGCCAGGTCTTGTCGACGTGGGTGTGGGTGGCGCTGGCCACGCAGTGCCCGGCGGTCAGCACGTAGTACCGCCCGGAACGGGCCCGCACGTTGAAGCCGGTGGTGCAGCCGCCGACCGTGCCGTTGTCCCGGGGGACGTCCAGCCGGATGCCGCCGCGCATCGGGGCCTCGGCGCAGTAGCGCGGGTCGCAGGCCTTGGGGATGACCGACTCCGGCATCCGGGCGCGCACCCGCACCGGCACCCCGGCCGCGTCCCGGGCCCCGGCCAGCCGGGTGTCGTCCGCGGCGACGACGTCGCCGGTGAGCACCACGACCTCGTTGGCCTGCTCGTCGACCACCACGTCGGTCCCGGCCCGGCCGCCGAGCGCCGTGGCCAGCCGCTCCGCCGCCTCGGTGAGCCGGCGCAGCGGGTGGCGCACCGGCACCACCCGCACGTGCGCGGCGTCCGGCACCCCGCCGACCGCCTGCCGGACCGGCGCCGGGTCGGTGGCGGCGATGGTCAGCACGCCGCCGCCGGCCTGGTCCAGCCACATGCCGGCGTACGTGTCGGGGAACCTCTCCGCCAGCGAGCCGGCCAGTGGCGCGGAGAGTTCCTGGAGCGCGAGGCGGCGGGCCGCCTCGCCGGCCGACACCCGGTAGCGCTCGGCGAGGTATCCCGCCGACGCGGGGGCGGCCTTCGCCACCTCCTTGGCCGGACGGGCGGCGACGGTCACCGGCCGGGTGTCCGGGGCGGGGCGGGGGGTGGTGGCCCGGTCGCGGGCACCGCCCGACGTCGCGCTCGGCGACGCGTCCGCCGGCGCCGCCGCGACTTCCGTCGACCACTCGCCCGTCGCGGCCGTGGCGACCGGCGGTCCTGCCCCGTCCTCCTGAGCCAGCGCGACCGTCGTCGCGCCGACCGTGCCGAGTACCAACGCTGCCGCGACCACCACTCGTCGTCGGATTTGCACGCCGTAACCTCCCCGTGTCGTTTCGGCGATGCCCGACCGTCGGCCGCCACGGCGGCCGGCGCACCGGCCGACGGCCCGACCGATCGACGCCCGGCAGTCTAGCCCGCCACCACGCCCCGCCGGGGGCGCGCGGACGGGGCGGCGCGGCCGGGCGAGCGTTGCCAGGGACTCGCGGAGCAGCTGCTGACGCACCTCGCGGCCGGCCGGCCGTCTGCGCCGACCGGGTGTGGCCGGTGTCCTGGACGGCCGGTGGCCGCCCTAGACCAGCGAGTCGCGCCACTGCCGGTGCAGGGCGGCGTACCGGCCGCCGGCGGTGACGAGCCGGGCCGGCGGGCCGTCCTCCACCACCCGCCCCGCGTCGAGGACCAGCACCCGGTCGGCGGTCTCCACGGTGGAGAGCCGGTGCGCGATGACCAGTGCGGTGCGGTCCCGCAGCACGGTGGCGAGCGCCCGCTGCACCAGCCGCTCGGTCGGCACGTCCAGCGACGACGTGGCCTCGTCGAGGATCAGCACCCGGGGGTCGGCCAGGAACGCGCGGGCGAACGCGACGAGCTGCCGCTGCCCGGCGGAGAGCCGGCCGCCGCGCCGGTGCACCTGCGTGGCGTACCCGTCGGGGAGGGCGGCGATGAAGTCGTGCGCGCCGATCGCCCGCGCGGCGGCCTCCACCGCCGCGTCGTCGGCGGTGGGACGGCCGAACCGGATGTTCTCCGCCACCGTGCCGCTGAACAGGTGGTTCTCCTGGGTCACCAGCACCACGGCGCGGCGCAGCTCGGCGTCGGCCAGGTCCCGCAGGTCGACCCCGTCCAGCTCCACCGTGCCGGCGTCCGGGTCGTGGAAGCGGGCCAGCAGCTTGGCGACGGTGGACTTGCCGGCGCCGGTCGGGCCGATCAGCGCGACCGTCTGCCCGGCCGGCACCCGCAGGTCCAGCGCGGTGAGGATCGGAGCGCCGGCCCGGTAGCCGAAGGAGACCGACCGGAACCGCACCGCCCCGCGTCCCGGGCCGGACGGCAGCGGCACCGGCCGGGCCGGCTCCGGCACCCCGGCCGGTTCGTCCAGCACCCCGGCCAGCTTCTCCAGCGCCGCCGTGGCGGACTGCAACGAGTTGTAGAACTGGCTGAGCTCCTGCATCGGCTCGAAGAACCGCCGTAGATAGAGCAGGAAGGCGGCGAGCACCCCCACCTCGGTGGCCCCGCCGAGGACCCGCCAGCCGCCGTAGCCGAGCACCACCGCCACGGTCACGTTGCCGATCACCTTGATTCCCGGCGAGTACGTCGCGATCAGCCGGAACGCGCGCAGGTTGGCCCGCCGGTACTCGTCGTTGACCGCCCCGAAGATCTGCTGGTTGCGCGGCTCCCGGCGGAACGCCTGCACGGCCCGGATGCCCCGCAACGACTCCACGAAGTGGACGATCACCAGGGCCGCCGCCTCCCGGCTGTGCCGCCACGCGTCGGCCGAGGCGCGGGCGAACCAGCGGGACAGCAGGAACAGGAACGGGAACGCCAGCAGGGTCACCGCGGCCAGCGGCAGGTCCAGCCAGAGCAGCACGGCGGCCACCGACACCACGGTCAGCGCGGCGGTCACCAGGCTGTCGATGCCCCCGTCGACCAGTTCGGCGATGGAGTCGAGGTCGCTGGTGAGCCGGGAGATCACCCGGCCGGAGGTGTACCGCTCGTGGAAGCCGACCGACAGGACGAGGAAGTGGCCGTACACCCGCCGGCGCAGCTCCAGCAGGACGGCCTGGCCGATCCGGGCGGAGAGGGTGAGGAAGCCGCGCCGGGCCGCGTACTCGGCGAGGGCCGCGACGGCGAACGCGCCGGCGACGGCCGCCAGCGGGCCCGCGTCGCCGGCCCGCAGCGGCGCGACGGCCCGGTCGATGCCGAGCATGACGAGGTACGGCCCGGACATCGCGGCGGCGTTCTGCACGAGCAGCAGGGCCACCGCCAGCGCCAGCCGGCCCCGGTGCGGGCGCAGCAGGCTGCGTAGCAGCACCCGGCTGCGCGCCCGCAGCCGGGCCACCGCCTCCGGGCTGGTGTCCTCGGCGCGGCTGCGGTCGGCGTCCGGGTCGGTGGCCCGACCCCGCCAGCGGGTCAGGTCGCCGGCGCCGGCGCGAGGTCGGGGTACCGGGGGCGCCACTACCGCACCAGACCGTGCGCGGCCGTCGGACCGGCGGAGAGCAGCGCCCGGTACGCCGGCACGGTGGCCAGCAGGTCGGAGTGGCGACCGACCGCGGAGATCCGCCCGCCGTCGAGCAGCGCGACCCGGTCGGCCAGCGCCACGGTCGACGGCCGGTGCACCACCAGCAACGCGGTGGTGTCCCGCAGCACCCGCCGTAGCGCCGCCTCCACCAGCGCCTCGGTGTGCACGTCCAGCGCGGAGAGCGGGTCGTCGAGGACGAGCAGCGCCGGCCGGCCGAGCACCGCCCGGGCCAGCGCCAGCCGCTGCCGCTGCCCGCCGGAGAGCGACAGCCCCTGCTCACCGACCCGGGTGGCCAGCCCCCACGGCAGCTCGTGCGCGAAGTCGGCCTGGGCCAGCGCGAGCGCCGCCCGGACCTCGTCCTCACCGGCGTCGGGATGGCCCAGGGTGAGGTTCTCCCAGACCGACATGGAGAACAGCGTCGGCTCCTCGAAGGCCACCCCGACCAGCCCGCGCAGCGAGGCCAGCCGCAGGTCGCGCAGGTCGTGCCCGTCCAGGGTGATCCGGCCGCCGGTCACCTCGTGCAGCCGCGGGACGAGGGAGAGCAGGGTGCTCTTGCCGGCCCCGGTCGCGCCGACCAGGGCCAGCGTCTCGCCCGGCTCGACGGTCAGTTCGATCTCCCGCAGCACCGGCTCCCGGCTGCCCGGGTAGCGGAACGAGACGCCCTCGAAGCGCAGCCGGCCCCGGACCTCGTCCCGGTCGAGCGCGACGGCGTGCGGCGCGTCCACGATGGCCGGCGGGGTGTCCAGCACCTCCTGGATCCGATCGGCGGCGGTGGCCGCCTCCTGCCCGTTGGCGATGATCCAGCCGAGCGACTGCACCGGCCAGATGAGCATGAGCTGGAGGCTGACGAAGGCGACCAGTTCGCCGACGGTGAGCGTGCCCCGGGCGACCAGCGCGGCGCCGCCGACCAGCACCACGCCGAGGGTCAGGTTGGGCACCAGGTCGAACAGCGCCGAGGTGCGGGCGAGCAGCCGGGCCTTGCCGACCCCGGTGTCGTGCAGCGCCCGCGCCCGGGCGGCGAACCGCTCGGCCAGTTCCGGCCCCCGCCCGTACGCCTTCATGGTGCGCAGCCCCTGGGCGGTCTCCTCGACCAGCGTGGCCACGTCGCCCTGCTGGTCCTGCATCCGCCGCGACGCGGCGTGGTAGTGCCGGGCGAACCGCCGGCTGATCAAAAAGAGCGGCACCGCGCTGGCGGCCACCAGCAGGCCCAACGGCGCGTGCAACCGGATCAGCAGCACCACCACGGCCAGGTAGGTGATCAGGTTGAGCACCAGGAAGAGCAGGCCGAAGGAGAGGAACCGGCGGATCACCGACAGGTCGCTGGTGACCCGGGAGAGCAGCTGGCCGGACTGCCACCGGTCGTGGAACCCGGCCGGCAGGCGTTGCAGGTGGGCGTAGACGTCGGCGCGGATCGCCGCCTCCATGCCGACCGAGGAGGAGGACTGCGTCCACCGTCGGATGAAGATCAGCACCGCCTCGGCGAGCCCGAGCAGCAGGGCCAGGCCGCCGAGGCGGAACAGGCCGGCGACGTCGCGGTCGGCGACCGGCCCGTCGACCACCCGCTGCGTCACCAGCGGGACGGCCAGGCTGGCCGCGGTGGCCGCGAGCGCCGCCAGCAGCAGCCAGCAGAACTCCGCCGCGTACGGGCGCAGGTAGGGGCGCAGCCGCCAGAGGTTGCGCAGCGGGCGCGTGTCGCCGTCGACCCGTTCCTCGGGGTCGCCGTCGCGCTGCGCAGGCACTACCCGACGGTAGCGTCAATCGGGAGCGCTGCCGGTGTCAGCTTGCCGTCACTGCGCCCGCTCGTGGGCGAGCAGCCAGGTCTTCACGTCCAGGCCCCAGCGGTAGCCGCCGAGTGTGCCGTCGGTGCGCAGCACCCGGTGACAGGGGACGAAGAGCGCGGCGGCGTTGCGGGCGCAGGCCGCGGCGGCGGCCCGGACCGCGGCGGGCCGTCCGGCCAGCGCGGCGTACGCGGTGTAGGTCACCGGCTCGCCGGGCTTCACGTCGCGCAGCACCTGCCAGGCGTGCGCCATGAACACGCCGCCGGTGTGCTGCCGCACCGGCACGTCGTCGATGGCGGTCAGGTCGCCGTCCAGGTAGGACGTGACGGCCCGGCTGACCGGCCCGAGGTCCGACCGGTGGCGGATCTCGCCGCGCAGGCTCGGGTGCACGAGGGGGAGCAGGGTCACGGGGTCCGGCGTGAAGCCGGCGGCGCGTACCGCCCCGTCGGGGCCGGCCAGGACGCTCAGCGGGCCGGCGGGGGTGTCGATGACGGTGCTGTCGATGCTCATGCTGCTCTCCAGAGTCGGATCACCGCGTACGAGCGCCAGGGGCGCCAGCGGTCGGCGTACGGGTCGAGGGTCTTCGGGTCGTCGGGCAGGCCGAGGGCGGCGCCGCCCCGGCGTACCGCGAGGTCGGTGGGGAGGAAGACGTCCGGGTCGCCGAGCGCGCGCATCGCCACGTAGCCCGCGGTCCACGCTCCGATCCCGGGCACCGCGAGCAGGCGTCGCCCGGTCTCCTGCCGGTCTCCGCCCGGGTCGAGCACGATCTCCCCGTCGGCGACCGCCCGCGCCAGCGCCCGGATGGTCTCCCGCCGCCCCCCGGGCATCCCGAACGCCGCATCCGGCAACCGCACCACCTCCTCGGCCCCCGGGAACCCCCGCAACCCACCCCACCCCTCGCCCTGCCCCTCGCCCCGGCCCTCGCCCCGGCCCTCGGCTCGGTGATCAAGAGGTTTGCGGTTCGGGGAAGCGCTCTCGTCCACCAGAACTTCTTGATCGACGGGGCGGAGGTCGGGGGTGGAGTGGAGGAGGCGGGTGAGGGTGGTGCGGGCGGAGCGGACCGAGACCTGCTGGCCCACGATCGCGCGGACGGCCATCTCGAAGCCGTCGACGGCGCGGGGCAGGCGTACCCCCGGCTCGGCCCGGACCGCCGGGGCGAGCGCGGGGTCGGCGGCCAGGGTGGCGTCCACGGCCTCCGGATCGGCGTCGAGGTCGAGCAGGCGGCGGCAGCGGGCCACCGCCGGGGCCAGGTCCCGCATGTCGGCCAGGCGCAGCGTCGCGGAGACGTGGCCGTCCACCGGGGTGAGCGCCACCTCCGCCGCGCCGTGCGGCAGCCGCAACCCCCGGCGGTACGTCCCGTCGCGCACCTCCTCCACGCCCGGCAGCGCGCGGACGGCGAGGAAGTCCAGCAGGGCGGCGGCGTGCAGCGGCGGCCGGTACGCCAGCCGCAGCGTGATCGTCCCCGCGCCACCGGCCGCCGGACGACGTCCCCGCAGCGTACGCAGCTCGGACGGGGCGGCACCGTACACCTCGCGGACGGTGTCGTTGAACTGCCGCACGCTGCCGAAGCCGGCGGCGAAGGCGATCTCCGCCATCCCGAGTTCGGTCGTCTCGATCAGCGTGCGGGCGGTCTGCGCGCGCTGCGCCCGGGCCAGCGCCAGCGGGCCGGCGCCCAGTTCGGCCCGGAGCATCCGGTGCAGGTGCCGCTCGGTGTAGCCGAGCCGCCCGGCCAGCCCCGGCACGCCGTCCCGGTCGACCACCCCGTCGGCGATCAGCCGCATCGCCCGCCCCACCACGTCGGCCCGGACGTCCCACTGGGGCGAGCCGGGGGCGGCGTCCGGACGACAGCGGCGACAGGCCCGCAGCCCGGCGCCCTGCGCGGCGGCGGCGGACGGGAAGAACCGGACGTTCTGCCGCTTCGGCGTCATCGCCGGGCAGGACGGCCGGCAGTAGATCCCGGTCGAGGTCACGCCGGTGTAGAACCAGCCGTCGAAGCGCTGGTCACGGCTGTCCACGGCCCGGTAGCACCGTTCGAAGTCCAACTCCACGCCACCGATGATGCCCGCAGCTCAGGGTCGGTGGCTCGCGGGAATCGGACCTGGCGGTACGCCACGGCGTTCGGCGCGGCCGTGGCCCACGCCGGACCGTCGCGCCCGCCGTGACGTTCCCGCCCCGTCCGGCGATCGGTCGACCCGCAGGCGCTGGTCGGCCTCGGCCCGGTCGCCGCCTCTCCGTTCGCGCGCCTGCGGAGGCGGATGTCGCAGGTGGGAGCGGGTAACCGTTGCGGCACAACGGTTCCGGGGCCGGAAAGTGTCGGTAGTGGCCGGTACCGTCCCGCCACCAACTTGAGAAAGGGTGCGGGGGCGATGGTGGGCGTGGCCGGGCGGGGTGCCCGCTGATGCGGTCGGGGCGGGCGCGCCTCGACGGCGCGGTGGTGCAGGGCTTCTACGACCGGATGCGGGCGGTCGCGCCGGCGGCGTACGGGGCGATCGAGCGGGACCGGGTCGGTGATCCGGGGCGGCCCTTCGCCGACACGGCGTGCGGGCGGCTCGCCGGTTCGCTCGACCCGGCCGCGCTGCGCGCCCTCGGCATGTGGGCGCACCACTGGTGCATGCGCTTCTACGACGACGACACCCGTCCCGGCCTGCGGCTGGTCCGCGACATCGCCGGCCGGCGCGGGCTGGGCTGGACGGCCGACGAGGTGCGCTGGATGCTCGGCGAGTCGTACGCCGCCGGGCCGGCCGCCGCGCACCGGTTCACCCTGCCGCTGGCGGCCGCCGCCGAGCTGCCCGACGGGGCGCTGCCCGAGGTCGACGCGATCGGCACGGACTGGCGGCTCGCCGGCTGACCAGGAGCCTGACGGCTCGCCGGCTGGGCGGACCCGGGTCGGCGGTTCGCCGGCTGGGCGGACCCGGGTCGGCCCGTGAGTTGGGCCACCACCATCGCGCCGACCGCGAGGGCGAATCCGGCGAGCTGGGTCGTGTCCAGCGCCTGCCCGAGGACGATCCAGCCCAGGGCGGCAGCGGTCAGCGGGCTCAGCGCCCCGAGCACCGAGACCTGGGTCAGCGGCAGCAGCCCCGCGCCCCGGAACCAGAGCGCGTACGCCAGCGCGGCGCCGACCAGCCCGAGCCAGGCGTACCCGGCCAGGGCCGGACCGTCGGGGACGGGCGGCGCCCCCTCGACCGCGACCGCGACCGGTACGACCAGCAGGCCACCGACGGTGAGCTGCCAGCTCGTCACGGCGAGGGTGCCGACGCCGGCCGGGCGTCCCCAGCGGCGGGTGAGGACCAGCCCGGTGGCCATCGCGGCGGTGCCGGTCAGGCCGGCGGCGACGCCGAGCGGGTCGGTGCCGGCGTCCGGCCGCAGCACGACCAGGGCGACGCCGAGCGGGGCGGCGAGCGCGGCGAGCAACGCGCGCCGGTGCGGGCGGTCGTGCAGCACCAGGACGGTCAGCGCGGCGACCAGCAGCGGCTGCGCCGCGCCGAGCACGGCGGCGGTGCCGCCGGGCAGCCGGTACGCGGCGAGGAAGAGCAGCGGGAAGAACGCGCCGACGTTCAGCGCGCCCAGCACGGTGGCCCGCCACCACCAGTCGCCGTGCGGCCGGTGCCGGGTGACGGCGAGCAGCAGCAGCCCGGCGGGGAGCGCCCGCAGCACACCCGACCAGAGCGGGTGCCCGGGCGGCAGCAGCTCGGAGGTGACCAGGTAGGTGGTGCCCCAGGTGACCGGGGCGAGGGCGGTCAGCGCGATGTCGGTGCCACGGCGGCTCATCGGACGCTCGATTCTCTCGTCACTAAGTAGCTTAGTGCTAAGCTAATCACCCGTGAGGGGAATCGGGAAGTGCGAGGTGCGGCACAATCCGGGGGTGACCGAGCGGGACGACGTCGACGTCATCGTCGAGCAGTGGCGGCGCGAGCGGGCCGGCATGCGGCCCGAGCCGATGGCCGTCTTCGGCCGGATCTACCGCCTGGCGCGCATCGTCGGCGACGCGCAGGAGAAGGTGTACGCCGGCTGGGGCATCGGTCGGGGCGAGTTCGACGTGCTGGCCGCGCTGCGCCGCAGCGGCGCGCCGTACACGCTCGCCCCGAAGGAGTTGACCGCCTCGCTGATGCTCACCTCCGGCGGGATGACCGGCCGGCTCGACCGGCTGGAGCGCGCCGGGCTGGTCCGTCGCGCCCCCGACCCGGCCGACCGGCGAGGGCTGCGGGTCACCCTGACCGACGCCGGCCGCCGCGCGGTGGAGGAGGCCGCCGAGGCCGGCCTGGAGGTGCAGCGGCGCATCCTCGACGCGCTGCCCCCGGACGACCGGCGACGCCTGGGCGACCTGCTCCGTACCCTGCTGGCCGCCGCCGAGGCCGGCTGACCCCTCCGGTACGCGTACGCCCGGGTCAGCCGGACGCGGGCCGGCGCCGCGCGGCGTCGAAGACCTGGGCCAGCTCGGCCGCGTCCTCCCCGGCGTGGTGGGTGTGCGGCACGTCGGTCAGGCCCAGCGCGTGCTTGATGTTCCCCTTGCGGGTGGCCACCCACTCGACGCCGGTCCGACCCATCCAGAAGCTGCGCAGATCCACCCCGGAGCCGGTCGCCCCGAACGGGCTGTGACCGGTGAACCGGACGAAGTACCAGTGCACGAACATGCCGTCCCAGACGGCGGGCGCGGCGAGGAAGACCGGGCGGCCGATCCGGCGCAGCCCGTTCACCCACGTCGCGGCGGCGGTCATCGCCTCCGCGGCGGTGGGGGCCTCGCGCAGCAGCCGGTCCCGGTCCAGGCCGGAGACGGCGAGCGCGGCCGGCACGAAGTCGTCCGAGATCGGCTTCAGCTCGGTGTAGAAGGTCAGGTCGGGCCGGCCGGCGACCGCCATGCCGAGCGAGAGCATGCTGTACGGCCCGGGGATCGGCCCGTCCGCCTCGACGTCGACCGCCACGTACAGCTCGGGCAGCCGCTGTCCCGCCTGGTTCGTCACCGGCGCAGGCTAGCAACGCGCCCGGTGTGCCCGGGGTCCCTTTTCCGGGCGTCGGGCGGGGCTGGCTGCCCGGTGCCGGCGGTGGAGCGCGTAAGCTGGCTCGTCGTGAGTCTCACCATCGGCATCGTCGGCCTGCCCAACGTCGGCAAGAGCACCCTGTTCAACGCGCTGACCAAGAACGACGTGCTCGCGGCGAACTACCCGTTCGCCACGATCGAGCCCAACGTCGGCGTCGTCGGGCTGCCGGACGAGCGGCTGGCCAAGCTCGCCGAGATCTTCTCCTCGCAGAAGGTGCTGCCCGCGCCGGTGTCGTTCGTCGACATCGCCGGCCTGGTGCGCGGCGCCTCCAAGGGGCAGGGCCGGGGCAACGCCTTCCTGGCGAACATCCGCGACGCCTCGGCGATCTGCCAGGTGGTGCGCGCCTTCTCCGACCCGAACGTGGTGCACGTCGACGGCAAGGTCTCCCCGGCCGACGACATCGAGACGATCAACACCGAGCTGATCCTGGCCGACCTCCAGACCCTGGAGAAGGCGCTGCCGCGGCTGGAGAAGGAGGCCAAGCTCCGCAAGGACCGGGCCGCTGCGGTCGCCGCCGCCAAGGCTGCCGTCGAGGTGCTCGACGGTGGCACCACCCTGTACGCCGGGGCCGCCGCCGCCAAGATCGAGCTGGAGCACCTGCGCGAGCTGCACCTGCTCACCACCAAGCCGTTCCTCTACGTCTTCAACGTCGACGAGGCCGAGCTGGGCAACGCCGAGTTCCTCGACGAGCTGCGTGCCCTGGTCGCCCCCGCCGAGGCGATCTTCATGGACGCCAAGATCGAGTCCGAGCTGGTGGACCTGCCCGAGGAGGAGGCCCGCGAGCTGCTGGAGTCGATCGGGCAGCACGAGCCCGGCCTGGACCAGCTCGTCCGGGTCGGTTTCCGCACGCTCGGCCTCCAGACGTACCTGACGGCGGGGCCCAAGGAGGCGCGGGCCTGGACCATCCCGGTCGGCGCGACCGCGCCGGAGGCCGCGGGCGTCATCCACAGCGACTTCCAGCGCGGCTTCATCAAGGCCGAGGTGGTCTCCTACGCCGACCTGGTCGAGGCCGGATCGATGGCGGCGGCGAAGGCCGCCGGCAAGGTCCGGATCGAGGGCAAGGAGTACGTCATGCAGGACGGCGACGTGGTGGAGTTCCGCTTCAACGTCTGAGCCCGGCCTGCGGGCAGGGAGCCCTCCGACAAGGGCTACAGCTCCAACGCCATCCGGGCCCACCTGCGCCGGCGCGGCATCGGGCACACGATCCCTGAACGCGCCGACCAGCCCGGAGCCGAGCATGATGTCGATGTGACCACCGTCAACGGCCGCCCGGAGGGCACCGAGACCGTAACCATCCGTAACCGCACTCCGGCGGTGCGACTCGCGGTGGCGATCCCGCTCGCGATCGTCAGCGTCCCGCTCCTGTTGGTCTACGTGTTCAATCTGGTCTGGTGGGCTCCTGCACTCACCGGCCCCGGTCCCAACCCGTGTGATCCCGCCGTCGACGGATGGGGAGCCTGCTGGCGTCCGGAGCAGCGGACGTTCTGGATGGTGGCCGCTGCGGTGGGCCTGCCCGGGGCGTTCTGCCTCACGATGTCGCTGCTCCGGCTCCACCGGGCCCGCCGTTGGTGGCCATGGCCGGTGGCCACGGCGGTGCTCCTCGTGGCCTGCGCGCAGGCGCTGAACCGGATTCCCTGACGCGGGACTTCGGTGATTGCTGTCTGCCCGCCCCTGGCGGCGTGGGGCACATCGGAATACAGGACCCTGTCAGGGGTTCTCCACCCGCCGGGCGATCCGTTCGATGGCGCTGAGGTCCTCGGGGGCGAGCCGGTCGATGAAGTGGTGTCGCACCGACTCCAGGTGGGCCGGCGCGGCACTGGCGAGGGTCTCCAGACCGTGCGCGGTGAGCACGAGGAGGCAGCCTCTGCCGTCGGTCGGGTCGGGTTCGCGCCGCAGCAGGCCGCGCCCTTCCATCCGGGTGGCGTGCCGGGACAGCCGACTGCGTGACCAGCCCATCTTGTCGGCCTGTTCCCCCAGGGTGCTGGTGTGGTCGGGCCGCTCCGACAGCGTGCTGAGGACTTCGTAGTCGGGTTCGGAGAGGCCGAGCGCGGCCAGGTCGCGCGCCGTGCCGGTCCGTACGGCGACCATCACCCGCAGGAACGCCCGCCACGCCCGTTCCTCGGCAGGGTCCAACCACCGCACGTTGCCGTCCGACGATCTCGTTGACATGTAATCAACCTAGCACCTAAGCTTCGTTTCCATGTCAACGAAAAGCATTCGGGTCCTCGTCCTCACGTCCAGCACCCGCCCCGGCGCGCTCGGCCCCGCGGTGGGGCAGTGGTTGGTCGAGGCGATCACGCCTCGTGCCGCGGAGCTCGGCGTCGAGCTCGTGCCGGTGGCCCTCGGCGACCTGGACCTGCCGTTCCTGGACGAGGAGGAACACCCGTCGTCGGGCGTCTACCGGCATGAGCACACCCGTCGGTGGAGCGCGATCGTCGACGCGGCGGACGGGTTCATCGCGGTCACGCCGGAGTACAACTACGGGATGCCGGCGACCCTGAAGAACGCGCTGGACTACCTCAGCCGCGAGTGGGCGTGGAAGCCGATCGGTTTCGTCAGCTACGGCCACACGTCGGCGGGCACCCGGTCGGTCCAGCACGCGAAGCAGGTGGTGACCACGCTGCGCCTGGTGCCGTTGGGCGCCACGGTCGCGATCCGCATCGGTGACGCGACGGAGAACGGTCGGCTGCGGCCCGACGCGGCCCGTGACAGGGCGGCTGTCGGCCTGCTGGACGAGCTGACCCGGCTCGCCCACGCCCTACGGCCGATGCGCGAACCCGTACGAGCCGGCGCCCTGTCCGGACCGTTGCCGGGGTCGTACGCGAGGGAGCTGACCCCCGACGACGCGCCCGAGGTCACCGTGCTGCAGCGGTGCTGCTGGGTGGACGAGGCCGTCGCCAACGACACCCTGGCCGTACCGGCCCTGCACGAGTCGCTGGAGGAGGTCCGTGACTGGCTGGCGACCTGGCGTACCACGGGCATCTGGCGCGACGGCCGGCTGCTGGGCATGGTGCGCACCCGTCGCGTCGACACCGACTGGCACGTGGGTCGGCTCGCCATCGTGCCCGACCTGCGGGGCCATGGGCTGGGCCGGTGGCTGCTGCGCACCGCCGAAGCCGCCGCCCCGGCGGACTGCCGTCGCGTCGTGCTGTACACCGGCGCCAAGAGCCTCCGCAACATCGACCTCTACCGCAGCGAGGGCTACCGGTCGATGCCTGCCAGCGCGGACGGCACCGCCTGCCTCACCAAGGACCTGTCCGTCGGGCAGCCCTGACGCTGCGGGTCGGGTGGCGGCCCGCCCTCGGGGGAGGGCGGGCCGACGGTGGACGTGGGAGCGTCACGTCTGCCGGGGTCATCCGCTCAGCGGAGCACCCCGCCAGCGCCATTGCGCCGGCCGGGGGCGTCCGGGCAGCTCGATCCGGCCGGTGGACCAGCGCAGCGCCGCCCACGGGTCCACGCCGGCCAGTTCCTGCGCCGCCTCGGGGAAGAGCCGGGTGAGTACCCGGGCGCAGACGTCACGTGGCGGGTCGATGGCGAGACCCAGGCCCCGCGCGACGTCGTCGCCGTGCAGCAGCGTCTCCGCGCACCCCATCGCGGCGAAGCCCTCCGGATCGGCGCGACCCGTGGGGTGGTAGGCCCGGACGGTCGGCCCGGACGTGCGTACCGTGGCTGCCAGGATTCGGGCGCCTGCCTCGGCGAACTCCAGCACCTCTGCCGGGGAGGCGTCCTTGTCCGCGTTCGCCATGAAACGCACGTACCGCTCCTGCGGCCGGGCCACGAGTTGGCCCGCGAACGACAACAGGCAATCGCCGATGTGCTCGGCGGTGTGCCAGCAGTCCCACTCCAGACCACCTGCCCGCGCGGCCCAGTCCAGGCCGGTCGCCGGTCGTAGGCGGGCGACGACGTCGGACATCGCTGCGTCGAGATCATCGGCGGTGACCGCCACGGTTCCCTCCAGGTTCGCGAGGCCGGTGCCGTACCGGCCCTGGCTCGGAGCGGTCAGCCTGCCTGACGGGTGTGACGAACCGGGGGGACGACCGATGGGGACGCCGGAGGTCGGCCTTCGTGCCTCACCGGTCGGCCCGTCGGCTCGTACCGGACCGTGCGGAGCCGTCCGGTCGGGTGACGCTGAGGCGTTGCTGCAGGAGCTCCGACTGGGCGACCGTACCGCCGCTGACGTCGAGGCCGCCGCGGGCGGCACGGTAGAAGGCGTCGCGTGCCTCGTTGGCGCGGTGCAGGCGGTCCGACAGCGACTCGTCTCCGTTCGCGACGCCACGGGCGAGATGCTCGATGCTCCAGACCGCGTCCCGCCACGCCTGGGCGGCGCGGACCGTCGAGGCGTCACCCAGCAGGAGAATGTTCTCCCAGGCCAAGGTGTGTCGGACGTCGGCATCGGCCAGCCGTGGCAGTCCCACCGTGGGATCCATCCCCGACCGGTGCGCGTCGCCCGTGTCCGCGGCGAGGATCCGTACCGAGATCGCCTGGATCTCCTTGAGAACGCGGGCGAACTCGGCATAGGCGTCGAGCCGGCGCTCGTCCCACCGGACGCTCAGGCTGCGCTTCCATCTCCTCTTGTCGGCCACCGACGTGGCCAGCACGGTGCCGAGTGCGCCGACCAGGACGCCGAGGAGCGCGGGCAGTTGCGCGATCAGGATCTGCACCTGTCCGAGGCTGCCAGGCGCGGACAACCTCGGCGGTCCGGGGCGGTGGCCGGCTACAGCTCGATCCAGTACCGCCGGACGGGGCCGGGCTCGGAGTCCCGGCTGTCCTCGCGTACGCCGCCGTGGTGCTCGATCGTCCGCGCCGAGGCGACGTTGCCCGCCTCGCAGACGACCAGCACCCGGTCCAGGCCGAGCGTCCGGGCCTCGCCGAGCATCCGGCCCAGCGCCCAGGTGGCCAGGCCCTGTCGGCGGGCGGACGGCCGGATGCCGTAGCCGATGTGGCCGATCCGCAGCAGGACGTCGTCGAGCCCGTGCCGCAACGCGATCCCGCCGAGCACCCGGTCGCCCTCGACGATCCACCGGTACGTGCAGCGCACCCGGCCGGTGTCCAGCGGCCTCGTGGGATCCGACTCGCCGGCCAACCGGGCCACCCAGGCCGCGAACCCGGCCGGCGAGTGCACCTCGTCGGAGGGGCGCAGTCCGAAGCCGTCCTCGTGGCGGCCCGGACCCCACTCGTCGTGTGCCTCGAGCCAGGCGGCGTGCAGTCGGACGGCAGGCGCGATCAGCTCGGGCATCCGGCGACGATAGCGCCCCGCACGCCGCGCCGACCCGCTCGACCGCGATCCGGGGGACCCGGCGGGTGAGCCGGGGACGGTTGACCACGCTGGACACTGGCCCGCATGGTGAGCGACCGACTCCGGGGTAGGTCCGTGCCACCCAGGTGGGGGAGGCTCGTGCGGATACTGGTCGGGTGACCATCGAGTTTCCTTCGCCCACCGTCCCGGCCGCCGGGCGTACCGAGGTGTTCCTGCGCTACCTCGACTACTTCCGGGACACCGTGGTGGCGAAGGTGTCCGCGCTGTCCGAGGACGACGTGCGCCGCAGCATCCTGCCGTCGGGTTGGACTCCGCTGGAGCTGGTCAAGCACCTGCGGTACGTGGAGCTGCGCTGGATCGAGTGGGGTTTCCAGGGGCGTGACGTCGGCGACCCGTGGGGTGACCGGCGCGACGACCGGTGGTACGTCGCGCCGGAGGAGACCCGGACCGACCTGCTGGCCGCGCTCCGCGCGCAGGGCCGGCACACCCGGGCGGTGGTGGAGGACAGCGACCTCGACGCGATCGGCGCGCCCGGTGAGCGCTGGGACGGTGCCGATCCGGCGTCGCTGGAGCGGGTGCTGTTCCACCTCGTGCAGGAGTACGCCCGCCACGTCGGGCACCTGGACATCGTGGCGGAACTGGCAGGCGGCCCGACCGGCGAGTAGGCGGAGATCCTGGTGATCTGCGGATGCCCGGCGGGCGGCGCCGCCTGCTCCGGGCCGACCACGACGGCTCCTGCTCGCGCCGCCTCCCCCGGCGCTGACAGTCGTCGTACCGATTCATCCGCGCCATCAGGCCCGTAGCGTCCGAACCCTGCCTCTGTGCATTCGAGTCGAGGCGACGTGCAGCGGAGACGACCCGGCCGGTGCGCGCGCTCGACGCATTCGCCGACGCCTTCGTACGGTTCCCGAACTGATCGACCTCGGCCGATTAAGTGAGATTTCACTTCCCGATCAGTGGCCCCGGATACGTTCCTGCCGACCCCGAAAGGAGTGCTCATGGCACTGAAGAAGATGCTCACCACGGTCGGCATGTCGGCCGCCGCCGTCGTCACCTCGTTCGCCGTGGCCAGCCCGGCGCTCGCGTACGACACCAGCTGGAAGACCGACGACGGCGACCCCGGTGGCGTCGTCTACTGGACCGCCAACGGCGACGTCGTGAAGATCTGCGACATCGAGGCCGACGGCTGGGCGACCTCCGCCCAGGTCTTCTCCGTGCGGCCGGACGGTCTGCGGGCCTTCGAGTACCAGTTCTACGTCGGCGGCAACGGCAGCTGCGCGGACCGGAAGGCCTCCGAGGGCGCCACCTTCAACCTCCCGGAGGACAGGAAGGTCTTCATCAACCTCTGCCTGATGAAGGACGACTGGGCCAGGCTCGACTACTGCGACAGCGGCACGGTCGCGCAGGGCTGACACGCGCCTCCGGCGTCGCCAGGGAGGTGCCCGCTCGCGGGCGCCTCCCTTTCGCGTACCCACGAATTTTCGATTCCGCGAGTAGGCTCGTGCGCTTGCGGCTTCGAAAACGGGGGAGGCGGCAAGGTGGACGGACCGGATTTCCGCATTCTGGGACCCGTCGGTGTCTGGCAACACGAATGCCAACTGCGACCGACGAATGCGCAACAGCGGACATTGTTGGCGATGTTCCTGCTCACACCCGCGACGGTGGTCAGTTTCGACCATCTGGTGACCGCGCTGTGGGGGGAGAGCCCACCCGCGTCCGCGCGCAACGCGGTGCAGGGCCACGTGTCGCGGCTGCGCAAACTGCTCACCGGCCTTCCCGATGTGGGCCTGGTCACCGCGGGACAGGGCTACCGGCTCGACGTCGACCCCCAACTGGTCGACCTGCACCGGTTCCGGACGCTGGTCGAGCGGGCGCGCGACAGCCGGCCCGCCGAGGCCGGGAAGCTGCTGGAGACCGGGCTGGCGCTCTGGCGCGGCCCGGTGTTCGTCGACGTCGCCGGCGACTGGCTGCCCGCCACCGTCGCACCGGCCCTGGAGGAGGAGCGGCTCCGCGCGTGCGAGCACCAGGCCGAGGTCGAACTCGGCCTGGGCAGGCACCTCGACGTCGTCGCGCGACTGTCCACGCTCGCCGCCCGGTATCCGCTGCGGGAGAGCCTGCTCGCCCTGTTGATGACGGCGCTGCACCTCTCCGGCCGGCGCTGCGACGCCCTGACGGTGTTCCGGGACGCCCGACAGCGGTTCGTCGACGAACTGGGCATCGAGCCGGGGCGGAACCTGCAGCGTCTGCACCGGCGGCTGCTGGACCAGGAGCCACCCTCGACGGCACCGCTCGACCGCCACCCCGTCACCGACGCCTGCCCGCGACAACTGCCCGCCGACGTCGCGTACTTCACCGGCCGGGAGCGGCAGTTGGCCGTGCTGGACGCGCTGGTGCCGCAGGACGGCGTCCCCGCCACCGGCCTGATCGCGGTGACCGGTGGTGCGGGGGTGGGCAAGACCGCCCTCACCGTGCACTGGGCCCACCGCGTCGCCCACCTCTTCCCCGACGGGCAGCTCTTCCTCGACCTGCGCGGCTTCCACCCGACCGGGTCGGTGATGTCGCCGGCCGAGGCGATGTCCCGCCTGCTGTCCGCCCTGCGGGTGCCGGCCCAACGGCTGCCCGCCGACGTGGCGGGGCAGGCCGACCTGTTCCGGACCGTCGTCGCCGACAAGCGGCTCCTGCTGGTGCTCGACAACGCCCGCGACGCCGACCAGGTCCGCCCGCTGCTGCCCGGCGCCACCGGCTGCCTCGTCCTGGTCAACAGCCGTCAGCAGATGCCGGGTCTGGTCGCGGCGCACGGCGCCCACCCGCTCACCCTGGACCGCCCGTCGCAGCAGGAGGCGTGGGACCTGCTGTCCGCACGCATCGGCGAGCGACGCCTCGCCGACGACCCGGCGGCCGGCGAGGAGATCGTCGCGCGGTGCGGGCGGCTGCCCCTCGCGCTGGCGGTCGTGTCGGCGCGCGCCGTCACCAACCCCGACTTCCCGCTCGCGGCGCTCGCGGCCGAACTAAGCGGGTGCCGAGGTGGCCTGGACGCCTTCGCGAACGGCGACACCAGCACCGACGTCCGCAGCGTCTTCTCGTGGTCGTACGGCGCGCTCGGCGAGGAGGCGGCCCGCCTCTTCCGCCTGCTCGGCCTGCACCCCGGCCCCGAGATCAGCGCGTCCGCCGCGGCCAGCCTCGCCGACCGTCCGGTGGCCCGGACGCGTCCGCTGCTCGGCGAGCTGACCCGGATCCGCCTGCTCAACGAGCCCACCCCCGGGCGGTACGCCTTCCACGACCTGCTGCGGGCCTACGCCACCGAACTCGTCCACACCGTCGACCCGGCCGAGGTCCGGCGCGCCGCGCTGCGCCGGTTCCTCGACCACTGCCTGCACACCGCCCGGCGAGCGGACCTGCTGCTGGAGCCCAACCGGGACCCCGTCCCGCTGCCGGCCCCCGCGCCCGGGGCCGACCTGCTGGCGTTCGACGACCCGGCGCAGGCCGCGGCGTGGTTCGCCGAGGAACGCGGGGTCCTGCTCGCCGCCGTCGAACACGCCGCCGCCGAGCGCTTTCCCGGTCATGCCTGGCAACTCGCCTGGGTGATCAAGCCGGTCCTGAGCCGCCAGGGGCACTGGCACGACCAACTGGTCGTCCTGCGGGTGGCGGTGGCGGCGGCGGACGACTGCGGGGACCGGGCGGCGCAGGCCGAACTGCGCCGTTACCTGGCCAGCACCTACGACCGGTTGGGCCGCTACCCGGACGCGCACCGGCAGTACCAGCAGGCCCTCGACCTGCACCTGGAGTCGGGGAACCGCACCGGGCAGGCGCACGTGCAGCTGGACGTGGCCCGCCTGCTCGACCGGCAGCGCCGGCACCACGACTCGCTCCGGCACGCGCAGCTCGCCCTGGACCTCTACCGCCAGGTCGGCCACCGGATCGGGCAGGCCCGCAGCCTGAGCGGGCTCGGCTGGGAGCACGCCCAGCTCGGCGAGCACGACCAGGCGCTGGCCCGTTGCCGGGAGGCGCTGGCCCTGCTCCAGGCGATCGGTGACCGGCACGGTGAGGCGGAGAGCTGGGACAGCGTCGGATACGTCCACCACCAGCGGGGTGACTATCCACAGGCCATCGAGTGCTACCGGCGCTGCCTCGACCTGCTGGGGGACTTCGGCGACCGGTTCGTGCGGGCGTTGAGCACGACCCATCTCGGCGAGAGCCTGCTCGCCTCCGGCGACCCCGACGGGGCCGACGCGGCGTGGCGGTCGGCCCTGCGGATCCTCGACGACCTGGACCACCCGGGCGCCGACCGGCTCAGCGAACGGATCGGCCTGCTGCTGGCCCGGCCGGTCCCGCCCCACCGGATCACGGTGTCGTCGCGGACGCCGGCGGACCGGGCGCCCGTCGGCCCGTAGCCGGTGGTCAGGAGATGTAGTGCAGGATCACGTTGTGCACGTGGTGGCTCTTCTGCGCGCCCCGGAACTCCACCTCGTAGGTGTGCGTGCCGACGTGGACGGCGATCGCCCCGGTGGAGAAGAAGGACCCGCCCCACGACTTGTTGCTGACCACGCTCACGCTGGTGATCTTCGAGTACGGGATGCTGGTGATCGCGTACCGCTTGCCGATGAAGGAGCGGTCCTGGATGATCACCCGGCGGTCGGTCAGCCCGATGAAGCCGGTGCCGGTGCCGACGGCGTCGTAGACGGCGATGATCTGTTCTCCGTCGAGCAGTCCACTCTGGATCTGTTGGAACTGCTCCTTGCGGTCGTACGTCGCATTGGCCATGGACCCCACGGTAGGAAGCGCGCGCCAGACACGACGGTCCACGGCGGAGCCGCCGTCGGCTAGTCTGCACGCCGCACCGGGGACACGGGGGAAGGAACGGGACATGACCGCGGACGACAGCAGGCCGAGGCGACCCGTGCTCCCAGGGGTGCCGGAGGCGGCCGACGAGGGGTGGGAGCCGTGGGCCGGCCCCGGGACGCCGCGCGGCCGGACGAGCCGGCTCGCCATCGCCGCCTTCGTCCTGGGTCTGCTCGGCGGTGTGCTCGGGGCGGTCCTCGCGGTGGTCGCGCTGCGCCGGATCCGCCGGACCGGCGAGCGGGGCCGGGGGCTCGCCGTCGCCGGCCTGGTGCTCTTCGGCGTGTGGGCGCTGGTGCTGCTCCTGGTCCTCACGGTGCCGCCGTCCCGGCCCGACCCGCCGTCCGGCGTGCGAGGGCTGCGGGTCGGGGACTGCTTCCGGGTCGACGACACCCCTTCGGGTACGCGCACCGCGCCGGACGAGGTCACCGAGGTGCCGTGCACCGAGCCGCACGACGCGGAGCTGGTCGACCGGCTGCCCGGCTACGAGCGGTACGCCGACGAGGCGTACCCGGGCACGGCCGCGCTCTCGGCCCGGGCGGAGACCGCGTGCCGGCGGCAGCAGCGCAGCTACGTGCTCGACCCGCTGTCGCTCCCCGCCGAGGTGCGGCTGCGCTGGTACGTCCCGTCACGGGTGGAGTGGACGACGGACCCGCAGATCACCTGCTACCTGGCGGCCGGCGGGAGCCCGCTGACCCGGCCGCTGCGGCAGGACGCCACCGTGCTGCGCCCGGAACAGTTGGCGTTCCTGATGGCGGTGCGCGACTTCGACGAGGCCCGTGGCGTCCTCGCCGCCCAGGGGCCGACCGCCTCGCCGGCCGAGCTGCGCACGATGGTGGAGCGCGCGGCCTCCGCGCACGCCGGCATGTGGCTGGCGCTCAGCGGCGGCACCTGGCCGGCGCCGGCCCAGGAGCCGATCGGCAAGCTGGTCGCTCAGGCCCAGGGCGCGGCGGTGGCCTGGCGGGACGCGGAGAAGGCCCCCGACCGTGACCAGATGCTCCGCCTGGTGGCGCAGGCCGAGCAGCGCCGCGACCCGCAGACCGAACTGGCCGTACGGCGGGCCCTGGGGCTCTCCACGACGCAGGGCGAACCGGCCCGCTGACACGACCGGGCCCCGCCGGCCGGGCGCGGGTGCGCCGGCGGGCGGGGCCGTGGGCCTACGTGCGTCAGTGGTCGACGCGCGGGTCGTGGTCGCGGGTGCGGCTGCCGGACTTGGCCAGGCCCCGGCTGACCAGGTAACCGATGGTCAGCAGCGTGATGTACCACCAGGCCTTGTCGGCGGCGAAGTAGTCGCCGCCGTCGTTCGCGGCGCCGTCGCCGACGGCGTTGGAGGCGATCAGCACACCGAGCACCGAGAGCAGGTAGACGGCCAGCTCGGTGGTCTTCCACGACGGCTTGGTCTCCTCGCCGTGCCGGCGCACGGTACGCACGTCGTGGCCGGTGTGGTCGAGGCGTTCGGTACCCCGGGTGGCGGCGTTGGTCGTAGGCGCAGTCATGATCAGCTCCCAAAAAATACGACTTGTGTGCGGTGTCGTTCATTGGGCGGCTTCTTCACCCTTGCCGGATCTGGTACCCGGGGGTGCGGGACGGAAACGCCGAATTCTCAGGAACGTCTCAGAACGGGACACGCACCGTCACCGGGTGGCCACTCGGACGGGGTGCCCCGGACGTTCCGGTGACGGCCGGCGTCCGGCGGGAGCCCTAGGCTGAGGTGACGTCGACCGGTGACCGGTCGAGGCGGGACGGGGGCCGACGATGGACACCTGCCGGGCGGGCGTGGCGGTGCCGGGCCCTGCTCAGTGCTCGGTGACCGCCCGGTACGCGTCCTCGATGCGGGCGGCCAGCAGGACCTCGCCCTCGGTGAGCGGCTCGCCGTCGCCGTGCCCGACCCGGATCTGCGTCTCGCGGTCGCGCCGGCTGATCTCGGGGCGCAGCCGCAGCGCGTCCGCCACCACCTTGACCCGTTCGGTCAGCGCCGCGTGCTGGGTGTCGTCCATGACGAGGGTGCGTCGGATCTGCTCACCCTCGCGGGTCCAGCCGCCCAGGAGGGTCAGCGCGTCGCTGAGGTAGTCGTGCTTCGCCCGGCTGCTGAACAGCGCGCGCATCACCGCACCTCCCAGGCGTCGTTGCCGGCTTGTGGCCAAATCGTCGCCGTCCCGTGTCCTCGTGATGCTCCCCAGTCTGTCGGGAGACATCCGGTGTGTCCACGCCCACACTTCCGTGTTCTGCTGACCTACCGGTCGGGGACGGTACCCAAACCGACGATTGATCTGGCACGCTGGACGCCCGTGCGGACCGAACGGGTAGGCGGAAACGGACAGGCCGAGCGGCGCGAGCCCAAGGTGATCGTCGGCGCGGCGATCATCGCCGGTGGGCGGGTGCTGGCCTGCGCGCGGTCGGCCCCGCCCGAGGTGGCCGGGATGTACGAGTTCCCCGGCGGCAAGGTCGAGCCGGGCGAGAGCGAGGTCGCGGCCCTGGTCCGCGAGTGCGCCGAGGAACTGGCCGTACGCGTCGAGATCGGCCAACGGGTCGGCCGCGACGTACGGATGGCCCACGGCCGCTCGGTGCTCAAGGTGTACACCGCCCGCCTGCTGCACGGTGACGAGCCCCGAGCGCTGGAGCACTCCGCCATGCGCTGGCTCTCCGCCACCGAGCTGGACACCGTCACCTGGCTCCCCGCCGACGCGCCCATCGTCGCCGCCCTCCGTCCGCTCCTGCTCGCCGCCACCCTCTGACCCCCCGTCCACCCCGCCTGGCCCCGGATCGGGCCGTCGATCATGAAGTTGTTGCCACGACACGCCGTCGGCGGTGGACACAACTTCATGATCGACTTGGCATCGGCGGGGGTGGGATCACGACAGGGGGGTGGAAAGGGGACGGGGGGCCGCGGCATCAGCCGCAGGCCCCCCGTCGAACGTCGTCGCGCTGCTCAGTGCTTCTCGTCCTGGCTCGGGTGAGCGAAGTTGAGGTGCTCCGGGGGCAGCGGGAAGGTGACGTCGTCACCGAACGGCGACGGCGCCGCCGCGCGGTCGAAGGTCAACTCCGTCAGCGGCAGCTTGCCGCTGGCGTCCACCGCCGGGGCGGTCGGGTGCGGGACCTCGCGGTGCCAGTTCACGCCCTTCTGGGCCTGCACCTCCGCGGCCGGGTCGTGCGACCCTCCCGCGTGCGAGTGGACCCCAGCCTGACGAGCGCCGCTGTGCACCACGGACTCCTTCCCCGCGCTGCTCGCGGTGCTCTGGGGCGTGTCACCCCGACGGAAGATCTTGCTACCAAGCCACACGAGGGGATCGTACCTGCGGTCGACGACCCGCTCCTTCATGGGGATGATCCCGTTGTCAGTGATCTTGATGTGCTCGGGGCAGACCTCCGTGCAGCACTTCGTGATGTTGCAGTAGCCCAGGCCCTGCTCCGCCTGCGCGTACTCCTTGCGGTCGGTCTTCGCGTCCAGCGGGTGCATGTCCAGCTCCGCGGCGCGGATGAAGAAGCGCGGGCCGGCGAAGGCCGGCTTGTTCTCCTCGTGGTCACGGATGACGTGGCAGACGTTCTGGCACAGGAAGCACTCGATGCACTTGCGGAACTCCTGCGAGCGCTCCACGTCGACCTGCTGCATCCGGTAGTCGCCCGGAGCCACCCCCGGCGGCGGCGCGAACGCCGGCGTCTCCCGCGCCTTCTCGTAGTTGAAGGAGACGTCGGTGACCAGGTCCCGGATGATCGGGAAGGTGCGCAGCGGAGTGACGGTGACCGTCTCGTCCTCCTCGAAGGTGGACATCCGGGTCATGCAGCTCAGCCGCGGCTTGCCGTTGATCTCCATCGAGCAGGACCCGCACTTGCCCGCCTTGCAGTTCCAGCGGCAGGCCAGGTCGGGCGCGTCGGTGGCCTGGAGCCGGTGGATGATGTCGAGGACCACCTCGCCCTCGTTCACCTCGACCATGTAGTCCTGCAGGTCACCGCCGGTCTCGTCGCCCCGCCAGATGCGGAACTGTCGCTTGCTGCCCATTACTTGCCCGCCTCCTCAGCGTGAGCGTCCGCAGCGAGGGCGTCGAACTCGGCGAGCTCCTCGTCGGTCAGGTACTTGGCCAGTTCCGCGCGGTCGAACAGGGTGATCAGCTCCGGCCGGATCTTCGGCAGCGGCTTGTGCGTCAGGCGCACCGTGTCGCCGTCCAGCGCGCAGACCAGGTTCACCCGTCGCCAGGTCGGGTCCATGGTCGGGAAGTCCTCCCGGGTGTGCCCGCCCCGGGACTCCTGCCGCTCCAGCGCCGCCTTCGCGGTGCACTCCGACACCACGAGCATGTTGCGCAGGTCCAGCGCCAGGTGCCAGCCGGGGTTGTAGCGCCGGCCACCGCTCGCGCTGACCTTCGCCACCCGCTCGCGCAGCTCCGCCAGCCGGCTCAGCGCGTCCACCAGCTCGCCTTCCCGGCGGATGATTCCGACCAGATCCCCCATCACCGCCTGGAGGTCCTGCTGGAGGGTGTACGGGCTCTCCCCGGTGTCCCGCTGCAACGGCGCCAGCGCCGCCTCCACCGCCGTCTCCACCGCGCCGACCGAGACCTTCGGGCGGGCGGTGAGCTGATCGGTGTACGACGCCGCGTGCCCGCCGGCCCGCTTGCCGAAGACCAGCAGGTCGGACAGGGAGTTGCCGCCGAGGCGGTTGGAGCCGTGCATGCCGCCGGAGACCTCACCAGCGGCGAACAGCCCCTGCACGGTGCCGTACGCGGCCCCGGAGTCCGGGTCCACCTCGACGCCGCCCATCACGTAGTGGCAGGTCGGGCCGACCTCCATCGGCTCCTTGGTGATGTCGACGTCGGCCAGCTCCTTGAACTGGTGGTACATCGACGGCAGGCGGCGACGGATCTCCTCGGCCGGCAGCCGCGAGGCGATGTCCAGGTAGACGCCGCCGGCCGGCGTACCCCGACCGGCCTTGACCTCGCTGTTGATCGCGCGGGCGACCTCGTCGCGGGGGAGCAGCTCCGGCGGGCGCCGGTTGTTGTCCGGGTCCTTGTACCAGCGGTCCGCCTCGGCCTCGTTGTCCGCGTACTGCTTGCGGAAGACGTCGGGCACGTAGTCGAACATGAACCGCTTGCCGTCGGAGTTCTTCAGCACGCCGCCGTCGCCCCGGACCGACTCGGTGACCAGGATGCCCTTCACCGAGGGCGGCCAGACCATGCCGGTCGGGTGGAACTGGAGGAACTCCATGTTGATCAGGGTGGCCCCGGCGCGCAGCGCCAGCGCGTGCCCGTCCCCGGTGTACTCCCAGGAGTTCGAGGTGACCTTGTAGGACCGGCCGACGCCACCGGTGGCGAGGACCACCGCCGGCGCCTCGAAGAGGACGAACTCGCCGGACTCCCGGTAGTAGCCGAACGCTCCGGCGACCCGGTCGCCGTCGAGCAGCAACTCGGTGATGGTGGTCTCGGCGAAGACCTTGATCCGTGCGTCGTAGCTGCCGTGGTCGCGCTTGTCCTCCTGCTGGAGGGAGACGATCTTCTGCTGGAGGGTCCGGATCAGCTCCAGGCCGGTCCGGTCGCCGACGTGCGCCAGCCGCGGGTACTCGTGCCCGCCGAAGTTGCGCTGGGAGATCTTCCCGTCCTTGGTCCGGTCGAAGAGCGCGCCGTACGTCTCCAGCTCCCAGATCCGCTGCGGCGACTCCTTCGCGTGCAGCTCGGCCATCCGGAAGTTGTTGAGGAACTTGCCGCCGCGCATGGTGTCGCGGAAGTGCACCTGCCAGTTGTCGCGGCTGTTCACGTTCCCCATGGCGGCCGCCGCGCCGCCCTCGGCCATCACGGTGTGCGCCTTGCCGAAGAGCGACTTGGAGATGATCGCGGTCTTCTTGCCGGCCAACCGGGCCTCGATCGCCGCGCGCAGGCCGGCGCCGCCGGCCCCGATCACGACGACGTCGTAGTGGTGTCGTTCGATGCGAGTGGTAGTGGTCATGTCCGGGGCGCCCTCTAGTTGATGAACCGCAGGTCGGAGATCCACTCGGCCGCGACCGCCATGACGTAGAAGTCGGTGAGGGCCAGGGTGCCGAGGGTGATCCAGGCGAGCTGCATGTGTCGGACGTTCAGCTTGGACACGAACGTCCACGCCTTGTACCGCACCGGGCTCTGGGAGAAGTGCTTGAGCCGGCCGCCGATGATGTGCCGGCAGGAGTGGCAGGAGATGGTGTACGCCCACAGCATCACCACGTTGACCAGCAGGATGATGTTGCCCAGCCCGAATCCGAAACCCTTCGGGGAGTGGAACGCCAGAATCGCGTCCCACGTGTTGATCAGCGAGATGATGGCGGCGGCGTAGAAGAAGTAGCGGTGCAGGTTCTGCCCGAGCAGCGGGAACCGGGTCTCGCCGCTGTACGCCTTGTGGCCGTCGGGCACCGCGCAGGCCGGCGGGGAGAGCCAGAACGACCGGTAGTACGCCTTGCGGTAGTAGTAGCAGGTCAGCCGGAACAGCAGCAGGAACGGCAGGGTCAGCGCCGCGTCCGGGATGATCCACCAGCCGGGCAGGAAACGGCCGAAGTGCGAGGCCTCCTCGACGCACCGGTCGGTCACGCAGGGGGAGTAGAACGGGGTCAGGTAGTGGTACGCGTCGACCCAGTACCACTTGTGCATGAAGACCCGGACCGTCGCGTACGCGACCCAGGCGGTGAGCCCGACGACGGTCAGCAGTGGGGCGAGCCACCAGCGGTCGGTCCGCAACGTCTTCGCCGCGATCGCGGCGCGGGCCCGCGCCCCCCGCGGCTTCGTTGCCGTTGATGTCATTCGAGTCGTCTCCCTGACGGGGCCCTCACGGGCGGCGGATCACATTCCGTACCGGTCAGCGGACCGACCAGAGGCGCGTCCACTGCCACGTCTTGCGCACACCAACGACCGCACCGGTCAATCAGCGCAGCTAAGTGACACACGTTACGCCGATCTTCACGGCCCGGCCGCGCAACGCAGTGTCCCGTGTGTCCCGCAGCTTGGAAAGACCCGGATCATGATCAATATCCGGACCGGCTGAGCCGGCCGCGTCTCCGCCGTGCGGTGGGGGCGTGCGGAGGCTACGGACTTGAGTACAGATGTGATTCGCCGCCCCGACTCACCTGTGTACTCAAGTCCGTAGCGCAGGAGCCGGTACCCCACCGATCCCCACCGACCCGGTGGACCCCGGAGGGGCCACGGCGCGGACGGCGGGTCACGGCGCGGACGGCGGGCCGTTCCCGCGCCTGGCGGCAGGTGCACGCCTCGTGTCGCCCGACCCCGTCAGCCCGACGCGCCGCCGGTGAAGTTCCACTCGGCCAGCCGCAACGGCGGCGCCTCCCACCAGACGCCCTCCACCCGGTCGGGTTGGCGGACCGACCGCCGGCCCAGTCCACGCACCCGGCCCGGTCCCAACGCCCGGGGGTACGACTCGGTGAAGCGGAAGTCGCGGACCGCCCGGACCGGCACGCCGTCCTCGACCAGCCACACCCCGTTGCGGGTCAGGCCGGTCACCACCAGACTCTTCGGGTCGAGCACCCGGGTGTACCAGAAGTCGCTGACCAGCAACCCCCGCTCGACCCCGGCGACCAGCGCCGCCGTGTCCGCGTCGACCACCGCCCCGGCCACGCCACTCGGTGCGGTGACCCGGCCGGACCCCGACGCCTCGGCGAGGAGGGTTGCCCCGCCGGGCGCCGACGCCTCGGCGAGGAGCCGGATGTTGTGCGGCATCGGCCCGAAGGTGGACCCGCCGAGCATGCCGTGGCCGGTCGACCCGGTGCCCACCTCCGCGCCGCTGCGCCGGTCGTGCGCCACCGCGCGGGTCGTCCCGGCCTCGACCAGGGCGAGCGGCCGTCGGGGGGTGCCCTCCAGGTCGTACGGGAGGGTGGAGCCGTGCAGCGGGTCGTCGACCAGGGTCACCGTCGGATCGAACTGGGCGGCGCCCGGCTCGGCGAAGGACTGCCGCTCGGCGTACCGCTTGCCGTTGAAGCCGAACCAGGCGAGGTTCTGCAACAGGTCGGCCACGGCGGCCGGCTCCAGCACCACCTCGTACCGGCCCGGCGGCAGCTCGACCGGGTCGGCGGCGGCCCGGGCCTTGGCGGCGGCCCGCACGCCCAGCGCCGCGCCGTCGAGGTCGGCGAGCCGGTCGACGCAGAGTCGGGCCACCCCGTCCGCGCCACCGGCCCGGGCGATGCCGTCCATGGCCGCCTCGACCGCGCGCCCGAGCGCGGCGTGCCCGGTCGAGTTGGCGAACGCCCCCGATCGGTACGACGTGCGGCAGTAGCCGGCCGCCTCCAGACCGCCGACGGCGTCGACGAAGCCGCGTACCCGCTCGGCCCGCGCGTCCGGCTCGGCGTACGCGGTGGCCTCGTCGACGCGCCCGTCGGAGCGCACCGGGGCGGGCGGGGCGAGGCCGGGCCAGGCCGGGTCGGGTGGGCAGAGCCGGGCCGCGGTGAGGGTCCGTTCGACCAGCGCGCGCAGGCCCTCGGTGTCGACCAGGCTGCCGCTGCCGGCGGCGGTGCGCCCGTCGACGTGCACCCGCAGCCGCACCGTGACCCCGGACTCGGCGACGTTCTGGTGGATGAACGAGTTGGCGAACCGGGTCAGCGCCAGGTCGCGGCGGGTCACCACGACCTCGGCCTCGGCGGCCGGGCCGGCGAGCCTGCGGACCAGCTCGACGACCTGACCGGCGACGTCCAGCTCCGTCATGCGCGTACCCCCACTCGCACGTCCCGGAAGCGGGCCGGCGCCGCCGGATGGCCGGTGTGGCCGATCTGGCCGGGTTGGCCCTTTCCGCAGTTGGGCGTGCCCCAGGCCACCGTCTCCGAGGAGAGCATGTCCATCGAGCGCCAGAAGAGCGGGCCGATGCCGGTGTACGTCGGGTTGCGCAGCATCCGCCCGCGCCGGCCCTTCTTCACCTCCCAGCCGATCTCGCAGCCGAACTGGAAGTTGAGCCGCTTGTCGTCGATCGACCAGGAGCGGTTGACGTCCATCAGCACCCCGTCGTCGGTGGCGGCGACGATCTCGTCGAGGGTGTGCGGGCCGGGTTCCAGGCCCACGTTCGTCATCCGCACCATCGGCAACCGCGCCCAGCCGTCGGCCCGTACGCTGCCGCCGTAGCCCAGACCGGCGACGGCGGCCGAGTCGCGGCCGGCGAGCACGCCCACCCAGCGGCCCTCGCGCACCGCGTCCCGGCGCACCGCCGGGGAGCCCTCGTCGTCGAAGCCGAAGCTGCCCAGCGCGCCGGGGATGGTCGGGTCGATGGTGACGTTCATCAGTTCGGAGCCGTAGCGCAGCGTGCCGAGCTGGGCCAGGTCCAGCCAGGACGTGCCGGCGAAGGCGGCCTCCCAGCCGAGGATCCGGTCCAGCTCGATGGCGTGCCCGACGGACTCGTGGATCTGCAGGGCGAGCTGCTCGCCGCCGAGGATCAGGTCGGTCTCGCCCGCCGGGCACTCGGGCGCGGTGAGCAGCGCCCGCGACTCCTCGGCGATCCGGGCGGCGTGCGCGGTCAGGTCCAGCGACTCGACCAGCTCCCAGCCGGTGGTGCCGTACTGGCCGCGGTAGCTGGGGTAGGAGCGGCGTTGGGTCTCGCCGTCGCCGATGGAGGTGGCCGAGATGCCCCCCCCGCACTCGCGGATCCTCTGGTCGATGCGGTGCCCCTCGCTGGAGACGAACCACTTGGCGGTGTCCCAGATCTGGTAGAGCCCCTCGGCGAGGTCGGCGCCGTGCTCGCGCATCGTCGCGGTGGCGGCGACCAGCAGGTCCCCCTTGTCGGAGAGGGCGACGCCGAGCGGGTCGATCCGGCAGTCGGAGGCCCAGCTCGCCACGGCCGCCTCGGCCGGCACCAGGTCGACCGGCGGGCCGGGCACCCGCGCGCTCGCGGTGGCGATCGCCGCGGCGCGCCGGCCGGCGTCGCGGGCCGCGGCGTCCGACAGATCGGGTACGGCGGCGAAGCCCCAGCTCGACCCGACCAGCGCCCGGACGCCCAGCCCGATGCTCTCGTCCCGGGTCAGCTCCTCGATCGCGCCGTTGCGGGCCGACATCGACTCGTAGCGGCGGTGCATCACCCGGGCGTCCGCGTACCGGGCGCCCGCGTCGAGGGCGGCCTGGACGGCGGCGCCGGCCGCGTCGAACTCGGTCATGGCCCGACCCTAGGCGAGCCGACCGACATCCGTCAGGGGAGCAGTTCCTCCGGGCGGATCGTCGCCTTGACGGGTTCAGTGAGCTGGAGGGACTCGCCGGCCTTGGTCACCGACTGCTCCACGTAGTGCCGGCCCTGTCGACGGTGGAGGTGGAGGTTGCCGCTCTCGCCGAGGGCGAGGTACTCCTCTTCGGTCCACGGTCCGTCGTGGTCGAACAGCGCCACGGTCTTGGTCACCTCCACCTCGCGCCGACCGGGATCCGCCAGGGCCAACCGTGTCCATGGTCGCACTTCCGGTACGACGGGAGGGCCGGTGCGGGGGTGTTGTCGAGTCGTTACGCTGTGGTCTCCTGACAGGCCGGCGCATGTAGCTTATTTTCAGCCTCGCGAGTTTGTTGTAGGTTCTCTTCAAACTTTCGGGGAGGCGGGCGTGGACAGTCCGGAGCAGGCGCCGTCCGCACGGCCGGGCGACCCGCCGGTCGTGCCGCAGCAGCGTGCCGGGGAGGACCCCTACCTGCGGGTGGACGACCTGCGGGTCCGCTTCGACACCGCCGACGGCGTGGTGCGCGCGGTCGACGGGGTGTCCTTCGCCGTCCGGCGTGGCCGCACGCTCGGCATCGTCGGCGAGTCCGGGTCGGGCAAGAGCGTCACCTCGCTCGCCGTCCTCGGCCTGCACGACCCGAAGCGCAGCACCATCACCGGGCAGATCTCCGTCGGTGGCCGCCAGCTCGTCGGCCTCCCCGAGGAGGAGGTACGCCGGCTGCGCGGCCGCGACATGGCGATGATCTTCCAGGACCCGCTGTCGGCCCTGCACCCGTACTACACGGTCGGCCGGCAGATCGCCGAGGCGTACCGGGTGCACCACCCCCGGGCCGGGCGGCGGGCGGCGCGCAGCCGGGCGATCGACATGCTCGGCCGGGTCGGCATCCCGCAGCCGGCCCGCCGGTTCGACCAGTACCCGCACGAGTTCTCCGGCGGGATGCGGCAACGGGCGATGATCGCCATGGCCCTGGTCAACGACCCGGACCTGCTCATCGCCGACGAGCCCACCACCGCGCTGGACGTGACCGTGCAGGCGCAGATCCTCGACCTGCTCGCGGACCTCCAGGCCGAGTTCCACTCGGCGATCGTCCTGATCACCCACGACCTCGGGGTGGTCTCCCAGGTCGCCGACGACGTGCTGGTGATGTACGGCGGACGCGCCGTCGAGCAGGGCGGTGTGGAGCAGGTGCTGCGCCGCCCGCAGCACCCGTACACCTGGGGGTTGCTGTCGAGCGTGCCCTCGCTGCACGGTGACGCGACGGCGGACCTGGTGCCGATCCCCGGCAACCCGCCCTCGCTGATCCACCTGCCGTCGGGCTGCGCGTTCCACCCCCGCTGCCGGTACGCCGCGCGCACCGACGGCCGCTCGCGCAGCGAGGTGCCGCCGCTGGTCGGCACGGGGGAGGCCGGGCACCTGGTCGCCTGTCACCTGCCCGCCGACACGCGCGCCCGGCTCTACCGCGAGGACGTCGCCCAGGTGGGGGTGGCCCGGTGAGCGCGCGGGGAGCGCGGCGCGGCGGAGTCCCGCGGTCGCGAACGGAGGTGGTCCGGTGAGCGGGATCGAGGACGAGCCGCTGCTGCGGGTGCGCGGGTTGGCCAAGCACTTCCCGGTCCGCACCGGCTTCCGCAGCCGGGGGCTGGTCCGGGCGGTGGACGGGCTCGACTTCGACGTGCGCCCGGGGGAGAGCCTCGGCCTGGTCGGTGAGTCCGGCTGCGGCAAGACCACCACCGGCCGGATGCTGGTCCGGCTCCTGGAGCCCACCGCGGGGACGATCGAGTTCGCCGGGCGGGACATCACCCACGCCGGGCGACGGGAGCTGCGCCCGCTGCGGCAGGACCTCCAGATCATCTTCCAGGACCCGTACGCCTCGTTGAACCCCCGGCACACGGTCGGCCGGATCGTGGCGATGCCGTTGCAGGTCAACGGGATCGACCCGCCGGGCGGCGTGAAGAAGCGGGTGCAGGAGCTGCTCGAGTTGGTCGGGCTCAATCCCGAGCACTACAACCGGTACCCGCACGAGTTCTCCGGCGGCCAGCGCCAACGGGTCGGCATCGCCCGGGCGCTGGCGCTGCGGCCGAAGCTGATCGTCGCCGACGAGCCGGTCTCCGCCCTCGACGTCTCGATCCAGGCGCAGGTCGTCAACCTGCTCCGGGACCTGCAACGGGACCTCGGGCTGGCGTTCGTCTTCATCGCCCACGACCTGGCCGTGGTGCGGCACTTCTGCCACCGCGTGGCGGTCATGTACCTGGGGCGGATCGTCGAGATCGGCGACCGCGCCGACATCTACGAACGCCCGCAGCACCCGTACACCCGGGCCCTGCTCTCGGCGATCCCGGACGTGACCACCCTCGGGCCGGGCGGACGCATCCGGCTCAGCGGGGACGTGCCGACACCGCTGGACCCGCCCTCGGGCTGCCGGTTCCGCACCCGCTGCTGGAAGGCCCGGGACATCTGCGCGACCGAGGAGCCGGCCCTGGCGCCGCGCGACGGCGGCCGGCAGGCCACCGCCTGCCACTTCCCGGAGAGCGGCCCGGTGACCGCGTCCGCGCCGACGCCGGTCCCGGAGGCTTCGGACGGCGGGGTGTCCGGGGACGAGAGCGGGGACCCGGCGACGGGCCCGGACGCGCAGGAGGTGGCGAGGTGAGCCTGTCCCCGGTGGAGGGCGTGGCGCTGGCCGAGATCGAGTCCGGCGGCGACGTCGGCGAGGAGAAGGGCTTCGTCGGCCGGTCGCCCGGGCAACTGGCCTGGGCCCGGCTGCGCCGGGACCGCACCGCCGTGGTCAGCGGCGCGATGCTGGTCTTCTTCGTGGTGGTCGCGCTGGCCACCCCGTTGATCGAGATGGCGTACGGGATCGGGCCGCGCGAGCAGTTCCAGAGCCGGTTGGACGGCTTCGGCATGCCGCTCGGGTACGCCGGTGGCGTCACCGGCGAGCACTGGTTCGGCCTGGAGCCGGGCCTCGGGCGGGACATCTTCATCCGGATGGTGCACGGGCTGCGTACCTCGCTCTTCATCGCCTTCGCCGCCGCGGTCATCACCGCCGCGATCGGCATCGTGCTGGGGACGGTGGCCGGGTACCTCGGCGGCTGGGTCGACGCGGTGGTCAACTGGGTCACCGACCTCACCCTGGCGATGCCGTTCCTGATCATCGCGCTGGCCCTGACCCCGACCCTCGCGCTGCGCTTCTACGGCCAGCGTGAGGCGGTGCCGCCCGCGTTCCAGATCGGAGTGCTCGTCGCCGTCTTCGCCCTCTTCGGCTGGACCAGCACCGCCCGGCTGGTCCGGGGGCAGGTCATCGCGCTGCGCGAGCGGGAGTTCGTGGAGGCGGCCCGGGCCGCCGGCGCGGGCCTCGGGCACATGCTCTTCCGGCAGTTGCTGCCGAACATCTGGGCGCCGATCCTGGTGTCGTTCTCGCTGGCCGTGCCGGCGTACATCACCAGCGAGGCGGCGCTGTCCTTCATCGGGGTCGGGCTCACCGACGAGACGCCGAGCTTCGGCCGGATGATCTACCGCAGCCTGGACTACCTCCAGACCGACCCGGCGTACGTCTTCTTCCCCGGCGTCACGATCTTCGCGCTCGTGTTCGCCTTCAACCTCTTCGGCGACGCGTTGCGCGACGCGCTCGACCCGAAGTCCTCCCGGTAGGGGTGTGCCGAGAGATGACGCGTTTCCTGGTCAAGCGGCTCTTCTCCGCCACGCTCACGCTCTTCGCGGTCAGCGTGCTCACCTTCCTGATGTTCTTCGCCCTGCCCCGGGACCCGGTCAGCGGGATGTGCCCGAAGAACTGCAACCCGGAGCGGCTCGAACGGGTCCGCCAGGAGTTGGGCCTGCGCGACCCGCTGGTCAGCCAGTACGCCGGCTACATGAAGGGCATCGTCACCGGGCGGGACCTGGGCAGCGCCCAGGGCGGCCGGTGCGACGCGCCCTGCCTGGGCTGGTCGTACGTGTCGAACGAGGCGGTCTTCGACACCATCGCCCGGGTGCTGCCGGTGACCCTGAGCATCGTGATCCCGGCGGCGGTGCTCTGGCTGCTGCTCGGCGTCGGGCTGGGCATGGTGTCGGCGCTGCGGCGGGGCACCTGGCTGGACCGGGTGGCGATCGGCTTCTCGCTGACCGGCGCGTCGTTGCAGCTCTACTTCGTCGGCGCGGTGCTGCTGCTGGTCTTCGTCTACAGCCTGCGGCTGCTGCCGGTGCCGAGCTACACCCCGCTCCTCGACGATCCGGTGAAGTGGGCCAGCGGGCTGGTGCTGGCCTGGGTGGCGCTGGCGTTCCTCTTCTCCGCGATCTACGCGCGACTGTCCCGGGCCCAGATGCTGGAGACGCTGTCGGAGGACTTCGTCCGCACGGCGCGGGCGAAGGGCCTGGCCAAACCCCGGGTGTACGGCCGGCACGCGCTGCGCGCGGCGATCACCCCGGTGGTCACCATCGCCGGGCTGGACGTCGGCGCCGCGCTCGGCGGCACGGTGATCACGGAGACCACCTTCGGCCTGAACGGGATGGGCCGCACCGCCGTCGACGCGGTGCGCGCCGGTGACCTGCCGACCATCATGGCGACCGTGCTGATCGCCGCGGTCTTCGTGGTGCTGGCCAACGTCCTGGTGGACCTGCTCTACGCGGCGATCGACCCCCGGGTCCGGCTGCGCTGACGTACGCCCGCCGGCCGGGCCGCCCACTGCCCGGACGGTGACGAAATTTATCGACAACTGTTACACAATTCGAAGGTTTTCTTCTTTACGATCCACGGGACGTCGGCGTTCACGCCCGACGCACCCGGGTGGAGGAGGTAGGAGATGCGACCACGTGCAGCCGCCGCCGCAGGCGGCGCGATCGCCCTGGTTGTGGCATTGGGTGCGTGTTCGGAGAACACGGGCGAGGGCACCACGGTGGACACCGACCGCAAGCAGACCGGCGTCATCGCCACCGACCCCAAGGACTCGCAGGGGCCGGCGGCCGAGGTGGCGGGGGCGCAGAAGGGCGGCACCTTCACCATCATCCGGGAGACCCCGATCTCCCACCTGGACCCGCAGCGGACGTACTCGTTCGCCGGCCTGATGGCCAGCCCGCTCTTCGCGCGCTACCTGACCACCTGGAAGGACGACGGCAAGGGCGGCCTGGTCCTCGTCGGTGACCTCGCCGAGACGCCCGGCACCAACGTCAACAACGACTGCAAGGTCTGGGAGTTCAAGGTCAAGGACGGGGTGAAGTTCGAGGACGGCAGCCCGATCACCTCCAAGGAGATCGCCTACGGCATCGCCCGCTCCTTCGACCCCGACCTCACCGGCGGCCCGACCTACATCCAGGAGTGGCTCGCCGACACCGCCCAGTACGACACCAAGTGGGACTTCAAGGCGAACAAGACCTCGCTGCCGCCGGGCCTGACCACCCCGGACCCGAAGACGCTGCGCTTCGAGTTCGCCAAGCCCCGCTGCGACCTGCCGTTCGCGGTTTCGCTGCCGACCACCGCCCCGCTCAAGCCCGAGCAGGACACCGGCGTCAACCTGGACGCCAAGCCGTTCTCGTCCGGGCCGTACAAGGTCGCCAAGAACCAGGTCGGCGTGCAGCTCACCCTGGACCGTAACCCGCACTGGGACGCCAAGACCGACCCGGTGCGCCACCAGTACCCGGACCAGTTCGTCTGGACCTTCGGGCCGACCGCCGACGCGGCGGTCAACCGGGTGATCGCCGACAACGGCGCCGACCAGAGCGCGGTCGCCTGGAACTTCGTGCCCGCCTCCCTGGTCGCCCGGGTGGCCCAGGACGCGGCGCTCAAGCAGCGCACCATCCTCTCCCCGACGCCGAGCGCCAACCAGTTGGTCATCAACACCCAGCGGGTCAAGGACCTCAAGGTCCGCCAGGCGCTCAACTACGCCATCGACCGGGACGGCCTGATCAAGGCGCTCGGCGGGCAGACCGTGGCCCAGCCGCTCACCACGCTGATGCCGCCGGCCACCATCGGCTACCAGGCGTACGACGCCTACCCGGCGGGCGCGAACGGCAACGTCGACAAGGCCAAGGAGCTGCTCGGCGGGCAGACCCCGGAGCTGGTCCTCGGCGTCGCCGACAACACCACCGAGCAGCAGATGGCCACCCAGCTCAAGGGCAACCTGGAGCGCGCCGGCTTCAAGATCACCGTCCGGAACATCCCGGACGACGCCAAGCTCGACGAGATCAAGAAGAAGAACAACCCCTGGGACCTGTACATCGGCAACTGGGCGGCGGACTGGCCCAGCGGCGCGTCCATCCTGCCGGTGCTCTACGACGGCCGCTCCATCAAGGCCGAGGGCAACAGCAACCAGTCGTACTTCAACGACGCGGCGATCAACGCCGAGATGGACCGGATCCTGGCGCTGCCCCCCGCCCAGCAGGGCCCGGAGTGGGGCAAGCTCGACGAGCGGATCATGAAGGAGCACGCCCCCGTCGTGCCGCTCTTCGTCGACGTGGCCTACGTCGCGCACGGCTCGAAGGTCGGTGGGGTCTTCATCTCCAGCGTCTTCGGCTACCCGTCCTTCGTCAACGCGCACGTCAAGCCGTAAGGCGTAGCTGAGCCGCAGCACCCGCACCACGGACGGGCCCCGGTCGACAACGACGTCGACCGGGGCCCCCGTCCGTCGGGCCGGGTGTCGCCGCCCTACAGGCGCGTACGCAGGAAGTCCAGCTCCAGCCGGAGCAGCCGCTCCGACACCCCGCCCGCCGCCAGGTGGGTCGCCCCGGTCAGCGGCAGCACCGCGTGCGGGCGACCGGCGGCCAGCAGCGCCGCCGAGAGCCGCAACGTGTGCGCGGCCACCACGTTGTCGTCGGCCAGGCCGTGCACCAGCAGCAGCGGCCGGGCCTGCTCCCGGTCGACCACCGGCTCGGCGGCCAGCTCCACCAGCGAATGGTGGCCGTACACGTCGATGCCGTCGTCGGGCATCCCCAGGTAGCGCTCGGTGTACGCGGTGTCGTACAGCGACCAGTCGGTGACCGGGGCGCCCGCGATGCCGCACTTGAACAGCTCCGGGTGCCGCAGCACGGCCAGCCCGGCCAGCCAGCCACCGAACGACCAGCCGCGCACCGCCACCCGCTCCAGGTCCAGGTCCGGGTGCTTGCCGGCCAGCGCGGTCAACGCGTCGACCTGGTCGGCGAGGATCACGTCGGCCAGCCGCCGGTGCACCGCCTTCTCGAACGACGGGGCGATGCCGGGGGTGCCCCGGTTGTCGATGGTCACCACCCCGAAGCCCTGGTCGGCCCACCACTGCCGCTCCAGCCACGCCGACCGGGCGGCCACCACCTCCTGGTGGCCCGGGCCGCCGTAGATGTCCAGCAGCACCGGCAGCCGGGTGCCCTTGACGTGGTCGGTCGGGTAGAGCACCGCGCTCGGCAGCCGCCGGTCGGTCACCCGGACCAGCATCGGTCGCGGGGCGTACGGCGGGTTGGCCGCCAGCGAGCGCAGCCGGGCCACCTCCCGGTCCCCGCGCCACACCACCCAGCTGGTGCCCGGGTCGTCCAGCGAGGCGGTGCCCACCACCAGCACGTCCCCGCCGACGGCGGCGGTGTGCCAGCCCGGGGTGGCGCTCATCCGGCGCACGTCCACGCCGCCGCCGATCGCCGTGCGCACCCGATAGAGGTGGCGCTGGCTCGGCTCGCCCTCGCTCGCCTCCACCAGCAGGTCGGCCGGGCCACCGCCGGTGGGCAGCCGCCCCACCACCCGGCGTACGTAGAGCGAGGGCGGCGTGAGCAGGGTGCCGTCGGCGAAGAGGCAACGGGCGTCGTACCCGTCGTGGGCCAGCTCGCCGCCGACCAGCACCCGGCCGTCCGGCAGGTGGGCCGGGGTGCCCGGGATCGGCTCCACCCAGCGCGGGTCGGCCAGCTCGGCGTGCACCTGCGTCTCACCGGTGCGCGGGTCGACCGCCAGCACCAGGCCGTGCTGCTGCGAGCGGCGCAGCACGGTGATCAGCGGACCGCCGTCGGCCCAGCTCACCGACGCCAGGTAGGGGTAGGTCTCCCGGTCCCAGTGCACGTCGACCCAGCCGCCGTCGAGGTCGAGCAGGTGCAGGCTCACCTCGGCGTTCGTGCCACCCGCCCGGGGGTACGCGACGCTGGTCGGGGCGCTCTCCGGATCCGCCGGGTCGTGCAGGCACCAGCGCGGCAGCCGGCTCTCGTCGACCCGGGCGGCGAGCACGGACCGGCCGTCCGGCGCCCACCAGTAGCCACGGAACCGGTCGAACTCCTCGGCCGCGACGTGCTCGGCCAACCCCCAGGTCACCCCGGAGTCCTCGCCGGCGAGCAGGACGTCGGTGCCGTCCGGCTCGACCACCCGCAACTGCCCCCGACGCACCCCCTCGGCGGCGTCCGTGACGTACGCCAGCCGCTCGCCGGTCGGGTCGGGACGCGGGTCGATCACCGGCCCGACGGTGGCCACCTCCACCACGTCGCCGTGCACCAGGTCGGCCCGGAACAGCCGCCCGCCCAGCGGCAGGACCGCCACCCGGCCGGCCGCGTCCAGGGCGTACGAGCCGATGCCGGCGCTGCTCAGCCGCAGCCGCTCGCGCAGCGCCCGCTCGCCCGGGGCGAGCGCGGCCTCCTCGTCCGTGCCGAGCAGCGCCCTCGGGTCGGCGACCAATCGTTCCTCGCCGGTGGCGACGTCCAGCGACCAGAGCGCCTCGGCCGGATCCTCCGGGCCGCCCGAGCGGAGGAAGACCACCCGGGAGCCGTCGTCCGCCACGGTGACGGCGCGCGGCGCCCCGTGGCTGAACCGACGGGTACGGGCGGCCAGCTCGGGAAAGTCCACGCTTCGGATCGTAGGGGCGGCTCCGGCGTGATGTGGCCGACCTGAGCGGACGCGTAATCCTCGGCCGGGCAGAACCGCCGGATAGAGTGACGCCCGTGACGACGCTGCCCGACCGACGCCTGTTGCTGGTCCACGCGCACCCCGACGACGAGTCCATCGGCACCGGATCGACGATGGCGCACTACGCCGCCGCCGGCGCCCACGTCACGCTGGTGACCTGCACCCTCGGCGAGGAGGGTGAGATCCACGTGCCGGAGCTGGCGCAGCTCGGCGCGGCCGAGGCCGACCAGCTCGGCGGCTACCGGATCGCCGAGCTGGCCGCCGCCTGCGCCGCGCTCGGGGTCACCGACCACCGCTTCCTCGGCGGCGCCGGCCGGTACCGCGACTCCGGGATGATGGGGCTGGCCACCAACGAGCACCCCCGGGCCTTCTGGCGGGCCGACCTGGACGAGGCCGCCGGCCACCTGCTGGCGGTCATGCGCGAGGTCCGGCCGCAGGTCATGATCACGTACGACCCGAACGGCTTCTACGGCCACCCCGACCACATCCAGGCCCACCGGGTCGCGATGCGGGCGGCCGAGCTGGCCGCCGCCGAGGGCTGCGCCCCGGCCAAGGTCTACTGGACGGCGATGCCGCGCAGCGTCCTGGAGGCCGGCCTGGACCAGTTCACCGAGTCGTCGGACAACCCCTTCGACGGCATCGAGAGCGTTGACGAGCTGCCCTTCGGCACCCCGGACGCCGAGATCGCCGCCCGGATCGACGCCACCGAGCAGCACGCCGCCAAGGAAGCGGCGATGCGGGCGCACGCCACCCAGATCCCGGCCACCTCGTGGCTCTACTCGATCGCCGGCAACTTCGGCGCCGAGTTCATGGGCGTGGAGTACTTCACCCTCGCGGTAGGGGAGAAGGGACCCGGCCGGGGCCCGTACGGCTGGGAGGACGACCTCTTCGCCGGATTGGTGACGGACGGGCCGGACCGCAGCCCGGTCGCGGCGGCCGGGCTCCGGTGACCCTGCCCGCCGCGCCGATGCCGGTCGTCGAGCAGGAGGCCCCGCCGCCGCCCCCGGGCCGGGGGGAGCGGCTGCTCGACGCCGCCCTGCGGGTGGCCGGCGGGCTGATCTCGGTCGTCGGCGGGGTGCTCGCCGCCCTGCTCGGGCTGGGGCTGTCCACCGTACGGGCGGGCGGTCACCTGATCGGCGTGTCGGTGCCGGTGACCATCGGCGCGGCGATCGCGCTGAGCTGGTTCGCGTACGCGACGGTCGGCCGGAAGTGGGCGGTGGCGCTGCCCGCGCTGCCCTGGTTCGCGTTGATGGCCCTGGCGGCGGTCCGCACCGCCGAGGGGGACCTGCTCGTCGCGGGGGACAACTGGGTCGGGCTGGCCATGATCACCTGCGGGGCGATGACCTTCGCGGTGATGGCGTTCCGGCAGATCCTCAGCCCGGCGCAGAGTCGTCACGACGGGTGATGACGACGCACCGCCTGTGGTGGTAGACATTCCTGCCAGAAGGCCCGCCGTCGGGGCGGGCGGTACGGCGGGAGGCGTGCGATGAGGGATCGGTGGCGCGCGATCGGCGTGCTCGCGGGAGCGCTGTTCGCGGTCAACGTGGTGGCCCGGGTGATCATCGAACTCGGCTTCGACGGCAACGACACCGCCGCCGACCGGGTCTCGCTCGGCATGTTCGTGGTGCTCGGGCTGATCCTCGCCGCGGTGGTGTTCGTGCAGGGGCGGGAGCGCCCGGCCGGCAGTTGGGGCGCGGACGTGGCCGCCGCCCTGCTGATCGCGCTGGCGCTGACCGTGCTGGTGGGGCCGTTGCTGGTCGGCGACAACCCGTTCGGCGGGGGCGCCGGGCTCTTCTTCGCCCAGATCTGGCTGTACCTGCTGGCCACCGGCGCCGGTGTCGCCGTCGGCTACCTGATCCTCACCGCGCTCGGCCTCGACCACCGCTCGCAGCAGCTCAAGCGGTACGCCGAGATCAAGGCGGCCAAGCCGCGGCGGGTCGTCCGCCGCTGACCCCGGTCGGTCCGGGCACCGCCCGGCGGGCGGCGCCCGGACCGGATCCGTGGCTCACCGTGCCTCGGCGTCCCGCTCGTGCTCAGTCACGGCGGGCAGCGGCGGGGTGGCGACCGACCCGGTCACCGGGTCGGTGCTGATCCGGGTGCCCTCGGGTGTGACCACCTCGTCCACCTCGCCGCTCTCCGGCGGCACCATGGAGGTCAGCACCCGGTCGGCCGTCTCCATGCTCACCCGGGGCCCGCCGGCGGCCGGTGTCCGCACCGGCTGGCCCTCGGTCCGGGCGGTCTCCTCGCCGGCCCGCTGCCCGGGGACGCGCCGGTCTCCGGCCGGTCCCGCGCCGCTCGCGTCCGCGCCGGACGACCCCGCCGCGCTGTCGGCCGGGGCCGCCGGCAGCGCGGGCCGGGCGGCGGTCGACTCCAGTTCCGCGCGGGGCGTGGCGGCCGTCGCCGCGTCCGAGCCCGGCCGGGGGCGGGACGAGGAGTCCGCCCCGGCCTCCTCCAGTTCCGCCACCCGCCGCTCGACCGCTTCCACCTCCGGCGCCTGCGGCTCCACGTCCGCCAGCTCCGCGGCTCGCCGTTCGACTTCCGCCAGGTCGGTCTCCTGCACCGGCGCGGACCGTGGGCCGCGCGTGTCGGAGCCGCCCCGGGACGTGCTCCCGGCGCGGGACCGGGTGGTCCTGCGGCCTTCGCGCAGCGCGGTGACCAGGGCGTCGACGAGTTCGTCCTTGCGCATGCCGGTGGTGCCGGTGATGCCGCGTCGGCGGAGCCGGTCGCGGAGCTGGTCGACCTTGAGCCGGGCGATCTCGCTCTCGTTCACCTCGGGGGTGTTCGGGGTCTGGTTCCCGGGCCGCCGTCCGGTGTCGTCGCCACGTCCCCGGTCGGCGCCGCCCCGCGAGCCGCCGGCGCTGCCGCCCCGCGAGCCGCCGCCGCTGCCGCCCCGCGAGCCGCCGGCGCTGCGCGAACTGCCGCCGTGTGCGCCGTCGGCCCTGCCCGAGCGGGAGTTGGCGCGTGAGCCCGAACCGTTGCGGGAGGTCGCGCCGGAGCCGTTGCGGGACCGGGTGGTCTTCCGGCCTTCGCGCAGCGCGGTGACCAGGGCGTCGACGAGTTCGTCCTTGCGCATGCCGGTGGTGCCGGTGATGCCGCGTCGGCGGAGCCGGTCGCGGAGCTGGTCGACCTTGAGCCGGGCGATCTCGCTCTCGTTCACCTCGGGGGTGTTCGGGGTCTGGTTCCCGGGGACGTTCTTCGTCGCGGTCGCGCCGCCGGCGCGCCCCGATGCGCTTCGTGTGGCCATCGGGCAGGTCCTTCCTGGTCGGGGTTCCTCCGGGCGCGTCGCGACGTGTCCGGCGTCGCGCCCATGACTTCCCCTACCCCGAGCGACCTGCGGGAACCCACCTGTCTCAGTGCGGGGCGACCCGGGTCAGGTAGGTGTGGTGGGTGGTGAAGCCCAGCGACCGGTAGAGCCCCACCGCGGCCGTGTTGCGCTGCTCCACCTGGAGGAACGCCCGCGTGGCGCCCTCCGCCCGCCCCCACTCGACCAGCGCCCTGACCACCTGGCCGGCCAGCCCGCGCCGTCGCGCCTCGGGCACCACCTCGATCAGGCTGAGCCCGAGCCAGCGGTCCGGCCCGGTGACCGTGCCCCGGCCCATCGCCAGCAGCCTGCCGTCGGCGTACACCTGCGCGAAGCGGACCCGCTCCACGGCGGTGAGCACGTGCCGGGCGGCGTCCGGGAGGCCGCCCTTGCGTCCGGCGGCGACCGCGAGCCAGTCCTCCGACGGCGTGCCGGCCAGCTCGACCGGCGGCACCTCACCGGCGACCGGCGGGGCCGGCGGCACCGCCGCCAGCGGCACGGTCTGCACCAGCACCAGCGGCCGGGCGTCCCAGCCCCGGGCGTCGAGTTCGGCGCCGACCGGTGCGGCCAGCGGGAGCGGGGTGTTCACCATCGCCCGCTGGCCGAGGTCGGCGTACCAGGACTCGACCGCGTCGAGGGCGGCGGGCAGCGGGCGGTCCGGGTCGCCGACCGGCAGCGCCGAGTTGGCCCGGCCGGACCAGCCCGCCGCCGCGCGCAGCAGCCAGTCGCCCAGCCGGCCCCGGACGGCGGCCGGCCAGGCCTCGTCGGAGGCCAGCTCCAGCTCCACCACCGTCGAGGCGGTGGGCCGACGGGCCGGCGGCACCCGCTTGGCGCGGTGCACCTCGTCCAGCGGCACCCGGAGCCGGCCCTGCCCGGTCGCCAGCGTGAGATGCGTCTCGTCCAGCTCGACGAGTTCGCCCAGAGCGTCCGAGAAGAGGGGCCGGCCCGCGCGGATTCCCACCACCCGCCGGACCACGATGCGATGTCCTACATCTTGCTGTCGGAGCACGATCGACCTCCTCCCCGGCGAGATACTAGGCTCTTACCGTCGCGGGTGATCGCGACGAGTCTTGCGGAGGAGAAGACCGGTGACCTACATCATCGCCGAGCCGTGCGTGGATGTGCTCGACAAGGCATGCATCGAGGAGTGCCCGGTCGACTGCATTTACGAGGGCAATCGGATGCTCTACATCCACCCCGACGAGTGCGTCGACTGTGGTGCCTGTGAGCCGGTCTGCCCGGTGGAGGCGATCTTCTACGAGGACGACGTCCCGGAGCAGTGGAAGGACTACACGGCGGCCAACTACGAGTTCTTCGAGGACCTCGGCTCGCCGGGCGGCGCCTCGAAGGTCGGCAAGGTGGAGAAGGACGCGACGTTCGTCGCCGCCCAGCCGCCGCGCGGAGAGGGCCACTGAACCGGCCCGCGCCGGTCTCGGCACGGCTGCCCGAGTTCACCTGGGACACCCTGGACGCCGCGGCCACCCTGGCCGCGGCGCACCCGGACGGTCCGATCAACCTCTCCATGGGCACACCGGTCGACCCGGTTCCCCCGGTGATCCGGCAGGCGCTGGCGGACGCGTCCGACGCCCCGGGGTACCCGCTGACCGCGGGCACCCCGGCGTTGCGCGACGCCATCGCCGCCTGGGTGGCCCGGGCCTGCGGCGCGGGTGTCGACTCGCTCGGCGTGCTGCCGACGATCGGCTCCAAGGAACTGGTCGCCTGGCTGCCCACCCTGCTCGGGATCGGCCCCGGTGACGTGGTCGTGGTGCCGTCGATCGCCTACCCGACGTACGCCGACGGGGCCAGCCTCGCCGGCGCCACCGTGGTGCGCACCGACTCGCTCACCGCGCTCGGCCCGACCCCCCGGGTACGCCTGGTCTGGGTCAACTCGCCCGGCAACCCGACCGGCCGGGTGCTGCCCGCCGCCCACCTGCGCAAGGTGGTCGACTGGGCGCGCGAGCGCGGCGCGGTGGTGGCCAGCGACGAGTGCTACCTGCCGCTGGGCTGGACGGCCGACGCCGAGCCCGTCTCGGTGCTCTCACCCGAGGTCTGCGGCGGGTCGTACGACTCGGTGCTGGCGGTGCACTCGCTCTCCAAGCGCTCCAACCTGGCCGGCTACCGGGCCGGCTTCGTCGCCGGTGACCCGGCGCTGGTGGCCGAGCTGCTCAAGGTCCGCAAGCACGCCGGGATGATCGTGCCGGCGCCGGTGCAGGCCGCCATGGTGGCCGCGCTGGCCGACCAGGCGCACGCCGACGAGCAGCGGGAACGCTACCGGGCCCGGCGGGAGACCCTGCTCGCCGCGTTCACCCGGGCGGGCTTCACCGTCGAGCACTCCGAGGCCGGGCTCTACCTCTGGATGACCCGGGGTGAGGACTGCTGGGCCACCGTCGACTGGCTGGCCCGCCGAGGCATCCTGGTCGCCGCCGGCGCCTTCTACGGCCCGGGGGGCGACCGGCACGTGCGGGCGGCGCTGACCGAGTCGGACGCGCACGTCGCGGCGGTCGCCGCGCGCCTCGCGCAGGGCTGATCCACCGATGGCCGGGGCCGACGCGCGGCTGCGGGCGGCGGTGGTCGGCACCGGCCTGATCGGCGGGTCGGTGCTGCTCCGGCTGCACGCCGCCGGCCTGGACGTCACCGGCTGGGATCCCGACGGGGCGACCCGGCGGCGGGCCCGGGAGATCGGCGTACCCACTGTGGAGCGGTTGGTCGACGCGGTGGCCGACCGGGACGTGGTCTTCCTCTGCGGGCCGCTGCCCACCCTGCCCGCGACGCTTGTCGAGGTGGCCGCGGCGACCGCCGAGGACTGCCTGCTCACCGACGTCGGCAGCACCAAGGCGGAGCTGGCGGCGTTCGCCGCCGCGCAGGGGCTGACCCATCGGTTCGTCCCCGGGCACCCGATGGCCGGCACGGACCGGGCCGGGCTCACCGCGGCGCTGCCCGACCTCTTCCACGACGCCGCCTGGGTGCTCTGCCCGGCCCCCGGCCCGGGCCTGACCGCGTTCCGCCGGCTCGCCGCGCTGGTCATGGACGTCTTCGCCGCCCGGGTGGTGCCGATGGCGGCCGACCGGCACGACGCCGTCGTCGCCCTCGCCTCACACGTGCCGCACCTGCTCGCGGGGGCGCTCGCCGGGGCGGCCGAACGCTCGCCGCTGCGCGACGCGGTCCTGGCCCTGGCCGCCGGCAGCTTCTCCGACGGCACCCGGGTCGCCGGGACGCCACCGGAGCGGACGGCCAACATGCTGCTCGGCAACCGGGCGGAGGTGCTGGCCGCGCTGGACTCGGTGACCGCCGTGCTGGACGAGCTGGCCACCGCGCTGCGCGCCGGGGACCGGGCCGCCCTGACCGCCCGGCACGCCGAGGGGCGCGACGCCCGGCTGGCGCTGGCCGGCCGGCCGACGGTCGAGGTGCGGCGGACCTTTCCACCGGCCGGCGGGGACGAGGAACTGCGGTTCCTGCACGAGCTGGGCGCGGCCGGCGGCTACCTGGACGGCTGCCGCAGCACCGGGGACGGGGTGGAGTACTCGGCCCGCCGGTTGCCGGCGGAACCGGGCGACCGGCCCGCCGCCCCGTTAGGGTGAGGGCGTGGCGGACGGACCGGTCGTGGCGGTACGGGGCGAGGCGTACCGGGAGGTCGCCCCGGAGCTGGCCCGCTTCCGGGTGACCGCGACGGCGCGCGAGCGGGACCGTCAGGCCACCCTGACCCGGCTCGCCGAGCGGGCCGCCGCCGTCCGGGTGCTGCTCGACGAGCACGACTCCGCCGTGGACCGCCGGGAGACCGGCGAGCTGCTGGTGCGCCCCGAGACGAACCGTTCCGGCGAGCGGGTGGTCGGCTACCACGGCAGCGTCACCACCACGGTCACCGTCACCGACTTCACCGCCCTCGCCGAGCTGATGCTGCGCCTGGCCGACCAGGAGCAGGTCGAGGTCGCCGGGCCCTGGTGGTCGCTGCGTCCGGACAGCCCGGTCCACCGGGAGGCCCGGCACGCCGCGATCGCCGAGGCGCTGCGCCGGGCCCGGGAGTACGCCGAGGCGCTGGGCGCCCGGGTGACCGCGCTGCTGGAGCTGGCCGACACGGACGAGGGGTTCGGCGGGACGGGTGGCGGGATGGCGTTCCGCGCCATGTCCGGCGGGCCGCCCGAGCTGGAGCTGGACCCGCAGCCGCAGACCGTGCACGCGGTGGTGCGGGCCCGGTTCACGATCAGCGAACCGGTCCTGTCCTGATGCCCGAGGCGTCCGTGCTCCCGCTGGCCGATCTGGTGGCCCGGGCCCGTGCCCTGGCCGAGGCCGGTCCCCGGCAGCTGCTCGGCATCGCCGGCGCGCCGGGGGCGGGCAAGTCGACCCTCGCCGAGCGGATCGTGGCCGCGGTCGGCCCGGCCGCCCGGCTGGTCCCGATGGACGGCTTCCACCTGGCGCAGGCGGAGCTGGAACGGCTGGGCCGCGCCGGCCGCAAGGGGGCGGCGGACACCTTCGACGCCAACGGGTACGTCTCGCTGCTGCGCCGGTTGCGCCGGCTGGAGCCGAGCGCCGTCTACGCGCCGCTGTTCCGGCGGGACATCGAGGAGCCGGTGGCCGGGGCGATCGAGGTGCCGCCGTCGGTCCGGCTGGTGGTGACCGAGGGCAACTACCTGCTGCTGACCGATTCACCCTGGGACGAGATCCGGTCGCTGCTGCACGAGGTGTGGTTCCTCGACCTGGACGTCCAGCTGCGGCTGCGCCGGCTGGTCGCCCGGCACCAGGCGTACGGGCGGTCGCCGGCCGAGGCGGCGGCCTGGGCGCACGGCAGCGACGAGGCGAACGCCGCCCTGGTCGCCGGCACCGCCCGCCACGCGGACCTGGTGGTACGGCTAACCGATCCGCTGCCGGGGTGAGGGGATGTGCCGGCGCAGCAGCCGGGCCACCAGGGCACGTTCCCGCAGGAACTCCACCGCCTCCGGGTAGCCGCTGTGGTTGCGGATCGGCGGGTCGGCGACCTCCCCGCCGCTGGGGTGCAGCGCCTCCGGATCGGCCACCGGGACGTCCCGTTCGCCGGCGTTGACCTGCCAGCCCAGCGGGTCGGTGTCGCGCCAGAAGTTGGTCCAGGCGACGTGCCCGCCGGGCCAGGTGAGGGTACGGGCGAGCACCCGCAGCCGCTCCGGCCCGAAGTACGCCGGGAAGACCCGACCGTAGAGGCGGGTGAGCTGGCAGCCGTAGGAGAAGAACCAGATCCGCCGCCGCCAGCGCGCCGGTAGCTGGAGCAGCATCGAGGCGCAGATGACGGTGCCCTGGCTGTGCCCGGAGAGGATCACGCCGTCCATCCGGCGGGGGTCGTGCTCGGTCAGCGCGAGCAGCCCGGCGATCCGGGTCTGGAGTTCGGGGACCGCGCGTTCGGCGTAACTGGGCGGGGCGAGCGGGTGCGCGGCCCGGGGCCAGAAGGTGCCGACGTCCCAGATGACGCCGACCGAACGGCGTACCCCTTCGCTGCGGTAGACGAGCAGGCCCAGGGCGGCGACCACCACCGGCAGCCAGCCCAGCAGGGCGTCGCCGACGTCGGCGACGGTGTGCAGCGCGGCCTGCCACCCGCCGGACGGTTCCGGGGTGGGGTGGCTGCGGGACAGGGTGGCGGCGCAGCAGAGGGTCACCAGCACCACCGACACCGTGGCGTAGCAGCCGACCAGCCGTACCGCGTGTTCGCCGACCAGCCGGTGCAACGCCTGGTAGCTGCTCACGTCGCGGCAGCGGCGCAGGTCGTGGGCGGAGAGGGCGACGCCGGAGCCGGTGAGGCGGGCGTACTCCTCGCGGCGCAGCGCGTGGAAGATGACGGTGGCCCGGACCAGGGTGCCGGCGAGCGCGGCCGTGGCGACGGCGAAGGCCAACCCGGCCCAGAACACCGCCAACGGCGGCACCACCGGGGAGGGGCCGCGGGGATCGGCGTCGCCGTTGAGCCGGTCGCTGACCCAGTAGAGCAGGCCGGCGCAGTAGGCGATGGCCATCATCCAGCCGAAGCCGGCGATCAGCGCGGGTCCGCGTCCGCCCCAGGCCAGGTCGGTGTGCGGGCCGAGCGGCTGCTGCTCGAATTGGGCCCGGGTGCGGGGCAGCAGCAGTCCGGTGGCGGCGACCGCGACGGCCGGCACGGCCAGCATCCAGACCTGCAGGCCGTCGGGGGCGACCGGGGCGCCGGGCAGTCCGACCTCGGTCCAGGCCACCGCGACGGGCAGCAGCGCGCCGCCCACGGCCGGGGCGAGCAGGGCCCGCCGGCCGGAGCGGCTGACCGCGCCGATGCCGATCAGCAGCAGCACCTGGTACGTGGCGAGCCAGGCGACGGCGGTGTCGAACCCGGGCAGCGACCGGTCGTCGAGGCAGCCGGGCAGGTCGGGGTGGTGGCGGCAGCCGGTCGGCGGGCGGTACTCGGCCAGCGGGCGGCCGGCGGGCCCGTCGGGCAGCATCAGGAGCAGGAAGGTGCCGGCGAGTCCCACGCCGGTGAGCAGGGCGACGGTGGCGCTCCACCGGCCGAGCGGGGTGGCCCCCTGGCGTCGGGTCAGCCAGCGGCGGCCGACGGCGACCACGGCGATCAGCACGACCGCGGCGAACGCGCCGATGGTCGGCCAGGCGAGCGCCGCCCGTACGCCCTGCGGCGGGTCCATGATCAGTACCGCCTGCAGCGGCACCGCCGCGGCCGCCACCGCCCCGACGCAGAGGTGCAGCACCGCCGCCCGGCGCAGCTGTCCCTCGCCGCACCAGAAGGTCGGGTCCTGCAACGGGTTCTCCAGCGGCTCGGCGTCCGGCTCGGCGTCGTCGCGGGGCGCCGGGCGGGGCGGGGCGGGCATCTCCGCCTCGTACTGGTAGGTGCGCCAGGCGACCGCGCCGAGCGCCGCGAGCACGGCCAGGGGGAGCAGCAGACCCACGGCGAGCGCGTGGGTGTCCTCGCGCCACCAGCCACGGCCGAGGAACTCCCAGGGGCCGGGGAGGTGGCGCAGGCAGTCGCGGTCGACGCACTGCCAGGCGATGAGGTCGACACCGATCCCGGTGGCCGTGATCACCAGGGTGACGGTGAGGCTCAGGCAGAACAGCCGGATCAGCCAGGCGGTGATGCCGGAGCGGCTGCCCCAGCGTTCCCGGTCCGGGTCGGGCGGGATGCCGGGCCGGGCGTGCAGGGCGACGTTGGCCAGCGCGAAGGGCAGCAGCAGTGTCCACAGGGCACGTTCGATGTCGCGGGCGGTGCGCGCGCCGGAGGTCAACTGCCCCCAGCTGTACGCCTCGACGGTGATCGGGTCGTCCCGGCCGGCCGTGGTGGAGCGGTAGAAGCCGGTGACCTCGCCGCCGGCCACCAGCCACGGCTGCGGGCCGTCGCCGCCGGGTTCCGGGCGCAGACCGAGGAGTTGGTCGGGCGGGGTGTTCGACACACCGTGCACCCGCAGTTCGAGTACCCGATCACCCATAGGTGCCCCCTGGTGGTGAGGTCACTACCCAGAGTGCATCGAATTGTCCGCTCCGGCCACTGTGCAGACCGATGTTTGCGCAGGTCAGTGACTATTCCAGGGTCCGCACCACCCGGGCGGGGTTGCCGACGGCGACCACGTTGGGTGGCAGGTCCCGGGTCACCACGGCACCGGCGCCGACCACCGTGTTCTCACCGACGGTGACACCGGCGAGCACGATGGCCCCGCCGCCGAGCCAGGCGTTGTCGCCGATGGTGATCGGTTTCGCCGCTTCCCACTTGTCCCGGCGGGGGCCGGGCTCGACCGGATGGGTGGGGGTGAGCAGTTGCACGTTCGGTCCGATCTGGACGTCGGCCCCGATGGTGATCCGGGCGACGTCGAGGAAGACCGCGTTGAAGTTGACGAAGCTGCGCGGGCCGATGTGGACCTGCCAGCCGTAGTCGCAGTGGAACGGCGGGCGGATCCAGGTGTCCTCACCGAGGGAGCCGAGCAGTTCGCGCAGGGCGGCCAGCCGTTCCTGCGGGTCGGACGCGGGGCTGGTGTTGAAGCGTTCCGTCAGCCGGGCGGCGCGGTCGAGGTCGGCGATGATCTCGGGCTCGTTCGCGATGTACGGCTCGCCGGCGAGCATCCGGTCCCTCATGGACGTCATCGGTCGATCGTGCCCGACGGGGGCTGCGGACCGTGCCCGGACCGTCATTTTCTGTACTTCCAAATACATACTCGGTATGTAATTCTGGTCTCCGTCAATGCGACTCCCGTAGTGATGACGCTCCACGAGGAGGATCCGTTGCACAGAAGAAGGAAGACGGCCGTACTCGGCCTCGTGCTCGGTCTGGCGGTGACCGCGCCGGCCGCTCTGCCGGCCACCGCCTCGGCCGCCCCGGCGGCCGGGGACCCGGCCGCCCGACCGGCGGCCGCGCCCACCAGGCCCGCCAAACCCACCACGGTCACCCTGGTCACCGGGGACCGGGTCACCGTCACCGCCGACGGCAAGGCCGCCGTGCGACCCGGCCCCGGCCGCGAGGACCTGCGATTCGTGGTACGCCGCGAGCGCGGACACCTGTCGGTGACGCCGCAGGACGCCGTCGCGCCGATCCGGGCCGGGCAGGTCGACCGGCGGCTCTTCGACGTCACCGGGCTGATCGCCGCCGGGTACGACGACGCCCGCCGCGACGACCTGCCGCTGCTGGTGTCGTACGCCTCCGGCGGGGCCCGGCGCGGCGTGGCCGCGCTGCCCGGCGCGCGGGTGACCCGCGACCTGCCGGCGATCCGGGGCGCGGCGGTGACCGCCGGCAAGTCCTCCGCCGGCGCGGTCTGGTCCACGGTCACCACCGGCCCGGCCGGTGCGCGGCTCGGCGCGGCGGGGGGCGTCGAGCGGCTCTGGCTCGACGGCCGACGCACCCCCACCCTCGACCACACCGTTCCCCAGATCGGCGCGCCCACCGCCTGGTCCGCCGGCCTCACCGGCAAGGGCGTGACCGTGGCGGTGCTGGACACCGGCGTCGACGCCACCCACCCCGACCTGGCCGGCAAGGTCGCCGAGGCGCGCAACTTCGCCGAGACGCCCGACACCCGCGACACCGTCGGGCACGGCACGCACGTCGCCTCGACCATCGCCGGCAGCGGCGCCGCCTCCGGCGGCCGGTACAAGGGCGTGGCGCCGGACGCCACCCTGCTCGACGGCAAGGTCTGCGAGGAGTTCGGGTGCAGCGAGTCGGCCATCCTGGCCGGCATGCAGTGGGCCGCCGTCGACAAGCGGGCCGCGGTGATCAACATGAGCCTCGGCGGGTGGGACAGCCCCGACGTCGACCCGCTGGAGGAGGCGGTCGGCACGCTGACCGCCGAGACCGGCACGCTCTTCGTCATCGCCGCCGGCAACGACGGATCCGACGGGTCCGTCGGCTCGCCGGCCAGCGCCGACGCCGCGCTCGCGGTGGGCGCGGTGGACCGCGACGACAACCTCGCCGAATTCTCGAGCCGGGGGCCCCGGGTCGGTGACGACGCGCTCAAGCCCGACATCACCGCGCCCGGCGTGGACGTGGTGGCCGCCCGTTCCGCCCACGGGCAGATCGGCGACCCGGTGGGGGAGCGCTACGTCAGCCTCTCCGGCACCTCGATGGCCACCCCGCACGTGGCCGGCTCGGCGGCGCTGCTGGCCCAGCAGCACCCGGACTGGAAGGCCGGTCAGCTCAAGTCGACCCTGATGGCGGCGGCGAAGCCGCACCCGGCGCAGACCTCGTACCAGCAGGGGGCCGGGCGGGTCGACCTGACCCGGGCGATCACCCAGCAGGTCACCAGTGACCCGGTGAGCGTCTCCTTCGGTCGTACCCAGTGGCCGCACGACGACGACGCGCCGGTCACCCGGGCGGTCGCCTGGCACAACGCCGGCGCCACCCCGGTCACCCTCGACCTCACGGTCGAGGCGAGCGGGCCCGGCGGGCGGGCCGCCCCGGCCGGCATGTTCACCCTCGGCACGAACCGGATCACCGTGCCGGCCGGCGGCCGGGCCGAGACCACCATCACCGCGAACACCCGGCTGGGCGACGCGGACGGCTACTGGACCGGCCGGGTGCTCGCCCGGTCCGGGACCCAGGTCGCGGTCACCCCGCTGGCCGTGCACAAGGAGGTGGAGAGCTACACGCTGCGGCTGACCCACCTGAACCGTGCCGGTGCGAAGGCGGCCGAGGTCTGGACCTCCCTCGCCGGACTGGAGACCACCGGCGTCTGGGACGCCAGCGGCGCCGACGGGACCGCCGAGGTGCGACTCCCCAAGGGCCGGTACGGGCTCAACTCGCTGATCATCGAGCCGGCCCCGGAGGGCGAGACGCCCGGGCTGACCATGCTGGCCCGGCCCGAGCTGGTGCTCGACCGGGACCTCACGCTCACCCTGGACGCGCGGACGGCGAAGCCGGTACGCACGACGATCCCGCAGGCCGGGGCCAGCCCGCTGCTGATCGACATCAGCGCGATCTTCTTCGCCGCCAACGGCGACGTCTACGGCTTCGGGCTCTGGGCCGACACCTTCGAGGGGCTGACCACCGGCCAGGCCGGTGGGAGCACCGTCTCGGACGAGCAGTTCGTGGCGACGGTCAGCAGCCAGTGGGCCGACGCGGAGGCGGCGAGCAGCCCGTACCTGTATGCGTTGAGCGAGGCGATCCCGGGCCGGATGCCCACCGGCTTCGTCCGCGACTACCGGAAGAAGGACCTGGCCACCGTGGTGCACAAGTTCCACGGGGGCTACTCCGGGCTGGTGGCCGAGCGGTACGTCATCCCCGAGCTGGAGTACAACACCGGCGGGTCGGCGATCATCCTGCCCGTCACCGTGCCCGGCCAACGGGTCGAGCACTACAACACCAAGGGGGTGCGCTGGGAGTCCGAGATCGACTTCGGGTCGGTCAACCCCGACGAGCCCTGGCTCGACGTGAAGGCCGCGCTCTTCTCCACGCCGACGGCGTACCGGGCCGGCCGGACGGTCCACGAGCACTGGAACCAGGCGCCGTACGGGCCGTCGTTCCCGACGCCGCGCTGGCCGGACGAGAGCGTCAGCAGGCTGGGTGACACCATCTTCGTCGGCATGCCGGTCTTCAGCGACGCCGCCGGCCACCCCGGCGGATCGGTGACGGACAAGGAGGGCACCCGGCTCTGGCGTGACGGCAAGCTGGTCGGCGAGTCCCCGTACGCCGGCTACGGCCAGTTCGAGGTGCCCGCCGGCGCGGCGGACTACAAGCTGTCCGTCTCGGCGAGCCGCAGCTTCACCGACCTGAGCACCGAGGTCGAGTCCACCTGGACCTTCCGCTCCAAGCACGTGGCGGGCGAGGACCCGGTCCGGCTGCCGCTGTCGTCGATCCGCTTCACGCCGCCGCTGGCCGGGGACAACAGCGCCAAGGCGGGCCGACTCCTGCCGATCCCGGTCGAGGTGCGGCGCCAACCCGGCGCGGGCACCGCGACGGTGGAGAAGCCGACCGTCGACGTCTCGTACGACGGTGGGAAGACCTGGAGCAAGGTCAGCGTGCTGCGGCTGCCGCGCGCCGGCTGGGTGGCGATGGTCAAGCACCCCGCCACCGGTGGGTACGCGTCCCTGCGGGCCACCGCCCGGGACACCGACGGCAACACGGTGTCCACGCGGATCATCCAGGCGTACCGGCTGAAGTGAGTGATGCCTCCGGGCCCGCCCGCGCGGGCCCGGAGGCAGCGGGGTCGGGGCGTCGTGCCCCGGCCCCGCTCAGTCGTTGGCGTGCAGGGCGGCGTTCAGTTCGATGCCCCGGCCGGTGCGCGGCCTGGCCTCCAGCGCGCCGGTCACCGAGTTGCGCCAGAAGAGCAACCCGGCCACGCCGGAGAGCTCCCGGGCCTTGACCACCCGGCCGTCCGGCAGGGTGATCTTCGAGGCGGCGGTGATGTAGCAGCCCGCCTCGACCACGCAGTCGTCGCCGAGGGAGATGCCGACGCCGGCGTTCGCGCCGATCAGGCTCCGCTCACCGATGCTGATCTTCTCGGTGCCACCGCCGGAGAGGGTGCCCATGATCGAGGCGCCGCCGCCGATGTCGGAGCCGTCCCCGACCAGCACGCCCTGCACGATGCGTCCCTCCACCATCGAGGTGCCCAGCGTGCCGGCGTTGAAGTTGACGAAGCCCTCGTGCATCACGGTGGTGCCGGCGGCGAGGTGCGCGCCGAGGCGCACCCGGTCGGCGTCGGCGATCCGTACGCCGGAGGGGACCACGTAGTCGGTCATCCGGGGGAACTTGTCCACCCCGTACACCGCCAGGTGGCGGCCGGCGGCCCGCTCGATCACCCGCAGCTCGTCGACCCGCTCCGGCGGGCACGGCCCGGCCGAGGTCCAGGCGACGTTGGCCAGCTTGCCGAAGATGCCGTCCAGGTTGAGCTCGTTGGGCCGGACCAGGCGGTGGGAGAGCAGGTGCAGCCGCAGGTACGCGTCGGCGGCGTCCTTGATCGGGTCGTCCAGCGAGCCGATCACGGTGACCACCTCGACGGTACGCAGGCCGGGCAGCGCCCGCTCGCCGATCGCGCCCGGCGGCAGGTCGAGCACGTCGGCCTGGTCCTCGCCGGGGACCAGCGGCAACTCGCCGAGTCCCAGCTTGCCGGTCGGGTACCAGGTGTCGAGCACCTGATCCTCAGCCGTGATGGTGGCCAGGCCGATGCCCCAGGCGGATCCGGACGTCACAGCACTCCCTCTCGTTCGCGACCGCGGGCTCGTGGGCTCCTCGCGCCCGCGTGACCGGGTGTCGCACACCGGCCGCCCGGGAACGCTCACTCCTCGCGCCCACCGATCCTGAAGGTACCGTGCGAACCATGGAGAACCCGCTGACCCCCGAGGTCCTGGCCGATCCGGTGGCCCTGACCCGCGCACTGGTCGACATAGAGTCCGTCTCCCTCAACGAGAAGGCGATCGCCGACTGCGTCGAGGAGGTGCTGCGGAAGGTGCCCCACCTGACCACCTTCCGGCACAGCAACACGGTGATGGCCCGCACCGACCTGGGCCGGTCCTCCCGGGTGGTGCTCGCCGGCCACCTGGACACGGTGCCGCTGAACGACAACTTCCCGTCGACGATGCGCGGCGACCTGATGTACGGCTGCGGCACCTCGGACATGAAGTCCGGAGTGGCGTTCGCCCTGCACCTGGCGGTCACCCTGCCCGACCCGCGCTACGACGTGACCTACTTCTTCTACGAGGCCGAGGAGATCGAGTCCCGGTACAACGGGCTCACCCTGGTCGCCGAGGCGCACCCGGAGTGGTTGCAGGCGGACTTCGCGGTGCTGCTGGAGCCGACGTACGGCATCGTCGAGGCGGGCTGCCAGGGCACCATGCGGGCGGTCGTCACCACGCACGGCGAACGGGCCCACGCCGCCCGGTCGTGGCACGGGGTGAACGCCATCCACGGCGCGGGCGAGGTGCTGCGGCGGCTGGGGGAGTACCAGGCCCGGCGGGTGACCATCGACGGCTGCGACTACCGCGAGGGCCTGAACGCGGTCCGGATCAACGGCGGGGTCGCCGGCAACGTGGTCCCGGACCGGTGCGAGATCGAGATCAACTACCGGTACGCCCCGGACCGTGACCCGGCGGCGGCCGAGGCGCACCTGCGCGAGGTGTTCGCCGGCTTCGACCTCGCGGTGACCGACGCGGCGGCGGGCGCGCGGCCCGGCCTGGACGCGCCGGCCGCGCAGGAGTTCCTGGCGGCGGTGGGCGCCGCGCCGATCGGCAAGCTGGGCTGGACGGACGTGGCCCGCTTCGCGGCCATGGGCATCCCGGCGCTGAACTTCGGCCCCGGCGACCCCAACCTGGCCCACCACAAGGACGAGCACGTCGAGATCACCAAGATCCGCGACGGCGCCGCCACCCTCCACCGCTGGCTCTCCCCCCTCTGACCGACACCCCGCCCGTCCGGCCCGTCCGGCCAGCCCCGCCTCGGTGATCAAGAAGTTTGCGGCACGGGATGCGCTCCCTCGGGACCAGAACTTCTTGATCACCGACCGGTGGACCGGCGGGTCGGCCGGAGCAGGGGGCCGGGATGCGGGGCGGGTGGGTGGGACGGGTGAGGCCCCGGCGGTCGTGGGACCGTGCGGGGCCTCGGTGGGTGGCCGGAGTCGGCCGGAAGACGGCGCGTCCGGGTCAGACGCTGGTGAGCAGGGAGTTGTCGGTGGGGTCGGTCGACTCGGCGGCGGGTTCCGCCGGGGACTCCAGTTGACGGGCGCGGCGGCGCTCGGCCACCACGTCGCGGATGCGCCGCTGCATCTGCCGGCGGATCCGCATCCGCTCGTTGTTGCTGATCACGCTGTGCTCCTCCCCCGAAGGCGCGCGCCGGGGCATACCCGGTATGTGAATAGTAAGACGTACGAGCGAGCGAATTAGTTGCCCAAGATCGCGAACTTTTTCGTCGGGTCGTCGCCCAGGTCACTCCGGAGGTGCCGCTCCACTACGGTTGCTCCCATGAGCGAGAGCAACGGGCGGCAGCCGGGCCGCGATCCGGAGCGGCACCGGGGCGCCGTCACACTGCGCCGCGGCGCGATCCCGACCAGCACCGCCGATCAGCGACTGCTCGACTCGCGCAGCCGCGGCGACTGGAAGACCAAGGACGCCTGGCGGGCGCTGCGGATCCTCTCCGAGTTCGTCGAGGGGTTCGACACCCTGGCCGACCTGCCGCCCGCGGTCAGCGTCTTCGGATCCGCCCGCAGCAAGCCGGAGAGCCCCGAGTGCCGGCTGGCCGAGGAACTCGGCGCCGCGCTGGCCCGAGCCGGGTACGCCGTGATCACCGGCGGCGGGCCGGGCGTGATGGAGGCGGCCAACCGGGGGGCCAGCGAGGCCGGCGGGCTCTCCGTCGGGCTCGGCATCGAACTCCCCTTCGAGCAGGGGCTCAACGACTGGGTCGACCTGGCCATCGACTTCCGCTACTTCTTCGCCCGCAAGACCATGTTCGTCAAGTACGCCCAGGCCTTCGTCGTGCTGCCGGGCGGCTTCGGCACGATGGACGAGCTCTTCGAGGCGCTCACCCTGGTGCAGACCGGCAAGGTCACCCGGTTCCCGGTGGTGCTGATGGGCACCGCGTACTGGAGGGGGCTGATCGACTGGCTGCGCGACACGATGGCCGCCGAGGGCAAGATCGGGGCGGTCGACCTGGACCTGATCTGCCTCACCGACGACGTCGCCGCCGCGGTGCGGCACATCGTCGAGGCGGAGGCCGCCCTCTCCGCCGAGCAGGAGGCGGTCCGCGAGGAGGCCGTCGCGGTGGCCGCCGCCGACCAGCGCGCCGCGCGGCGGGCGTCGGACGGCCGGGCCGCCGGGGACGGGCGGGAGGGCTGACCGGGTGGCCGCGATCTGCGTGTTCTGCGCGTCCTCCCGTACCCTCGACCAACGCTGGCTGGACCTCGCGGCCGAGACGGGCGCGCAGCTCGCCCGGCGCGGACACACGCTGGTCAGCGGTGGCGGCTGCGTCGGGATGATGGGCGCGCTGGCCGACGGCGCACGGGCGGCCGGCGGCCGGACCGTCGGGGTGATCCCGCAGTCCCTGGTCGACCTGGAGGTCGCCGACCTGGCCTCGGACGAGTTGCTGGTCACCGAGAGCATGGCCGACCGCAAGACCCTGATGATCGAGAAGTCGGACGCGTTCCTCACCCTGCCGGGCGGGCTCGGCACGCTGGACGAGCTCTTCGAGGTGTGGACCACCGCCACCCTGGCGCTGCACGCCAAGCCGATGGTGCTGGTCGACACCGACGGCTTCTACCGTCCGCTGCTCGACTGGCTGGCCGCGCTGGCCGACCAGACCTTCCTCAAGCCGGCCGGCCTCGACCTGCTCGCGGTCGCCCGGTCGGTCCCCGAGGCCCTCGACGCCATCGAGTCCCGGCTGACCTGACCGGACCCGCCGGCAGTGCCGGACCGAGGGCGGCGCGGAGCCACTGCGTTGCGTGGTCGGCCGGACCTGCCGACCCGGCCCGGTGCCCGGCCCGAACGGCGGGGTGGGGTGCGCCGGGGTGTCGTACCGGCGTGGTGGGATGTGGGGGTGCAGGGGTACCGGCTGGTGCGCCGGCCTGCCGGACCGGTCCCGGGTGACGGGCGGTCCGCCGCGACGGTTCGGGGGGACCGTCGGCCGGGCGGGCCGACCGAGGGGCCCGGTCGGGCCGGCGCGGGCGTCGAGGGGGAGCCGCGGTCCGGGGGGTCGGCGGGCGATGCCGCGCACCCGACGGGCCCGTCACCGGACCTGTCGGGACGGCTGACCGATCCGCTGCAGGCCGAGGTCGTCGCGCACACCGACGGGCCGATGCTGGTCGTCGGCGGTCCGGGCACCGGCAAGTCCCGCACCCTGGTCGAGGCGGTCGCCGCCCGGGTGGCCGAGGGCGTCGACCCGGAGCGGGTGCTGGTGCTCACCTTCGCCCGCCGGCAGGCCACCGACCTGCGGCAGCGCATCGAGGCGCGGATCGCCGCAGACGGGCACCGGGTGCTGCGCGAGCCACTGGTGCGCACCTTCCCGGCGTACGCGTTCGGCCTGCTCCGCCGGGCCGCCGCCGAGCGCGGCGAGCCGTCGCCCCGGCTGCTCACCGGCCCCGAGCAGGATCTGATCATCCGGGAACTGCTCGACGTGGTCGGCGAGGAGCCCGGCGACGACCCCGTCGGCTGGCCGGAGGACCTGCGCCCCGCGTTGCGTACCCGGGCCTTCGCCGGCCAGCTGCGCGATCTGCTGATGCGCGCCGCCGAGCGCGGGGTCGGCCCGGTCGAGCTGGCCCGGCTGGGGGAGAAGCTGGGCCGCGCCGACTGGCCGGCCGCCGCGCGCTTCCTCCGGGAGTACGTCGCCGTCCTCGCGCTGCGCGACGTCAGCAACCGGGGCTCGGTCGCCTACGACCCGGCCGAGCTGGTCCGCGCCGCCACCGGCATGCTGCTCGACGATCCCGAGCTGCTGGACGCCGAACGCCGCCGGCTGGCCCACGTCTACGTCGACGAGCTGGCCGACACCGACCCCGCCCAGCAGGAGTTGCTCGCCGTCATCGCCGGCAGCGGCAAGTCCCTGGTCGCCTTCGCCGACCCCGACTCCTCGACGTACGCCTTCCGGGGCGCCGATCCGGCCGTGGTGAGCGGCTTCCCGCACCGGTTCCGCACCGCCTCCGGCGCGCCGGCGGCACAGGTCACGCTGACCACGTCGTACCGGGCCGGTGCGGTGCTGCTCGGGGCGGCCGGGCGGCTGGCCCGGCGGCTGCGCGGCCCGTCGGCGCACCGGCGGCTGCGCCCGCTGCCCGACGCCCCGCCCGGCGCCGTCGAGGTACGCACCTTCCGCTCCGCCACCAGCGAGGCGGCCTGGCTGGCGCACGCGCTGCGCTCCGCGCACCTGCTCGACGGCGTGCCCTGGTCGCGGATGGCGGTGCTGGTCCGCTCCACCCACCTGCACCTGCCCTCGCTGCGCCGCGCCCTGCACACCGCCGGGGTGCCGACCGTGGTGCACGGCGAGGACCTGCCGCTGCACCTGCAACCGGCGGTCGCCCCGCTGCTGCTCCTGCTGCGCTGCGCGTTGGAGCCCGACCGGCTGGACGAGGAGGCGGCGATCGCCCTGCTGCACTCCCCGCTGGGCGGGGCCGACCCGCTGGCCGAGCGGCGGCTGCGCCAGGGGCTGCGTGCCCTCGCCCTGGCCGGGGGCGACCGCCGCCCCTCCGGCGAGCTGATCGTCGAGGCGCTGCGCGACCCGGCCGAGCTGGCCGGCATCGACCGGCGCTGGGTCGAGCCCGCCCGTACGGTGGCCGAGCTGCTCGCCACCGCCCGCCGGGCGGCGGCCACCCCGGGCGCCACCGCCGAGGACGTGCTCTGGGCCGTGTGGCAGGCCAGCGGGCTGGCCGAACGCTGGGCCGGCGCGATCAACCGGGGCCGGGCCGCCACCGGCGAGCACGAGACCGCGCAACGCTGGCGGGCCGAGGCCGCCGACCGCGACCTGGACGCCGTGCTGGTGCTCTTCGACGCGGCGGCCCGGTTCACCGACCGGCTCCCCGGCGCGCGGACCGAGGTCTTCCTCGACCACGTGCTCGGCCAGGACCTGCCCGCCGACACCCTGGCCGCCAGCGCCGACCGCGGCGAGGCGGTCCGGCTGCTCACCGCGCACGCGGCGAAGGGCCTGGAGTGGGACCTCGTCGCGGTGGCCGGGGTGCAGGAGGGTGTCTGGCCCGACCTGCGGTTGCGGGGCAGCCTGCTCGGCTCCGAGCGGCTGGTCGACGTGCTCGCCGGCAGGGCCGACGGCGCGGGCGTGCGGGCCAGCCTGGTCGGCCAGACCTCCGCCCTGCTCGACGAGGAGCGGCGGCTGTTCCACGTCGCGGTCACCCGGGCCCGGCGGCGGCTGCTGGTCACCGCCGTCGCCTCGGCGGCGGTCGGCGGCGACGACCACGAGGAGCAGCCCAGCCGCTTCCTGCACGAACTGGGCGTCGGCGAACCGCCGGCCCCCGCCGACCCCGGCACTCCGCCGCCCCCAGCCCGCCCCGACCCCGCCCCCACCGGCCCCGCACCCGTCGGCGGCCCAGCGACCCCACCAGCCCCCGCGCGGACCACTCCCGCCCCCGCCGGCGGCCCGGCGGCACGACCCGACGAAGGATCTTGGTACGAACCGGCCCCTGGAGGGGCCGTTTCCCACCAAGATCCGGCGGACCCGGCGGACGACGAGCAGCCCCGGGAGCTGCCCGTCGGGCGACCGCCCCGGGCGCTGACCCTGTCGGCGCTGGTGGCGGAGCTGCGTACCGCCGTCACCGACCCGGCGGTCCCGGTCACCCGGCGGCGCGCGGCGGCGGCCGAGCTGGCCCGGCTCGCCGCCGCCGGCATCCCCGGGGCGCACCCCGACGACTGGTGGGGGTTGCGCGGCCTCTCCGACGACCGGCCGCTGGTCGACGAGGGTGAGCCGGTCCGGGTCACCCCGTCGGCGATGGAGAGCGCCCTGCGGTGCAGCCTGCGCTGGCTGCTGGAGCGGCACGGCGGCAGCGGCCCGGCCGACGCCGCGCAGGGCGTGGGCAACCTGGTGCACGCCGCCGCGATGCTCGCCGAGGACGCCAGCGCCGACCGCACCGCCCTGCTGGAGTACGTGGCCGCCCGGTTCGACGCGATCGAGATGGCCGCCCGCTGGATGGTCGGCCCGGAGCGGGAACGCGCCGAGGCCATGGTGGACAAGCTGCTGCGCTGGCTGGCGGGCAACCCGCGCCGGCTGCTCGCCATCGAGCACGAGTTCGCGGTGCGGCTCGACGACCCGAGCCGCCCGGTCGAGCTGACCGGCCGGGTGGACCGGCTGGAGGTGGACGCCGAGGGCCGGCTCGTGGTGATCGACCTGAAGACCGGCAAGTCCACCGCCGTGACCGAACGGGAGGTGGCCGAGCACCCGCAGCTCGGGGCGTACCAGGCGGCGGTCGAGGCGGGCGCGTTCGCCGAGTTCGGCGACGAGGCGGGCGGCGCGGCGCTGGTGCAGCTCGGCACCGGGGCGAAGGAGGCGAAGGAGCAGACCCAGGCCGCCGCCGGGCAGGGCCCCGAGGCCGGCTGGGCCACCGCCCTGGTCCGGCGCACCGCCGATACGATGGCCGCCGCCACCTTCGCCGCGGTCGCCAACTCGAAGTGCCGGGTCTGCCCGGTGCGGACCAGCTGCCCGGTCTCCGGCCAGGGCCGGCAGGTCGTCGAGCCGCCGACCGTCCGTCCCCCGGAGCTGCCGTGAGCGTGAGCACCGCGCCGCCCGTCGCCGACGGTCGCCGCACCCTGGGCGCGAACCGGCAGCCGCCCGTACGGGCGGTCCGGGCCGACGGCCGGCGGCGCGTCCCCGTCGTCGGGGGTCGGGTCGGCGGGGACGCCGGGATGGCGGCCGTGGTCGCGCGGCCGTCGACGAGGACGGCACCGTGACCCAGCCGGCCCTCTTCGGCACCGCCGCCCCGGCGCCCCGCACCCCCGACTCCGGGCCCCGCTACACCCCGGTCGAGCTGGCCCGGCTGCTGCGGCTGCCGGCGCCGACCCGGGAACAGGCGGCGATCATCGCCGCCCCGGTGGAGCCGCTGCTGGTGGTGGCCGGCGCGGGCTCGGGCAAGACCGAGACGATGGCGGCCCGGGTGGTCTGGCTGGTCGCCAACTCGTACGTCCGGCCGGAGCAGATCCTCGGGCTCACCTTCACCCGCAAGGCGGCCGGCGAGCTGGCGCACCGGGTGCGTACCCGGCTCGACCAGCTGGTGCGGCGGCTGGGCCGGCGCGGGCGCGATCCGCTGGACGACCCGCTCGCCGGCGAGCCCACCGTCTCCACCTACCACTCGTACGCCGGCCGGATCGTCACCGAGCACGGGCTGCGCGCCGGCTACGAGCCGACCACCCGGCTGCTCACCGAGGCGTCCCGCTGGCAGCTGGTGGACCTGCTGGTGCGCAACTACGACGGCGACATGACCGAGGTCGACCGGATGCCCAGCACCATCACCGACGCGGTGCTGGCGCTCGCCGGCGAGCTGGACGAGCACCTGGTCGACCCGGACGACCTGGCCGCCTGGACGGGTCGCTTCTTCGCCGACGTGCAGTCCCGTCCCGGCCGGGTCTACGCCGACGTGCGCAAGGCGTTGCAGCTCCAGCGGACCCGGCTCAAGCTGCTGCCGCTGGTGCGCGCGTACGCCCGGCGCAAGGACGACTTCGAGGCGATGGACTTCGCCGACCAGCTCGCCCGGGCCGCCCGGGTGGCCCGGGAGCATCCCGGCGTCGGCGTCATCGAGCGGGAGCGGTTCCGGGTGGTGCTGCTCGACGAGTACCAGGACACCAGCCACGCCCAGGTGGTGCTCCTCAACGCGCTCTTCGGCGGCGGGCACCCGGTCACCGCGGTCGGCGACCCCTGCCAGTCCATCTACGGCTGGCGCGGGGCCAGCGCCGGCACCCTGGAGCGCTTCCCGACCGAGTTCGCCCGCGCCGACGGCACCCCGGCCGAGGTGCTCGGCCTCACCACGAGCTGGCGCAACCGGCCGGAGATCCTCGGCGTGGCCAACGCGCTCTCCGTCCCGCTGCGCGCCGCCGGCGCCCGGGTGCCGGAGCTGCGCGCGGCGTTGAGCGTCAAGGACCCGATCCCGCACCGCAGCCCGCGCGGGCACGCCGCCGGCACCGTGCACTGCGCGCTGCTGCACACGTACGCCGACGAGGCGGACTGGATCGCCGACAGCGTGCTGGCCGCCTGGCGGGGCGCGGCCGGCATGCCCGACGCGCTGCCCGAGCACATCCCGGTGCCGCGCCGCCCCACCACGGCGGTGCTGGTCCGGCTGCGCAGCCAGATCCCGGCGATCGAGGCGGCGCTGCGCGCCCGGGGGCTGCCCGTCGAGGTGGTCGGCCTGGGTGGCCTGCTCGACACCCCCGAGGTCCGCGACGTGGTCTGCACCCTGCGGGTGCTGGCCGATCCGACCGACGGCGCGGCGCTGCTGCGGCTGCTCACCGGGGCGCGCTGGCGGATCGGTCCGCGGGACCTGGTGGCGCTGCACCGGCGGGCCCGGGCCATCGCGCGGGCGCGGCGGGAGCTGACCGGCGACGACGGGCCGGAGATCGTGGTGGACGCGCTGGACGAGGCGACCCTGGTCGAGGCCCTGGCCGACCTGGGGCCGGCGCAGGCGTACTCGGCGGAGGGCTACGCGCGGCTGCGCTCGTACGCGATGGAGTTGGCCCTGCTGCGCTACCGGCTGGACCAGACGCTGCCCGAGCTGATCGCGGACATCGAACGGACCATCGGCCTGGACGTGGAGGTGGCCGTGCGGGCCGGCCGGGACGGCGCCGGCGACGCCGGCCTGGCCCGGGGCCACCTGGACGCCCTCGGCGACGTCGCGGCCCGGTTCAGCGGGGAGACCCCGGGGGCGACCCTCGCCGGTTTCCTGGCCTACCTCGCCGCCGCCGAGGACGAGGAGCGTGGCCTGGCCCCCGGCGAGGTGGAGGTGGTGGAGGGCGCGGTGCAGGTGCTCACCGCGCACGCCGCCAAGGGCCTGGAGTGGGACGTGGTGTCGGTCGCCGGGCTGACCCGGGGCGTCTGGCCGGGGCCGGTGCGCAACTCCGACCACTGGCTGGGCGGGCTCGGGGTGCTGCCGTTCCCGCTGCGCGGCGACGCCGACGGGCTGCCGGAGCTGGGCCTGGCCGACGTCGAGGACCAGCGCGGGGTGGCCCGGGCGCTGGCCGACTTCACCGACGCCTGGCGGGCGCACGACGAGCGCGAGGAGCGCCGGCTGACGTACGTGGCGGTGACCCGCCCGCGCCGGCTGCTGCTCTGCTCCGGGTACTGGTGGGGGGAGGGGACCAAGCGGTTCCGTGGCCCGTCGGTCTTCCTGCGCGAGGTGCACGACGCCTGCCTGGACGGCGCGGACGGGCACCTGGTCGACGTGTGGACGCCGGAGCCGGCCGGCGACGCGGCCAACCCGACCGCGGAGACGGTGCTGCGGGCCGAGTGGCCGGCCGACCCGCTCGGCGCGCGCCGGCCCGCGCTGGCGGAGGCCGCCGCGCTGGTGCGCCGCTTCCTCGCCGACCCGGACGCGGCCCGCCGCGAGTTCCGCACCGACGGCGCGTCCGCCCCGACCGGGACCGCCGTGACCGACGGGCCGGCCGGTTCCGGCCCGTCCGGCTCCGACGTGACCGGGAGCGGTACGGCCCCCGCCGGCGCTGCCATCGACCCGGCCGCCGACGACCCGGAGGTGGCCCGCTGGCGGCAGGAGGCGGACCTGCTCCTCGCCGAGCGGGCCGAACTGCTGCGGCAGGCCGAGGCGGTCGAGGTGGCGCTGCCCGGGCACCTGTCGGTGACCCAGCTCGTGGCGCTGCGCCGCGACCCGGAGGCGCTGGCCCGTACGCTGCGCCGGCCGATGCCCAGCGCGCCCAACCCGTACGCCCGCCGGGGCACCGCCTTCCACACCTGGCTGGAGCAGCGCTTCGGCGCGGACCGGCTGCTCGACGTGGACGAGCTGCCGGGCGCGGCCGACGCGGACGCCGCCGGGGACGACGCGCTGACCGAGTTGCAGGAGCGCTTCCTGGCCAGCGAGTGGGCCGACCGGGTGCCGGTCGAGGTGGAGGTGCCGTTCGCCACGGTGATCGCCGGCGTGGTCGTCCGGGGCCGGATGGACGCCGTCTTCGCCCGCCCCGGCGGCCGGTACGACGTGGTCGACTGGAAGACCGGCCGGCAGCCGGCCGGGCGGGAGGCCGAGGTGGCGGCGGTGCAGCTGGCCGTGTACCGGCTGGCCTGGGCGGAGCTGGCCGGGGTGCCGGTCGAGCGGGTCGGGGCCGCGTTCCACTACGTCCGGGAGGGCGTCACCGTGCGTCCGGCCGACCTGCTCGACGCCGACGGGCTCACCGCGCTGGTCGCCGGAGTACCGGAAATCCCGGCGGGGGGTGGCATCGGCCCGAATCCGTGATACGTTGATCCCGTTGCAGTTTTGGTTTCCAGAGACTCTGTGTGCGCCTGGCGGATTGTGGCCCCAGGCGCTCTTTGTTGTGTCCGGAGTTCTCCGGGCGGGGCGACCAGCAGCGACAGGCATTTCGCGCAAACGTGCGCGGCGTGCTCCTCTTCGGCCCGCAACAGGTGCGGGTCCGAACGTTCCGTCAAGGAGACGAAACACATGGCTATTGGCACCGTCAAGTGGTTCAACGCTGACAAGGGCTTCGGCTTCATCACCCCGGACGGCGGCGGCGCGGACGTCTTCGCCCACTTCTCGGCGATCCAGTCCTCCGGCTACCGCAGCCTGGACGAGAACCAGCGGGTCGAGTTCGAGGTGACCCAGGGCCAGAAGGGCCCGCAGGCGGAGAACATCCGCCCGCTCTGATCCTCGGATCGACCGGTAACACCCATCGCGCCCCCCGGGCGTGGTGACGGGCCGGTCCGCCGCGCCGCCCATCCGCTCCGGCGGGGGGCGCGCTGCGGCGGACCGCCCGTACCCTTTCGGTTCGTGCTTGTGAGTCGCGGCGCACTTTTCCGCCTGCGACAGCGCCGCATTCCCGGCGCCCTCCCTCGACACGTGCCGCGTCGAGGAAGGCATTGCGCATGACCATGACCATTCCCACCTTCGCCGCCACCGGCCTCGCGCCCGCGCTCGTCGCCGAACTGGCCGCGCAGGGCATCACCGAGCCGTTCCCGATCCAGGCGGCCTCCCTGCCGGACTCGCTCGCCGGCCGTGACCTGCTCGGTCGGGGCCGTACCGGCTCCGGCAAGACCCTCGCCTTCGGGTTGCCCGTGCTGCACCGCACCGCCGGCCGCCGGGCCCGCCCCGGCCGCCCGCTGGCGCTGGTGCTGGTGCCGACCCGCGAGCTGGCCCAGCAGGTCACCACCGCGCTCACCCCGTACGCCCGGGTCCTCGGGCTGCGTTGCGCCACCGTCGTCGGCGGTCTGTCGCTGCAGCGGCAGGCCGACGCGCTGCGGGCCGGCGCGGAGGTGCTGGTGGCCACCCCGGGCCGGCTGCACGACTTGATCAACCGGGGCGACGCCCGCCTCGACCAGGTCGCCGTCACCGTGCTCGACGAGGCCGACCAGATGGCCGACATGGGCTTCCTGCCGCAGGTCACCAAGCTGCTGGAGCAGGTCGCCCCGAACGGCCAGCGGATGCTCTTCTCGGCCACCCTCGACGGTGGCGTGGACAAGCTGGTCCGCCGCTTCCTGACCGACCCGGTCACGCACTCGGTCGACCCGGGCACCGCGACGGTGACCGCGATGACCCACCACGTGCTGCACCTCGACGCGGCGGACAAGCCCGACGCGCTCGCCCGGATCGCCGCCCGCGAGGGCCGCACCATCCTGTTCATGGCGACCAAGCACCGCGCCGACCGGGTGGCCCGCCAGTTGCTCGCCAAGGGGGTACGCGCCGCGGCCCTGCACGGGGGCAAGTCGCAGCCGCAGCGCACCCGGATCCTGGAGCAGTTCCGTACCGGTCAGGTGACCGCCCTGGTCGCCACCGACGTGGCGGCCCGGGGCATCCACGTGGACGGACTCGACCTCGTGGTCAACGTCGACCCGCCGACCGAGGCGAAGGACTACCTGCACCGGGGCGGCCGTACCGCCCGGGCGGGGGAGTCGGGCGCGGTGGTCACGCTGGTCCTGCCCGAGCAGCGCCGGGACGTGTCCCGGCTGATGAGCGTGGCCGGCATCAAGCCGCACACCGCCCAGGTACGCCCCGGCGACGAGGCCCTGACCCGGGTGACCGGTGCGCGGGAGCCGTCCGGGGTGCCGGTGACCATCGCCGCGCCGCAGCCGGCCCCGGTCGCCCGCCCGCGCGCCACCGGCGGCGAGGCCGGCCGCGCCCACCGGACCTCCGGCCGCTCGCGCCGGCCGCGCCGCCCCCGCAGCGCCTGACCCCCCCGGGCCCGACCCCGACGAGGCGCCGGTCGACGCCGGTGCGGGACGGCGGGCGAGCAGGTCGCTGCGCAGGGTGATCATGTCGCCGACCGAGTCGGCAAACAGGCGTAAGTGCGTCCGATCGGCGACTGTTCCGGCCCCCACGGCTGGCCGAAGCTTGTCCCCGGGGGGATGAGCCGGCCGGGGGGCCGGCTCGGGAAGGGTGACATGGCGGTCGACGCCGACTCGGGGGCGGTGCGTGAGCTGATGGTGGTGCTCGCGGTGGCGGGCGCGGGACTGTTGCTCGCCATGGTCGCGGCGTTCGGACCCTGGCATCCGAGACCGGGCCGGGCAGCCCCGGCCGGTCTGGTCGAGCTGCACAGCCCGGGCGGCGCGACCGCGCCGACCGCCGAGCTGACGGCCGGCTGACCGGATTCGAGTGCCGGCCCGCGCTGATGGCTGCTTGACCGGGTCCGATCGCCGGTCGCTCGGTTGACGGGTGGCTGCCGGCCTCTGCGCGCCGGTCAGCCGGCGGCGCGGTGTCCGGGGCGGACCAGCAGGTCGGCCAGGGTGGTCCGGTCCACGACCACCGCGATCGCACCGTCCACCGCCAGCCAGACGTCCCGTAGCCCGGTCGCGACCCCGTGGTACCCGGCGTCCCCGGCGGGCAGGCCCCGGACGGTGGTCAGCGAGCCGCCGACCGCGCGCAGCACGTCCCCGACGCTGATCTCCGCTGCCGGGCGGGTGAGCGTGTACCCGCCCTCGGTGCCCCGGTGGCTGTGCAGCAGTCCGGCCCGGCGCAGGTCGAGCAGGATGCCCTGGAGGAAGCTCAACGGGATGCCCTGCGCCTCGGCCAGGCTCGCCGCCTTGATCAGTTCCCCACCGGACCCGGCGTGGGCCGGGGACCCGCCGTCGCCCCCTGCGGCGGCGACGGCGAGCATCGCGCGGAGCGCGTAGTCGGCGCGGGCGGAGACGTACACGTCACCGACCGGCCGGGTCCAGGACGCCCCAGCGGCACCGGATCGCCGTGTCGGCCGCGCCGAAGGCGGCGTCGACCACCAGACCGATGACCAGGATCACGATCATGGTGGAGAGCAGCCAGGGCGAGTCCGCCAGTTCCCGGGCGTAGGTGAGCTGCGCCCCCAGCGAGGTCTGCGAGATGCCGACCACCAGCAGTTCACCGGCCATCAGGCTGCGCCAGGAGAAGGCCCAGCCCTGCTTGAGTCCGGCGACGATCGCCGGCAGCGCGGCGGGCGCGATGACGTACCGGTAGAGGTGCAGCCCCCGGGCGCCGAGGTTGCGCCCGGCGCGCAGCAGCAGCGGCGGCACGTAGTCGACGCCGGCGATCACGCCGTTGGCGATGGACGGCGCGGCGCCGAGCACGACCACGAAGAAGATCGCCTTCTCGCTGAGTTCGAAGAGCAGGATCGCCAGTGGGAACCAGGCGATGGACGGCATGGTCTGCAACGCCGTGATCATCGAGCCGATCGCCGCGCGCAGCACCGTGGAGCGGGCGACCGCCAGGCCGACCAGCAGGCCCACGGCGACCGAGAAGACGTACCCGACGGCGGCCCGGCGCAGGGTGATCGCGATGCCCTCCCACAGTTGGGCGGTGCCGGCCTGCCGGAGGAGTTCCGCGCCGACCGTCAGCGGACCCGGCAGCGACCAGGGTGGCTTCCATCCACTCCAGACCACCAGCTGCCAGATCGCCACGGCCAGCGCCAGCGCGGCGAGTTTCGGCCAGGTGGCGGCCCACAGCCGGGCGCCCCGGGAGGTCTCCCGCTCGCGGCCGGCGATCTCCAACGCGTCCAGCCCGGAGATCTCGGCGTCGGCGCGGGTGCGGGTGTCAGCGGCCATGGCGGCCCACCTCCGTACGCAGCCGGTCGGTGACCTCGGACGCGACGGCGGCGACCTCGGGGGAGTCGATGCGCCGGGGCCGGGGCACGTGCACCGGAGTGGACCAGATGATCCGGCCGGGCCGGCTGCTGAGCAGGATGATCCGGTCGGCGAGCCGGGCGGCCTCCCGGACGTTGTGGGTGACGAAGAGCACGGTGAGCTGCCGTTCGGCCCAGATCCGTTCCAGCTCGTCGTGGAGGATGTCCCGGGTCATCGCGTCCAGCGCGCCGAACGGCTCGTCCATCAGCAGCACCGGGGTGTCCAGGGCGAGGGTGCGGGCCAGCGCGACCCGCTGGCGCATGCCGCCGGAGAGCTCGTGCGGGCGGCGACGCCCGAAGTCGGCCAGGTGGACGGTGCGCAGCAGTTCCGCCACCCGCTCCCGGCGGGCGGCCCGGGGCAGCCCGCGCAGCTTCAGCGGCACCTCGACGTTGGCCTCGACGGTCAGCCAGGGGAACAGCGCCGGCTCCTGGAACATCAGCCCGGGGTCGGTGTCGGCGGCGACCTCGATGGTGCCGCCGTCGGCCCGGTCCAGCCCGGCCACCAGGTTGAGCAGGGTGCTCTTGCCGCAGCCGGAGGCGCCGACCAGGCAGACGAACTCGCCGGGGCGGACGTCGAGGCTGACTCCGTCCAGGGCGAGGACGGCGTTCGCCCCCCTGCCGTACACCTTGGTCACGCCGGAGAGCGCGACCGCGGTGGTCGCGCTGCCCGGCGTCGTCGTGGTCGCCGTCACGGCTGGACGACCTCGGTCCTGCCCTGCGCCTTGAGCACCTCGTTGAGGTACGTCAGGTCGTAGAGGCCGTCGAGGCTGACCGGCTGGGTCAGCTCCACCGCGACGGCGTGGTCCAGGCCGGCCTTCAGCGAGGACGCGATCGGGTCGTTGGTGAACTCCAGCGTCGGCCAGGCCTGCTCGATGAGCTCGAGGTCGAGCGGCTTGCCGGTGATCTCGCCGATGTGGGCCGAGATCGCCCGGTGCGACTCGTCCGGCCGGCTGTTGACGAACTCGTTCGCGGCGACCTGCCCCTCGACCAGCTTCTTCACCACGTCGGGGTGGGCCTTGAGGAACGTCGTGGAGACGATCAGGTTGGTGATCACGAACTTCCTGTCCGGCCAGAGGTCGCGCTCGTCGACGAGCACCTTGCCGCCGGCGTTGACCAGCCGGGAGACGAACGGCTCGGGCACCCACGCGCCGTCGATGGCGCCGCTGGTGAACGTCTCCACCGTCTGGGCGTTCTCCTGCGGGACGATCGTGACGTCGCCACCACCCTCCTTGGTGGTCCTGAGGCCCTTCTGCTCGAGCCAGTAGCGGACGGCCACGTCCTGGGTGTTGCCGAGCTGCGGGGTGGCGATCTTCCTGCCGCGCAGCTGTTCCACGGTGGTGATCTCCGGCTTGACCACGAGCGCCACCCCGCCGGAGGCGGCGCCGGAGATCACCCGGACCGCCTGGCCCTCGGACTTGGAGAAGGCGTTCACCGTCGGGTTCGGCCCGATGTACGTGGCGTCGAGCGCCCCGGAGAAGATCGCCTCGATGGCGGCCGGCCCGGCGTTGAAGGTCTTGGTCTCCAGTTCGACGTCGCTGCCCAGCTTCTCGGCGAAGATGCCCTTCTCCACGCCGACCACGGCGGGGGCGTGGGTGATGTTGGGGAAGTAGCCCAGGCGCAGGGTCACCGGCCCGGAGGCGCCGCCGGCGCTCTCGTCGTCGCCGCACGCCGCGGTCGTCCCCGCCGTCGCCACGCCGAGCACGGCGAGAGTGGCGAGGGAGACCAACCGACGGAAGGGGAGCCGTCTCATCGTCCATCCAATCCGCAGTATTCCTACTTGATAGGTAGGAACAGTGGGGCAGTGGCTGGCCCGCGTCAACACCCATCCACGATCCGGGACGGGCTGCCCCGGGAATGTCGGCAATTCCTACCTGTTCGATGGGGTGAGCGGCCACCGTTCGGCCCACCTGCGGGTCGTCCGGGCCGGGGTCGGCACGCCCGGCGACGGCGGCGCGTCGAGGGTCGGCGGGGCCGCGGGTCACCGCTGCGTCAGGTGCCCGGTGCCAAGGGTGCGGACACGCTAGGGTCGATCACGTGCCGACGCGGAGAGTGAAGATTCCAGCGACGAAGTACCCGGTCGAGCGGTTCCGCCTCGACAACGGCCTGCGGGTCGTCCTCACCCCCGACCGCAGCGCCCCGGTGATCGGGGTCGCGGTCGTCTACGACGTCGGCATCCGGTCCGAACCGGAGGGCCGCACCGGCTTCGCCCACCTCTTCGAGCACCTGATGTTCCAGGGCTCGGAGAACATGGAGAAGCTGGCCCACTTCCGGCACGTGCAGGGTGCCGGCGGCACCTTCAACGGCTCCACCCACCTGGACTACACCGACTACTACGAGACGCTGCCGAGCAACGCCCTGGAACGGGCGCTGTTCCTGGAGGCGGACCGGATGCGCGGCCCCCGGCTGACCGAGGAGAACCTGCGCAACCAGGTCGACGTGGTCAAGGAGGAGATCCGGGTCAACGTGCTCAACCGGCCGTACGGCGGGTTCCCCTGGCTGACCCTGCCACCGGTCATGTTCGACACCTTCCCCAACGCGCACGACGGGTACGGCTCCTTCGACGACCTGGAGTCGGCCACCGTCGCCGACGCCGCCGACTTCTTCCGCCGCTACTACGCCAGCGGCAACGCGGTGCTGGCGGTCAGCGGGGACATCGACGTGGCCGAGGCGACCACGCTGATCGAGCGGCACTTCGGCGACGTGCCGGCCCGGCCCGCCCCGCAGCGCCCCGACTTCACCGAGCCGGACCTGACCGTCGAGCGGCGGCACGCGTACACCGACCAGCTCGCCCCGCTGCCGGCGGTGGCCGGGGCCTGGCGGGTGCCCGACCCGATCGCCGACTTCGCCGGCTACCTGCCGTACGTGGTGCTGGCCGAGGTGCTCACCGACGGCGACGCGTCCCGGCTGGTGGAGCGGCTGGTCCAGCGGGACCGGACGGTGACCGGCGTCGGCGGGTACCTGGGCTTCATGGGCGACCCCTTCGACGTGCGGGACCCGACCGCGCTGCTGCTCCAGGCGCACCTGCCACCCGGTGGTGACGTGGACAAGGTGCTGCGGACCTTCGACGAGGAGCTGGACCGGCTCGCCACCGACGGGCTGACCGACGGCGAGCTGGCGCGGACCCAGGCCAGGATGGCCACCCACCTGCTGCGGGACACCGACGCGGTGCTCGGCCGGGCGCTGCGGATGGCGGTGCTGGAGCAGCAGCGCGGCGAGCCGGGCCTGCTCAACGAGCTGCCCCGGCTGGTCGGCGAGGTCACCGAGGACCAGGTGCGGGCCGCCGCCGCCACCCTGCGGCCGGAGCGCCGCGCCGCAGTCGAGGTCATCCCCGGAGGTGCCCGATGACCACCACGCTTCCCGCCGAGGCCCGCGCGCTGCCGGCGCTCGGCCCGACCCGCAAGCTCAAGCTGCCGAAGCAGGCCGAACGGCGGCTGGCCAACGGGCTCACCGTGATCGCGGTACGCCGTCCCGCCGTCCCCCTGGTCGAGCTGCGGCTCTGGATGCCGTTCGGCCGCACCCACCTGGCCCGCGGCGCGATGCTCTCGCAGACCGTCCTCTCCGGCACGCAGACCCACACCGCCACCCAGATCGCCGCCGAGCTGCAGAAGGTCGGCGGCGGGCTGTCGGCCGGCATCGACCCGGACCGGCTGATGCTCTCCGGGGCGGGCCTGGTCACCGGCCTGGACCGGATGCTGGAGATCCTCGCCGACGTGCTGACCGGGGCCACCTACCCGGCCGACTGGGTCGACACCGAACGGGACCGGCTGGTCGACCGGATCCAGGTGGCCCAGAGCCAGCCCGCGCACCTGGCCCGTACCGCCCTGCTCAAGCGGATCTACGGCCGGCACCCGTACGCGGTGCAGACGCCCGAGCCCGACCAGGTGCGGGCGGTGCGCCCGGCCGCCCTGCGCAAGCTGCACGCCGACCAGGTGCACCCGGCCGAGGCGGTGCTGGTGCTGGTCGGCGACGTGCAGCCGGAGCGCGCGCTGGACGCCGCCGAGCAGGCCCTGGCCGGCTGGAACGGCGACGCCCGGGCCGCCGAGCTGCCACCGACGCCGCCGCTGGAGCCGGGCCCGCTGCTGCTGGTCGACCGGCCCGGCTCGGTGCAGTCCTCGCTGCGCGTGGCGCTGCCGGCGGTGCCCCGCACCCACCCCGACCACGCCGCGCTGCAACTGGCCAACCTGCTCTTCGGCGGCTACTTCTCGTCCCGCTGGACGGAGAACATCCGGGAGGACAAGGGCTACACGTACGGGCCGCACTCCACCGTCGAGCACTCGGTCGCCGGGTCGGTGCTGGTGGCCGCCGCGGAGGTGGCCACCGAGGTGACCGGCCCGGCGCTGCTGGAGACGATGTACGAGCTGGGCCGGCTGGCCACTCTCCCGGCGAAGCCGGACGAGCTGGAGCAGGCCCGGCAGTACGCCCTCGGCACGCTCCAGCTCGGCATGTCCACCCAGGCCGGGCTCGCCTCGCTGACCAGCGCGTACGCGGGCAACGGGCTGCGCCTGGACTTCCTCGCCGAGCACGCCGCCCGGCTGGCGAAGGCGACCGTGGACGACGTCGCCGAGGCGGCCGCCCGCTACCTGGCGCCGGCGCACGCGGTCACCGTGGTGCTGGGCGACGCCGACCGGATCGAGAAGCAATTGGCGGTGTTGACCCCGGTACGGCGGGAGTCGGCGTGAGCGGCGAGCCGGCCCCACCACTGGCCCGCTCCACCCTCGACCGGGCGGCGCACCGGCGTACCGACCGGGAGTGGCTGGCGCAGGCGTGGCAGCGGTCCCGGGTGCTGGTGCTCGACTCGACCCAGGAGGGCCGGGCGCTGGTGCGTACCGACGCCAACCCGCCCGCGCTGGTGCTGCGGGAGCCGGCCGAGCTGGGGCCGACCGGAAAGGCGGTGCCGCTCTTCCTCGGGGTGGAGCCGGACGGCGTACCGGTCTTCGCGGTGGACGCGCCGCTGCCGGAGCTGCCGGCGACCCGCGCGGTCAGCCTGCGGGAGGTCGGCCACCTGCTCAGCGACCGGGACGCGGGGGTCTTCACCACCGCCCTGGCCCTGGTCAACTGGCACCTCGGGCACGGCTGGTCGCCCCGTACCGGGCACCGCACCGAGGTGGACGAGGGCGGCTGGTCCCGGGTGGACGCGCACGGCCACCGGGCCTGGCCGCGGACCGATCCGGCGATGATCGTCCTGGTGCACGACGGGGTGGACGGTCCGGACGGGCGGTGCCTGCTCGGCAACAACGTCACCTGGCCCCGTACGCCGGGTGAGCGGCGCTACTCCTGCCTGGCCGGTTACGTCGAGCCGGGGGAGTCGGCGGAGGCCGCCGTGCTGCGCGAGGTCCGCGAGGAGGTCGGGGTCGCGGTCGAGCGGATCGGGTACGCGGGCAGCCAGGCGTGGCCGTTCCCCGGCTCGCTGATGCTGGGTTTCCTGGCCGAGGCGGACCCGGCCGCGCCGGTCCGGGTCGATCCGGCCGAGATCGCGTACGCCCGGTGGTTCACCCGCCGGGAGATCGGGGCGGCGCTGGCCGGGCGGGCGGTGGACGTCGGTGGCGGTGACCGGATGGTCCTGCCGCCCCCGTCGTCGATCGCCCTCTTCCTCGTCCACCGCTGGCTCGACGGCCACTGCTGACCCCCCGCCCGCCCCGCCCCGCGCGGTTTGCGGCGTGTCGCGGTCTCCGGGCGACCTGACACCGCGACCCGCCGCAAACGGTGGTGGGACGGAGGACGGGGGGCGGACACGGTCCCGGCCCGGGACCGCCGTTGCCGCGACGGTCCCGGGCCGGGACTCGGGCCGTCGTGGCGGATGGGGCGAAGGAACGCGGCGGGGGAGCCGGTCCGACCACGACGGACGTCGGTGCGGATCAGGTGCCGGTGGCCTCCCAGCACTCCTGGCGGGTGAGGGCCGGCTCGTCGAGCGGCAGCACCTTGACCCGTTGCCGTCCGGAGCGGACCGCGCCGACCGTGGCGAGCGCCCGGGCCAGCAGCAGCGCGGCCTCCCGGTCCTCGGCGTGCACGATCTGGCGGCGGGACTCCGGCGCGGTCGTCTCGTCGCGGAGCACGCCGCCGCCGGCCCAGGCGGCGGCGATGTCGGTGTCGGCGGCGGTGCGGATGTCGGTTCGAACGATCAGGAAACGCATGGCTGTCTCCGGATGGACCGCGACGGACGGGTACCGAGTGGAACTTCCACGTCACTGAAACGTCATGTTACGCCTGCCGGCGATCCCAGCAAGTGAAACGCGACTATCGGTCCGGCGCGTCGTCCGATCATCCGATGCCTGGTCAGGGCGGTCGTGGGTACGCGGACGACGAGGGGCCGCCGGCGTCACGCCGACGGCCCCTCACCCGCTCACCGGATCAGTTCAGATCGAACTGCCCGTTCTTCGCGCCGCTGATGAAGCCGAGCCAGCCGGCCCGGTTGAACAGCAGCACCGGCCCGCTCGGGTCCTTGCTGTCCCGCAGCGCGACGGCCGTCGCGCCCAGCGGGGCGACCTCGACACAGTTCGAGGTCTGGCTCCGGGTGCTCTTGCGCCAGGGGGCGTCGGCGAGCTGCCGGGCGACGACGGTGTTGCGGATCTCGTTCATGGTTCTGCTCCTGATCCTGGGACTGCTCCATGGGGACGAGTGGTGTCGCCCGGCCCCGGCGGAGGTCCGGTGTGGATCACCGCTCCGTCAGGCGCCCGGTGGGTCGGCGGCGCTGGGCCGGCGCCGCTGCCGACCCGTGGGCCGCCGTGGACGGGGCTGCCGTGTCGGTCAGCCGTCCCGTCGCCTCGAAGAGCCAGGAGAGGGTGTCCGATGCGGAGAGCGCCGCCGAGCATAGCCACTCGAAGGCCACTTTATAGCGATTTACAGTATTTGCGTCATGCGACATGACGTCGATGAAGCCACCTTCGATCGCCAGCGTCTCCGGGTCCTGCGGATCGGCGAACCGGTAGAGCGAGAAGGCGGTCGGCGGCAGGTAGAACTCGCCGATCACCGTGGTGCGTTGCAGCAGGTGCAGGGTGACGTTGGGCAGCATCGCCAGCTCGCAGAGCTTGGCGAGCTGCTCCCGGCGCACCTCGGCCGGGCCGGCCCGCTCGCCGAGCGCCGCCTCCTCCAGCACGGCGGTGTAGCGGGGGCCGTCGGAGCGGTCCAGCAGCGACTGCCGGGCCAGCCGGGCGCGTACCTCGGTCTCCGGGTCCTCGCCGGCCTCCGGGTCGCCGGCCGCGGCGGCGGCCAGGTCGGCCGAGACGATCCGCAGCCGGGCGTAGCCCGCCGTCTGGAGCAGCCCCGGCACCAGCACCGGGTTGTACTCCCGGATCTCCGCGCAGCCGGCCTCGATCTCCGCCCAGCCGAGCTGCTGCTGGGTCATCACCGGGTACGACTTGCGCCAGCCGCGCATGTCGCCGGCCTCGTGGGCGATGGTGATCAGCTCCGCCCGCTGGTCCGGGTCCGCCCCGTAGAGCTCCAGCAGGACGGCCACGTCGTCCGGGTCGGGCCGGCTGCGCCCGTTCTCCAGTCGGGACAGCTTGGACGCCGACGCCCAGCCGATCCGATCGATCACCTGGTCGCCGGTGAGCCCCGCCGCCTCGCGCAGGCGGCGCAGTTCGGTGCCGAGCCTGCGTCGGCGCAGGATCGGGCTCGGTACGGCAGGAGGCACGGGTGTCCTCGATTCCGTAGACCGCCGCGGACGCGACGGTAACTGTATGAAATTCGCCCCCCACGGTCAGTATGGACGCGCGACCGCCGTCGGGGGTCCCCGACGAGGGCGTGTCACGAGACAAAAAGAGGACTGTGGAAAGTGCCAGCGGCCCGGACGACGATGACCGGACCGGCCACACCTCCTCCAGACCGCGCCCACCGGGCGCCACCCCCGCGGAGGGAACCCCCATGCGCACCGTCCTGCGCCGTCCCGACTTCCGACTGCTCTTCGGCGCGCTGCTGGCCAGCATGGCCGCCGAGTCCATCCTGCTGCTCGCGCTCGCCATCTGGGTCAAGGACCTGACCGGCTCGGACGGCCTGGCCGGGGCGACCATCTTCGCGATCATCGCGCCGATGACGATGGCGCCGCTGGTCGGCTGGGTCGTCGACCGGTACCGTCGCCGCCCGTTCTTCGTGGCCGCGAACCTCGGCACCGCCATGCTGCTCACCCCGCTCTTCGCCGTCCGGGACCGGGGCGACGTGTGGATCATCTACGTGGTGGCCGCCCTGTACGGGCTGTCCTACCTGACGCTCAGCGCGACCCTCAGCGGCCTGATCCGGCAACTGGTGCCCAGCGAACTGCTCGCCGAGGCGAACGGGGCGTTGCAGACCGTCCGGCAGGGGCTGCGGCTGGGCGGCCCGCTCGCCGGTGCGGCCCTGTACGCGGCGGTCGGCGGCTGGCTGCTGGCCACGCTGGCGATGGTCGGGTTCGTCAGCGCCGCCGCCGTGGTGGGGCTGCTGCGTACGCAGGAGGGCGAGCCGGCGGCGGCCACCCTGCGCTGGCCGGCGGAGCTGGGCGTGGGGCTGCGCCACCTGGCGGGCGAGCCGGCGTTGCGCCGGGCCCTGCTGGGCTACGGGCTGGGCTCGCTCGTGATGGGCTTCAGCGAGTCGCTGATCTTCGCGTACGTCGACCTGGGGCTGGGCCGCGACGCCGCGTTCGTGGGGGTGCTGGTCACCGTGCAGGGGGTCGGCGGGCTGGTCGGCGGCCTGCTCTCACCCGCCGTGGTGCGTCGGGTCGGCGAGGTGGGGGCGCTCGCCGCCGGAGTGACCTTCTTCGGTCCGGCCGCGCTGGCGCTGGCCTGGCCGGACCTGCGGCTGGGGGTGCTCGCGCTGCTGCTGGCCGGGGTGTCGCTGCCGCTGACCATGGTCGGGCTGAACACGCTCGTGCAGCGGCGCACCCCGCCGGGGCTGCTGGGCCGGGTGACCGCGGCGTCGGAGGCGCTGGTCAGCGGTCCGCAGGCGCTCTCGATCGGGGCCGGCGCGCTGCTCGTCGGCGTGTTCGACTACCGGGTGCTCTTCGTGGTCGTCGGGGTGATCACCACCGCCGCCGGGGCCTGGCTCTGGCGCGGTCGCCGCCTCTCCCCGCCCGCTCCCCTGCCACCCACCGCACCCACCCCGCCGCCCCCGTCCCCACTGCTCCCGTCCCCCCGCCGCTCCCCGGAGTCGCTCGTCGATCATGAAGTTATCGCCGCGACACGCCGAGAGAGCTGGCAATAACTTCATGATCGACGGGCGGGGGTGCGGGGGTGCGGGGGTGCGGGTCAGGTGGAGATGGTGGCGAGGTGCTGCTTGACCTGGGTGATCGAGGGGTTGGTCAGGGCGCTGCCGTCGGCGAAGCGCAGGGTCGGGACGGTCTGGTTGCCGCCGTTGACACTCATCACGAACTCGGCCGACTTCGGGTCCTTCTCGATGTCGATGACCTCGTACCCGATGCCCTCCCGGTCGAGCTGCGACTTGAGCCGGTGGCAGTAGCCGCACCACGAGGTGGAATACATCGTCAGCATGGTCAGGTCCTCCCAGGGTCGATCCGCCCGGCACCGATCAGGCCAGGCTAATCGCTGCAACATCACCGCGAGCTGAGATGATTCCTCGTTGTGGTGGTTCACTCAGCGGCCGAACTCGTGCTCGCCGGACTGGATCCGGAGCAGCGGTCGGCGGTGACCGCCCCGGCCGGCCCGGTCTGCATCCTGGCCGGCGCCGGCACCGGCAAGACCCGCGCGGTGACCTCCCGGATCGCGCACCGCGCCCTGACCGGGGAGATCTCCGCCCGGCACGTCCTGGCGGTCACCTTCACCGCCCGCGCCGCCGCCGAGATGCGGAGCCGGCTCACCGTGCTCGGGGTGCAGGGTGTGCAGGCGCGGACGTTCCACGCGGCCGCGCTGCGCCAGGTCCGCTACTTCGCCCCCCGGCTGCTCGACGGCCGGGCCATGCCCGAGCTGCTGGACAGCAAGGTGCGGGTGGTCACCCTGGCCGCGGCCAAGGTCGGGCTGCGCGCCGACCGGGCCGCCGCCCGTGACCTGGCCGGTGAGATCGAGTGGGCCAAGTCGTCGCTGGTCGAGCCGGGGGAGTACGTCGTGGCCGCGGCCAAGGCGCTGCGCGAGACGCCGTACGAGCCGGCGAAGGTGGCCGACGTCTTCGCCGCGTACGAGCGGCTGAAACGCGCCAACGGAGTGATCGACTTCGAGGACATGCTGCGCGCGGCGGTCTGGGGGATCGAGGAGCACCCCGACGTCGCCGAGCAGGTGCGCGGCCAGTACCGGCACTTCGTGGTCGACGAGTACCAGGACGTCAACCCGTTGCAGCAGCGGCTGCTGGAGGCGTGGCTGGGCGGCCGCAACGACGTCACCGTGGTCGGCGACGCCAGCCAGACCATCTACTCGTTCACCGGGGCCACCTCGTCGTACCTGGTCGACTTCCCGCGCCGGCACCGCAACGCGACGGTGGTCCGGCTGGTCCGGGACTACCGCTCCACCCCGCAGGTGGTCGGGCTGGCCAACGCGGTGATCGGCCAGGCCCGGGGCGCCGAGGCGCGGCTGCGCCTGGAACTGCACGGGCAGCGCCCGCCCGGCCCCGAGCCGGAGCTGCGGATCTTCACCGACGAGCCGGCCGAGGCGAACGCCGTGGCGGCCCGGTGCCGGGTGCTGGTCGAGGGGGGCACGCCGGCGAAGGAGATCGCCGTGCTGTTCCGGACCAACGCGCAGTCCGAGGCGTACGAGAAGGCGCTCACCGAGGCCGGTGTGCCGTACGTGGTGCAGGGCGCGGAGCGCTTCTTCGAGCGGGTCGAGGTGCGTCAGGCGATGGTGGCGCTGCGGGCGGCCACCCGGTCGATCCCGGGGGAGACCCCGCTGCCGGTCGCGGTGCGCGAGGCGCTCGCGGCGGTCGGCTGGGCCCCGGACGCCGCCCCGGCCGGGGGCGCGGCGCGGGAGCGCTGGGAGGCGCTGGCCGCGCTGGTCCAGCTCGCCGACGAGTACGCGGCCACGCCCGAGGTGCTGCCGATCGGCGAGGCCGCCGCGGTGGAGCGCCCGGTGACCCTGTCGGACTTCAACGAGGAACTGGCCCGCCGGGCCGCCCAGCAGCACGTGCCGACGGTGGACGGGGTGACCCTCGCCTCGCTGCACTCGGCCAAGGGGCTGGAGTGGGACGCGGTCTTCCTGGTCGGGCTCTCCGAGGGCACCCTGCCCACCACGTACGCGCGCACCCCGGAGCAGGTCGAGGAGGAGCGCCGGCTGCTCTACGTCGGGATCACCCGGGCCCGCCAGTGGCTCTGGCTGTCGTACGCCTCGGCGCGCTCGCCGGGCGGGCGGGCCCGGCGGCCGTGCCGGTTCCTGCCGCAGCTGGATCGCTCCGGCGGTGGTGAGCGGGCCGGCGGTGGCGTGGCGGCGCGCCGGGCCGGTGTGGAGCGTCGGCGCACCCAGGTGGTCTCCTGCCGGATCTGCGGCGCGACCCTGCTCGCCGGCCCGGACCGCAAGCTGGGGCGCTGCCCCACCTGTCCGTCCGACATCGACGAGGAGCTGTACGAGCGGCTGCGCGACTGGCGGGCCCGGGTGGCCGGCGCGCAGAAGGTCCCGGCGTACGTGGTCTTCACCGACGCGACGCTGACCGCGCTGGCCGAGCGGCGTCCCGGGCGGACCGAGGAGCTGGTCGCGATCGCCGGGATCGGCCCCCGCAAGCTGGGCCTCTACGGCGACGCGGTGCTGGCGCTGGTGGGCGGCGCGGCGGTGGACGACATCGCCCCGGAGAAAACTTTCGAAATCTCGTCGTAAATTCGTTTGCCCTCGCCCCGGGGCGAGGAATAGCCTCAGGGCACACCTCGCGAGCGGCGCCATTCCGGCTGCTCACGGGGTGGAGACCGAGTCGGCACGAGGAGAGTCAGGGAGGTGGCACCAATGGAGATCTTCACCTATGAGCGTCCGGCGGCGATGCCAGCTGCCTGCGCTCCGCTGTCGGCTGTCCGGGTGGCCCTTGCCGCCACGCGACCGTCGGTTCCGCAGGTGCACCAGGTCCGGGTCCAGGCCGAGCTGACCCTGACCGTCGCGCCCGTCACCGGAATCGATGGCACCAGTGGCTTCACGGGCATGGGCATCGGTGTCGAGAAGCGCACGGATGTCCGCGGTGTTCCACCTCGAGGTAGACCGGTCTGAACCACAGACCACCGGCTCACCTCGAGGCCGCGGAACCCGTAAACCGGGATCCGCGGCCTCAGTTTTTTGTCCCGCCGTACGTCGGAAGAGCGATCCACGAGATCGATGTGAGAGAGAGGTGACCGGGTGATGAGTCTGGCGTTGGCCCCGCTCGACGTGAGTGTCGAGGTGGAGGCGAACCTGCCCTGCCGGAAGTTCGACCCCGACCTGTGGTTCTCCGACCAGCCGGCCGAGCTGGAACTGGCCAAGTCGCTCTGCGGGGACTGCCCGCTGCGCGTCGAGTGCCTGGCCGGCGCGGTCGAGCGGGCCGAGCCCTGGGGCGTCTGGGGCGGCGAGATCTTCGAGCGTGGCGCGGTCGTCCCGCGCAAGCGGCCCCGTGGCCGTCCGCGCAAGGAGGACCTCGCCCGCGACGCCGCCCTCCGGGTCGAGGCCGAGGCGCGCCTGGTGGCCAGTGGTGTGGCCCCCAAGCGTGACGCGGTCCGGCTGGCTGCCTGACAACTTCCCGATCCACACGTCCCCGCCGGTGCCCCACACCGGCTCCTGAGAAGAGAAATCGATGATGCTGCACCTGCCGAACGGAACCGAGATGCAACTACTCCACGAAGCGTTGTCCCGTGCCCGAATGCGACGGCCTCAGGCCGGTCGTACCACCACGAGCACTGAGGCAACCCGTTCCGCCCGTACCGTCGCGATGAAGAGCCGTAACCAGTCGGCGCGTGACCTGGGCGTTCTCTAGATCCCTACCCAGTACGCGGGGGCGGTGACCGGACTTCCGGTCACCGCCCCCGCGGCGTTCGTCGTGGTCAGGCCACCGGCGCGAAGCCGGGCAGCCACCGCTCGAGGATGCCCCGGTACGGCGCCTTGGCCTCCAGTTGGCAGAGCACCCCGATGGAGCCCAGCGTGACCCGGTGGATGAGCAGGTACGACGGCGGCAGGTTGAGCTGCCGGCTCAACTGGAACGCCGGTGACTTCGGGCTGGCCAGCCGGGTCGCCTCGGAGCGCAGCCAGGCCCGGGTGAAGCGGAACTCCTCCTCGGCGACCGGGGCGAGCATCGGGCGGATGTAGTCCAGCAGCGCCTGCGCGTCGATCGCCTCGGTCTGGCTGACGAAGCCCTCCTCGCGCAGCCCGGCGACCACCGCGTCGGCCTCACCGCGCAGGGCCAGCCCGGCCAGCCGTCCGATCGGCTCCGGGGTGCCCTCCGGCATCCGGGCCACCGCCCCGAAGTCGATCACGCCGAGCCGCCCGTCGGGCAGGAGCCGGAAGTTGCCCGGGTGCGGGTCGGCGTGCAACAGCCCGGCCCGGGGCGGGGCGGACAGGTGCAGGATCGCCATCAGCCGACCCGCCTCGTCGCGCTGCTGCTCGGTGCCCTCGCGGATGATGTCGGCCAGTGGCGTGCCCTCGATCCATTCGGTGACCAGCACCCGGGGGGCGGAGTGGAACACCGCCGGGATGAAGATCTCCGGGTCGTCGGCGTACGCGGCGGCGAAGGCGCGCTGCGACTCGGCCTCCAACTCGTAGTCGAGTTCCTCCGTGATCCGCTCCCGCAGCTCGACCAGGAGCGGCTTGACGTCCAGCCCGGGCTGGATGGCGCGGAACATCCCACCGAGTCGGGAGAGCTGCTTGAGGTCGGCCAGCAGCGCCTCGCCCGCGCCCGGGTACTGGATCTTGACCGCGGCGGCCCGCGCCTCGCCGGTCTCCGGGTCCTGCCAGAGCGCCCGGTGCACCTGCCCGATGCTGGCCGCCGCGGCCGGGGTGTCGTCGAACTCGACGAACCGGTCCCGCCAGTCCGGCCCGAGCTGCTCGGTGAGCACCTTGTGCACGCTGGCCACCGGCAGCGGCGGCGCGGCCTCCTGGAGCTTGGTCAACGCCTGCCGGTACGGGGCGGCGATCTCGTCCGGCAGGGCCGCCTCGAACACCGACAGCGCCTGGCCGAACTTCATCGCACCGCCCTTGAGCTGCCCGAGGACGCTGAACAGCTGCTCGGCGGTGCGCTGCTGGATCTCGGCGGAGATGACGTCGGAGGCGAGCCCGGTGACACGCTTACCCATGCCGAGGACGGTCCGGCCGGCGAAGCCGAGCGGCAGAGCGGCGAGCTTGGCGGTGCGGGACACGGCCCGGCGCGGGATGTCGGTCACCCGGTCATTGTTACCGACTTCGGGGGCCCGCGGCTGCTCCAGAGCCGGGCTGGCCCCCGCCGTCCCCCTCAGCGCCGCCGTCCAAAGCAGTCGCAGGCGGGGTGCGGCGGCCAGATCCGCCGCCGGAACCGGCCGGCCGCGCCGATCTCGACGGCACAGCCCAGCGTCTCCGGGGTGCCGCCGTCGAGCTGGGTGAGTGCCTCGCCGACGGCGTACCCGACGGCGCAGAGCAGGGTGGCGGTGCCGCACGCCTGGTCGGCCGGATCGGTGGCGAGCTGGGCGGCGAGCGCCGGCCAACCCGGGTCCCGGTCGACGCGGTGCAGGTCCAGGCAGCGTAGGCAGGGGCCGACCGGTGGGCGGACCAGCGGCCCGATCACCGGTACGCCCTCACGCAGGCCGAGCAGCAGGTGCGGTTGGCGACGCCGGGCGTACCCGGCGGCGAGCAGCGCGGCCGGGCGGTCCGCGCCGAGGTGGACCACCAGCTCGACCCGCCCACGACCGGGTGACCGGGTGACCGTGCCGGGGGCGGCCCGGGTGATCGCCGTGCGCAGCGCGCCGGCCAGCGGGCGGCCCACGTCTGTCCCGCCGAGCCCGGTCCCGACGAGGTCGCCGGGGTGCACCGTCCCGGTCAGCTCCGGCGCCACGTGTCCGACCCCCGCCTGGGCCAGCGCGACGGCGACCGGCCCGCCGAGCCGGCCGGCGCCGGTCACCACGACCCGGGCGGCCCGTCGGCGGCGGAGCACCTGCGCCGGTGTGCCGGGCAGCGTGGGCGAGGCCAGCGCCAGGGCGGTGGCCTCCGCCGTGAGCCGGGTCCGCGCCGGGCCGGTGAGATCGCGGGGGAGCAGCGTGTGCGCGGGTACGACCAGGCCGGCGGCCCGCAGCGCGTCGAGCAGGGCGCGGGCCGCGTCGGGGCCGACCCGCAGGGACGCGTCGGTCAGGACGGCGCGCTCGCTGCGGCTGCCGTCGAGCAGGTCGAGCAGCCGGGCCGCGCGGGGATCGGCGACCTCCACCAGGACGGCGCGGCCGGGGTCCAGGCCGAGTTGCAGGGTGTGCCGGTCACGCCAGAGCCGGGTCAGGCCGGGCAGCAGTGTCGGGCGGGCCAGGGCGACGGGAGGCGTGCTCATGACGACGAATCGTGACCGTGTCGGAGCTGTCCGTCGATCGTTGTCCACAGGTGCGCGGGGCCCTACCCAGGGTTATCCACAGGAAATCGCGCGTTGTCCACAACCGGCCGGTAGCTCCTGTCGGGCAGCCGACAGCGCCGTCGGTGCTGCTCGGGCGGGCAGGCGGCGGCGTCGGGGCCGGCCCGGAGACGGTACGGGGGCAGGGGCGACCGACGGTCGCCCCTGCCCCCGTACGCCGGTCGGGTCAGACCTTGGCCTTGCCCAGGATGCGGTTCACTGTTGTGCCGCACACCGGACACTTGCCCTTGGCCATGTTCATCCCGGTCTTCGACACCTCGACGTGTCCCTCGAAGTCCCGCTTCTCCTTGCACTTGACGCAGTAACCGTTGTAGGTCTGGGCCTGGTCGGCCACGGTAGTCCTCCTCGTCTCGTCCGCCGGGCGAGCCGGCCCGGCGGTTTCCCGACGGCGGGCCACGTGGGCCGCGGCGTCGGGTCGTTCTGGCGGCCACCGACGTGACCGCTGGTTGGCGGACCCTACCCAGGTCTGGGCAGTTCCATGTCAGCTGTGCATCGACACTGTGAGGAAGTCGACGTCGAGAGTGTGCATGCCGAAATAGGTGGGATCAGTCAGTTTGCCGGGGACACGCCGGGCGAAGCCGCACGAACGACCCGAGTGGGGGCCGGAGCGGCACGACACAGCGTGATCTTCTACGGTGGAGGGCAGGGCCCGGAGTCGGCCCGGCCGCCCATCGGGGGTGACCGGGTTGTCCCGACATGGTCATCTGCAGATTTTTTCGGGACGCTCGGCGTCCAACCACCATTTTCCGGGCGCGTGTCGCCGTGTTGACCCTTGCGGACCCCTGGTCAGTACGCATTAGCTTTCCATCGTGGCAGCAAACCAGGGCTGCGCGGCCCACTGATGGCTGGGGCGCGGAAGCCTGTCGTCGAGGTACGGCGCAGTCAGCGCCGGCGACGGACGGTGTCCGCCTACCGCGACGGGGAGCGGGTCGTGGTGCTCATCCCCGACCAGTTCTCCCGGGCCGAGGAGAGCGAGTGGGTCGACCGGATGCTGGCCCGCCTCGCCGCCCGTGAGGGGCGGCTGGCCCGCTCCGACACCGAGCTGCTCGACCGGGCGTTGCGCCTGATCAACCTCTACCTCGCCGACCAGGGCGCGGACGCGCTGCCGGCCAGCGTCCGCTGGGTCACCAACCAGAACGGCCGGTGGGGGTCCTGCACCCCGGCCGACCGGAGCATCCGCATCTCGCACCGGCTCCAGGAGATGCCCGACTGGGTCCTCGACTACGTGCTGCTGCACGAGCTGGCGCACCTGATCGTGCCGAGCCACAACGCCCGCTTCTGGGAACTCGTCGGGCGGTACGCCAAGACCGAGCGGGCCCGTGGCTACCTGGAGGGCGTCGCCGCCGCCTCCGCCGTACCGCTGCCCGGCTGAGGCACGCGCTGCCGACGGCCGGGCCGGCGCGATCCGTGGCGGCGGGCCGGGACGGAGCGGGCTAGGGTCGGGTCGTGGTCCGACGAGTGGTGGTGGCGTTGCTCGCCCCGGTGGCCTGGTCGCCGCCCGGGGTCGACCCGGCGGACTGGCGTGCCGCCCTGGCCGAGGACGTGGTGGATCTGCTCGCCACGTTGACCGAGGTGGAGACCGCGGTCGCCGTGACGCCGGCCGACCGGTGGCTGGCCGAGGCGGTGGTCTGGCCCGGCACCGCGATCCACGAGGTGCCCGAGCCGACCGTGAACGCCGTCCTCGCGGCGCTGACCGGGTACGACCAGGCGGCCGTGCTCGCCGCCGACGCCCCGGACCTGCCGGGCCTGACCCTGGGCAAGCTGCTCCGCCCGCTGACCAGCCGGCCGGTCGCGGTCGCCCCGGTCGACGGCGGTGGCCCCGGCCTGCTCGGGGTGGCGGCGCGGCTGCCCGTACCCGACTGGTTGCCGGCGCTGGACCTGGACGCCGCCGTCCCGGCGGACGTGCGCCGGGCGGCCCCGGCCCCGGGCGACGTGGCGGTCACCCCTGCCTGGCGGCGCCTGCGTGGCCCGGCGGACCTGGCCGCCCTCGACCCCGCCGTCGAGGGCTGGGAGACCACCCGCGCCCTCCTCACCGGCTCCGGCCCGTCCCACCAGCGCTGATCGGGACGTCGTGGTTCGTGACGGCGACGTCGCGAGCGACGACCGGTGGAGTGCCCGACGGACGACGCCGGCCGGGCGCGCGCGGTGCGCGGCCCGGCCGGGTGGTCCGTGCTCAGGACCGGTCGTCGCCGGAGTCGTCCTCGGTGCCGGGGGCCTTCTCCTCCGGGGCGCCGGGGGCGGTGAAGTCGAAGTTCGCCAGTTCGTCGTCGAGGTCGGTCGACCGGGTCGCGAAGGCCACCGGGTCGGCGAAGTCGTCGTCCGAGGGGAGCAGGTCGGGGTGACCCCAGACCGCGTCCCGCCCGGCGATGCCCCGGTGCGTGGTGAGCGCCGCCCAGAGCGCCGACGCCTCGCGCAGCCGGCGCGGCCGCAGCTCCAGCCCGACCAGCGCGGCGAAGGTCTGCTCGGCCGGCCCGCCGGCCGCCCGGCGGCGACGGAACGCCTCACCGAGGCGGACCACGTTGGGCAGGCGCTCACCGGCGGCGTTGTCCACCACGTGGCAGACCCACCCCTCGACCAGGGCGAGCACCGTCTCCAGCCGGGCCAGCGACGCCTTCTGCGCGGGCGTGTCCTCCGGCGTGAAGATGCCCTCCAGGGCGATCGCCTGCATCGACTCCGGATCGGTCGGATCGACCCGACCCATCGCCTCCTCGATCGCCTCCCGGTTGACCCGGATGCCGGAGGCGTAGTTCTCCACCGCGGTCAGCACGTGCCCACGCAGCCACGGGACGTGCTCGAAGAGCCGCTGGTGGGCCGCCTCGCGCAGGGCGACGTAGAGGCGCACCTCGTCCTCGGGCAGCTCCAGGCCGTCGCCGTACGACTTGATGTTGGCCGGGACGAGCGCGGCCGTGCCGGCCGGGCCCAGCGGCAGGCCGATGTCGCCGGCCGAGAGCACCTCGGCGGCGAGCGAGCCGAGCGCCTGGCCGAGCTGCCCGCCGAAGAGCGCGCCACCGAGGGTGGCCACCATCGACTGCATCGGGCCGAGCTGGGCCCGCGCCTCCGGCGGCACCAGGTCGCCCATCGCGCCGACCATCCGGCTGGCCACCGGGTCGCAGAGCTTGCGCCAGACGTCGAGGGTCTTGTAGATCCACTCGTTGCGGTTCCAGGCCACCGAGGTACGGATGCCCGAGGGCAGGTCGGAGGCGGGCTCCAGCCAGAGGTCGGCGAGCCGCAGCGCCTCCTCCACCGCGTGCCGCTCGTACGGCGACGGCATGGGGTCGCCCGTGGCCGCGAGTTGGCTCGCCGCCACCTGCCGGGCCAGGTCCCAGTTGACCGGCCCGCTGCCCGACGCGGAGAGCAGGTGCTGCAACTGCGACATGAACTGCTGCATCTGCGCGGGATCGTTGGGGTCTGGTGGTTGCCCACCCGGGAGCGCGAAACCGAACGGAATATCAGGCACGACGTCTACGGTACGCGCGCCGCGCCCCAGGTAGCCGCCGCTGGCGTTGCGCTGAGGGCGAAGTCCGCGTCGGCCACCCGGCCCCGCGTGCCCCGCTCGGTACGCTCTGCCGCATGAGACGTCGCGGCGTGACCGTCCTCCTCGGTGCTCTGCTCACCACCCTGCTCAGCATCGGCGTGCTCGGCGCCCCGATCCCGTACGTGGTGCTCGGCCCCGGGCCGACCGTCGACACCCTCGGCACCTCCGACGGCAAGGAGGTCATCCAGGTGACCGGGCGGGCGACGTCCACCTCCGCCGGCCAGCTGCGGATGACCACCGTGGGCGTGCAGCCCACGGTCAAGCTGCGCGCGGCGATCGCCGGCTGGCTCTCCGACGACGAGGCCGTGGTCCCCCGCGAGCTGGTCTACCCGCCGGGGGAGAGCCAGGAGGAGGTGGAGAAGCGCAACGCCGAGGACTTCCAGAACTCGCAGAGCAGCGCCGAGACCGCCGCGCTCGTCGAACTCGGCTACCCGGTCGAGGTGGTGGTCAAGGAGGTCGCCGCGGACGGCCCGGCGCAGGGCGTGCTCAAGGCCGGTGACGTGGTGACCACGGTCGACGGGGCGAAGGTCACCAGCGCGACCAAGCTGGTCGAGCTGGTCCGGGGCAAGCCGGCCGGCACCGCGCTGAGGATCGGCTACACCCGCGACGGGGTGGCCGGCACGGCCACCGTGACCAGCCGGGAGCAGGACGGCCGGCCCCGGATCGGCCTGGTGCCCGACCAGCGTCAGCCGCACCCGTTCAACCTCAAGATCGACCTCAACAACATCGGCGGGCCGAGCGCCGGGCTGATGTTCGCGCTCGGCATCGTCGACAAGCTCGAACCGGCCGACCTCACCGGCGGGAAGGTCGTCGCCGGCACCGGCACCATCGACGACGAGGGCCGGGTCGGGCCGATCGGTGGCATCGCGCAGAAACTGGTCGGGGCGAAGGAGGCCAAGGCGGACGTCTTCCTCGTGCCGGCCGACAACTGCGCCGAGGCGGTCCGCAATCCACAGCCCGACCTGCCCCTGATCAGGGTCGGTTCGCTGGACGAGGCGCTGACCGCGCTGGAGACCCTGCGCGCGGGTGGGCAACCGACGCTGTGCAAGCCGGCATGAGGGTGACCCGACACGTTCAGGAACACCCCGTACTCTGGGTGCCTGTCCGGAGCCGATCACATCGAGCGTGCGGAGCCAACAGTGGTCATGCGTAGCAGCCCCCTGCCGAGGATGAGTCGGCGCGGACGCGTCACCATCGGTGTCCTGGTGGGGGTGTTCGTGCTCTTCACCCTGCTCGGCTGGGGCGTCCAGGCGTGGACGGACTGGCTCTGGTTCGAGGAGGTCCGGTACACCCAGGTCTTCACCGGCGTGCTGGTGACCCGCCTGCTGCTCTTCCTCACCATCGGCGTGGCGATGGCGCTCTTCGTCGGCGGCAACCTCTGGTTGGCGTACCGGCTGCGCCCGCAACTGCGGCCGCACTCGCTGGAGCAGGCCACCCTGGAGCGGTACCGGATGCTGATCAGCCCCCGGATCGGCACCTGGATCGCCCTGACCGCGGTCGTGCTCGGCCTCTTCGCCGGGCTCTCGGCGCAGAGCCGGTGGAACCAGTGGCTGCTCTTCCGCAACGGCGGCGACTTCGGCGTCAAGGACCCGGAGTTCGGCGTCGACGTCGGCTTCTACGTCTTCCAGCTGCCCTTCTGGCGCTACCTGCTCGGGGTCGGCTTCACCGCCGTGGTGCTCGCCCTGCTGGGCGCGCTCGCCGTGCACTACATCTTCGGCGGCGTCCGGTTGCAGGGCGTCGGCGACCGGATGACAAACGCCGCGCGGGCCCACCTCAGCACGCTCGTCGCCGTCTTCGTCCTGCTCAAGGCCGTCGCGTACGTGCTGGACCGGCGGGCGATGCTGCTGGAGTACAACGAGGGGGCCAAGCTCTACGGCGCCGGCTACGCCGACGTCAACGCGCTGCTGCCGGCCAAGGAGATCCTGGCCTACATCTCGGTGGTGGTCGCGATCGCGATCATCGTGTTCTCCAACGCGGTGATGCGGAACCTGGTCTGGCCGGGCATCTCGCTGGCCCTGCTCGGCGTCTCCGCCGTCGCCATCGGCGGCATCTACCCGTGGGCGGTGCAGACCTTCGAGGTCAAGCCGAGCGCCCGGGACAAGGAGGCGCCGTACATCGAGCGCAGCATCACCGCCACCCGTGCCGCGTTCGGCCTGGTCGACACGAAGACCACCGGGTACGCGGCGAGCAACCTGGTCCCACCTGCGACGCTGGCCTCCGACACCGCGGTGGTGCCGAACGTCCGGCTGCTCGACCCGCAGCTGGTCTCCGAGACGTACACCCAGCTCCAGCAGGTCCGGGGCTTCTACGACTTCGGCCCGAAGCTCGACATCGACCGGTACTCGGTGGCGAACAAGACCTCCGACTACGTGGTCGGCGTCCGTGAGATCAACTACAACGAGCTGACCGACCAGCAGAGCAACTGGATCAACAAGCACACCGTCTACACCCACGGGTACGGGCTCGTCGCGGCCCCGGCCAACCAGGTGGTCTGCGGTGGTCAGCCGTACTTCGTCTCCGGCTTCCTCGGCGAGAAGGCCCAGGAGGCGTGCTCCTCGCAGGCCGAGCAGATCCCGGCCAGCCAGCCGCGGATCTACTACGGCGAGCGGATGGGCGCCGACGACTACGCCATCGTCGGGCAGGCCGGGGAGGGCCGCAACGCCGAGTTCGACCGGCCCACCACGGAGGCGGGCGGCGAGCAGTACTACACCTACACCGGTGAGGGCGGCGTCGAGATCGGCTCGTTCACCCGCCGGCTGCTCTACGCGATCAAGGAGCAGGAGTCGAACTTCCTGCTCTCCGAGGCGGTCAACGACAACTCCCGGCTGCTCTACGTGCGCAACCCGCGCGACCGGGTGGAGAAGGTCGCGCCCTTCCTCACCGTCGACGGCGACCCCTACCCGGCGGTGGTGGGCGGCCGGGTCCAGTGGATCATCGACGGCTACACCACGGCGGCGACCTACCCGTACGCCGAGCGGGTCAACCTGCAGACCGAGACCGCCGACGAGCTGACCAACCGGGGCACCTTCCAGCTGGCCCGGGAGAACGTCAACTACATGCGCAACTCGGTGAAGGCCACCGTCGACGCGTACGACGGCACGGTGCGCCTCTACGAGTTCGACGATAGCGACCCGGTGCTCAAGGCGTGGAACAAGGCCTTCGGCGGTGACCTGGTGCTGCCGAAGAACGCCATCCCGGCCGAGCTGGCCGAGCACTTCCGCTACCCGGCCGACATGTTCAAGGTGCAGCGCAACCTGCTCACCAAGTTCCACGTCACCGACCCCGGCGACTTCTACTCCGGCCAGGACTTCTGGCAGGTGCCGAACGTGCCGGACGCGCCGGACAGCGGGCAGAAGCAGCCGCCGTACTACCTGTTCACCCAGTTCCCCGGGCAGGAGGCGCCCCGGTTCCAGCTCACCGCCGCGGTCACCCCGAACGGCCGGCAGAACCTCGCCGCGCTGATCTCCGGGTCGTACGTCGACGGGCAGCCCAAGCTGGAGGTGCTGGAGCTGCCGGACCAGACCCGGATCTCCGGGCCGGTGCAGGTGCACCAGCAGATGACCAACAACGCCAACATCCGGCAGCAGCTCAACCTGCTCTCGTCCAACCAGGCGCAGGTGCAGTACGGCAACCTGCTCTCGCTGCCGTTCGGCGACGGGATGCTGTACGTCGAGCCGGTCTACGTCAAGAGCAACCAGCAGGACGCGTACCCGCTGCTGCAGAAGGTGCTGCTCTCGTACGGCGACGGCGGCTCGTACGTCGTGCTGGCCGACAACATCACCGACGGCATCAAACAGCTCGTCGACCAGGGCAAGCGGGCCGCCCCCGGCGGCGGCACCCCGCCCCCGGGCGGCACCCCGCCGCCCCCTCCCGGCGGCGTCAACCCGCCGCCGCTGACCGGCGAGCTGGCCACCGCGGCGCAGCGGGTGCAGACGGCCATCGCCGAGGTCAAGGCCGCGCAGGCGTCCGGCGACTTCGAGCGGTACGGGCGGGCCCTGAAGGCCCTCGACGAGGCGATGACCGCGTTCCAGCAGGCCCAGCAGGCGGCCTCGCCGGCCGGCGGCGCGAGCCCGACGCCGAGCGGCAGCCCGTCCGGCACGCCCTCGCCCACACCGAGCGGCTGACCCCGGCGGGCCCACCCGCGGACCGGCCGAGCCCGCGACCCGACGACCGTCCCCGGTCGGCAGGTCGCGGGCTCGTCGTCTTCGTGACCGGACGACCGCAACCTGCCGGCCCCCTGCGCCGTCTCCTCAGCAGGGGGGACCATACGGGGAGGCGTGGTGGCGGTATGAGGGACGCACAGAGTTTCGACGAGTTCTACCGGAGCACGTCACCACGGACGCTCCGGTACGGCCACGCGGTGGCGGGCGACCACGGCGAGGCCCAGGACCTCGTGCAGGAGGCGTACGCCCGGGCCTGGCGACAGTGGGGGAAGCTGGCCACCCATCCGGCGCCGGAGGCGTGGCTGCGGCTGGTGGTCAGCCGGCTGGCCGCCGACCGGTTCCGGCGCCTGAAGGGCTGGCGTACGGCGATGAGCCGCACCGGGCCACCCCAGGACGTGCGACCACCCGGCGAGGACACCGTCCTGCTGGTCGGCGCGCTGCGGCAGCTGCCGCCCAACCAGCGCCAGGCGCTGGCCCTGCACTACCTGTTCGACATGCCGGTGGAGGAGATCGCCCGTGAGACGCGGGTGCCCACCGGCACCGTGAAGTCCTGGCTGTCCCGGGGCAGGTCGAGGTTGGCCGAGCTGCTGCCCGGTGTCACCTCCGAGGAGCTGGAGGTCAACGATGTCGCGTGAACTGAACGGTTTCTATCGATCGCTCGCCGAGGACACCGATCCGCGTGGCCTCGCCTCGCCGGACGTCGTCCGCCGGCACGCCGACCGTCGGGCGCGGACCCGGGCGGCGGTGGGTGTGCTGGCCCTGGCGGCGCTGGTCGGCGGGACGGCGGTGGGCACCCGGTTCGTCCTCACCGCCGGTCCGGGCACCCCGGTCGGTCCGCCCGCCGGCCCGCCGGTCCCGCCGTCGGTGTCGCCGGCGCCGAGCGACCCGGCGTCCGCCCCGTCGGTGTCGTCCACCCCGAGCGCCCTGCCGTCGCGGACGACCCCGTCCGCGTCGACGTCACCGCCGACCGGTGGCGGTCCGTCCGCCCGGACGCCGACCTCGATCCCGGACGCGGCCTTCTTCGCCCTGGCGGCGGCGAACGACACCGGCGCGGGCGCCGGGTTCACCGACGGTCCGGTGCTGCCGAGGCTCTGCGGAGCGGAGCCGGGTGGCTCCGGCGTCCTCCGGCAGCGGGTGCGGGCGGTGCCGTTCAAGCTGGCCACCACCCCGGAGGGCTACGTCCCGGACGGGCTGTACCGGCACAGCATCACCATCTACCGGTCCGGCCGGGCCGACGACGCGCTGGACGAGGTGCGCGCCGCCGTGCAGGGCTGCCCCGAGCAGAAGATCGGCTCGGTGACGTCCCGGCAGAAGCTGCTCCCCGACGGTGGGTACGGCGACGAGTCGGTGCTGTTCGAGATGCGCAAGCCCTTCCTGGACGCCAACGACGAGCCGACCGGTGACGAGGAGGTGCGACTGATCCGCGCGATCCGGATCGGCGACGTGGTGACGGTGCTCTGGGAACAGGGCTGGGAGGGCAGTTCCAGCCCGAGGTCGCAGGTGGACGCGGACAGCCGTCGGGCGGTGCAGGCGATCCGGACCTGGTGGGACTGAGCGGCCCGGGCCCGCTTTTGCGGGCCCGGGGGTCCGTAGGCTACGGTTAACGAGCCGACGCGGGGTGGAGCAGCTCGGTAGCTCGCTGGGCTCATAACCCAGAGGTCGCAGGTTCAAATCCTGTCCCCGCTACCACGACGAACGGCCCGAGGATCTGATCCTCGGGCCGTTCGCCTTTGTCCGCCCTGCCGCCGCCCGCTGCGGCGTGTCGCGATGTCGTCCGGCCGGGATACCGCGACACGCCGCAACCGGTGGTGGGCGGGGGCAGCGCCAGGGAAGTGGCGTCGCGCCTGGTCGGAGGGGTGCGGGAGGGATCCGGGGACCCGGCTGATCTCCGTGCCGCAGGTGCGCTAAGCTTATGGAGCCGACGCGGGGTGGAGCAGCTCGGTAGCTCGCTGGGCTCATAACCCAGAGGTCGCAGGTTCAAATCCTGTCCCCGCTACTCGTGACGGAAGGCCCCGGAGCCCTGCTCCGGGGCCTTCCGCGTGGGGTCTTCGGCCGCCCCGGTCGAGTATCTGCCCGCCCGTCCGGCGTGCCCCGGTTGCCCTCCTCGGTCAAGATGAGGGCATGTCTTCTCTGAACAGGTGGTGGGGCCGGCTGAGCACGGTCCTCGGTGCGGTCGTGCTCTCGGTCTTCGTGCCGGTCGCGGCCTGGGCCTCCACGGGCACCGGCGAGCTGGTGGTGGAGGCCGCGCGGCGTAGGTCCCGGGGCGGTGGCTTCGGCTTCCTCGGCCTGCTCTGCTGCCTCGGGGTGGTCGTGGTGATCGTCCTGCTGGTGCTGCGGATGATGCGCAACCGCCGCAACGGCCCGCCGCGCTGACCGGGTGGTCCGTACGGCACGCGGGCGGGCGGCGCACCGGTCGATCTCAACCGGCCAGCGCCGCCTGCGCCTGCGCCATGAACTTCGCGGTGGTCGCGCGTACCCCGGCGTCTCCGTTGCGGATCGTCCGGGCCGAGGCGGCGAGCAGGGTACGCACCCGGCCGTGCCCCTTGGGCGGTGGTGCCGGGGCGGGGCCGACCAGGTCGCGCAGGGTCAATCCCAGGGCGGCGACGCGCTTCGCGGCCGGATCGTCGAGGGCCCCGGTGACGACCTCCCGTACCGCGACGGCGGCCGGGAGTCCTCGTTCGATGCCGAGGATCCGGCCCACCTCGACGCTGGTGGTGAGGAAGTTGAGGACGTCCGCCACCACCGCCGGGTGCCGGGTGCCCTGGAAGGCGGCCCAGTACATCGAGGCCTGGTCCCACTGGGCGGCCGCCGGGCCGGGAAAGCCGGCCAGCCCCAACTCGTCGTCGGTGTGGCGCTGCAACTCGGGGAGCTGGTGGGACCAGGCGAACGAGGCGGCCGTGTGCCCGGTGACCACGAGCTGCCGCGCCGGGTCGCCCGAGTCGGCGCGGTCGACCAGGGCGGCGGCCGGGGTGGCCCGGTCCAGCCGGGCGCGCTGCCAGAGTTCGAACCAGTCCACCAACGCCGTCGAGTCGAAGCCGAGCTGCCGGCCCTGGTAGAACTTGCCGCCCTGGCCGCGTAGCCACAGCCAGAGGGCCCGCTGGTCGCCGGAGGGGTCCATGGTGCCGGCGACCCGCCCGCCGCTGGCCCGGGTCACCCGGGCGGCCCAGTCGAGGTACTCGGCCCACGGCATGATCGTCGGGACGGGCATCCCGAGCCGGCGCAGCAGGTCCCGGTTGTAGACCACGACCGGGTGGGTCTGCGCGGCCGGGACGCCGACGGTCCGACCGTCCACCGTGCCGTAGGCGGCCAGCCCGGGCGGCAGGCCACGCAGGTCGAGCCGGCCGCCGGCGACGTACGGGCCGAGGTCGAGGGCGATGCCGCGCTGCGCGTACTCGGTCAGCATGCCGTCGTCGAGCTGGAACAGGTCCGGCACGTTGCCGCCGGCGGCCTGGGTGGCGATCCGGTCGTAGTAGCCGGCCGCGCCCTGCCAGGTCACCCGGAAGGTGACCCGGGGGTTGCGGTCCGAGTAGAGCCGCAACGCCCGCTCGGTGGCCTGGGCCCGCCGGGCCGTGCCGTACCAGAAGACCGACAGCTCGATCGGGCCGTCGTCCACCGCGTCGGCGACCTCGGCGCGGCAGCCGGTGAGCCCGCCGGTGGCGAGCGCCGGCACCGCGAGCAGCGCGCCGAGCAGCCGCCGCCGGGCCGGGTCGGCGCCGGGCCGGGACGGCGAGGGGCGGGCAGCGGGCACGGTGCGCTCCTGGGCGACGCTGGACGAGTTCGGACCATTCACGCAGGCTCCGCGCCCGGGTGTCAACGTCGCGCGGCCGGGACGTGGCCCACGCGCCCGGGGCCGTAGCGGGCGCCGGACGGCGGGAGGCCCGGTGGCCGCACCGGGCGTCCCGGGGCCGCGTGGTGTACTAGGGCGCGTGGAACTTCTGCACTCGGGCAAGGTCCGGGACGTCTACGCCGACGGCGACGACCTGATCCTGGTCGCCTCCGACCGCATCTCGATCTACGACGTGGTGCTGCCGACGCCCATCCCCGACAAGGGGAAGCTGCTCACCGCCCTGTCGCTCTGGTGGTTCGCGCAGCTGGCCGACCTGGTGCCGAACCACGTCATCTCGGCCACCGACGTGCCCGCCGAGTTCGCCGGCCGGGCGATCCGCTGCCGCCGGCTGGACATGGTGCCGGTGGAGTGCGTGGCGCGCGGCTACCTGACCGGCGGGGGACTCAAGGAGTACCAGGCCACCGGCAAGGTCTCCGGGGTCGAACTGCCGCGTGGCCTGGTCGAGGCGTCCATCCTGCCCGAGCCGATCTTCACCCCGTCGACCAAGGCGCCGGTGGGCGAGCACGACGAGCCGATCACCTTCGCCGAGGTGGTGGACAAGGTCGGCGGCGAGACCGCCGAGCGGCTGCGGCAGATCACCATCGACGTCTACCGCCGGGGCGCGGAACTCGCCGCCGACCGGGGCATCCTGGTCGCCGACACCAAGATCGAGCTCGGTTGGGCGGCCGACGGCACCCTGACGATCGGCGACGAGCTGCTCACCTCCGACTCGTCCCGGTTCTGGCCGGCCGAGTCGTACCAGCCGGGGCGGGCCCAGTTCTCCTACGACAAGCAGTACGTGCGGGACTGGGCCACCGGCAGCGGCTGGGACAAGCAGGGCCCGGCGCCCGAGGTCCCCGCCGAGGTGGTCGAGGCGACCCGGGCCCGCTACGTCGACGTCTACGAGAAGCTGACCGGCAACCGCTGGGCCTGATCAGTCCACCCAGTCGAGGGTGCGCTGCACGGCCTTGCGCCACTGGCGCAGCTCCCGCTCCCGGTGCTCCGGCGTCATGGTGGACTCCCACTGGGCGTCGGAGCGCCACTGGGCGCGCAGCGTGGCCAGGTCCGGCCAGAACCCGACCGCCAGCCCGGCCGCGTACGCCGCGCCGAGGCAGGTGGTCTCGGTGATCCGGGAGCGGACCACCGGCACGTCGAGGACGTCGGCGAGGAACTGCATCAGCAGACCGTTGGCGGTCATCCCGCCGTCCACCCGCAGCCGGCGCAGCGCCACGTCCGAGTCGGCGTTCATCGCGTCGACCACCTCGCGGGTCTGCCAGGCCGACGCCTCCAGCACCGCCCGGGCCAGGTGCCCCTTGGTGATGTAGCCGGTCAGCCCGGCGATCACCCCTCGGGCGTCGCTGCGCCAGTGCGGCGCGAAGAGCCCGGAGAAGGCCGGCACGACGTAGCAGCCGCCGTTGTCGTCGACCGTGCGGGCCAGCTCCTCCACCTCCGGGGCGGAGGAGATCACCCCCAGGTTGTCGCGCAGCCACTGCACCAGCGACCCGGTCACCGCGATCGCCCCCTCCAGGGCGTACGCGGCCGGATGCCCGTCGATCCGGTAGGCGACCGTGGTGAGCAGGCCGTGCGAGGAGGGGACCGGACTGGCCCCGGTGTTGAGCAGCAGGAAGCTGCCGGTGCCGTAGGTGCACTTCGCCTCGCCCGGCTGGAAGCAGGTCTGGCCGAACAGGGCGGCCTGCTGGTCGCCGAGGGCGCTGGCCACCGGCACCCCGGGCAGCAGCCCGTCGCCGTTGCCGTACACCTCGGCCGAGGAACGGATCTCCGGCAGCATCGCCGCCGGCACCCGCATCGCCTCCAGCAGCTCCGGATCCCAGTCGAGGGTCTCCAGGTCCATCAGCATGGTCCGGCTGGCGTTCGTCACGTCGGTGACGTGCCGCCCGGTCAGCTTCCAGATCAGCCAGCTGTCCATGGTGCCGAAGAGCACCTCGCCCCGCTCGGCGCGCTCGCGCAGCCCGTCGACGTTGTCGAGCAGCCAGCGCAGCTTCGGGCCGGCGAAGTAGGTGGCCAGGGTCAGCCCGGTCCGCTCGCGCAGCCGCTGCTCCCCGTACGAGTGGGCCAGCTCGCGCAGCAGCGGGCCGGTGCGGGTGTCCTGCCAGACGATCGCGTTGGCCACCGGGCGGCCGGTGGTCCGGTCCCAGACGACGGTGGTCTCCCGCTGGTTGGTGATGCCCACCGCGGCCAGCCCCTCCGGGCCGGTCCCGGCGTCCTCCAGCGCGTCCCGCACCACCTGCTGGACGTTGGTCCAGATCTCCTCGGCGTCGTGCTCCACCCAGCCCGGCTGGGGGAAAATCTGTCGGTGCTCCCGCTGGGCGACGGAGACGATCTCCCCGGCCCGGTCGAAGACGATGCACCGTGACGAGGTGGTGCCCTGGTCGATGGCGGCGACGTACTCTCCGGTCATTGCGGCACCGTACCGGGAAGGTCGCGCCGGGAGAACCGGTGAGCCGGCCGTACGATGTCGAGACGTGCGTGACATCGCCGTGTTCAGTGGAACCGCCCATCCGGAACTCGCCGCCGAGATCTGTGCCCACCTCGACGTGCCGTTGCACCCCGTGCGGGTCTCCCGGTTCGCCAACGACTGCCTGGAAGTGCAGTTGCAGGCGAACTGCCGGGAGCGGGACGTCTTCCTGATCCAGCCCCTGGTACCGCCGGTGCAGGAGAACCTGGTCGAGCTGCTGCTCATGATCGACGCTGCCCGGGGCGCGTCGGCCGGCCGGATCACCGTGGTGCTGCCGCACTACGCGTACGCCCGGTCGGACAAGAAGGACGCCCCGCGCATCTCCATCGGCGGCCGGCTCGTCGCCGACCTGCTCACCTCCGCCGGCGCGCACCGGGTGCTCGCGCTGACCCTGCACTCACCGCAGGTGCACGGCTTCTTCAGCGTCCCGGTCGACCATCTGCACGCGCTGCGCGAGCTGGCCACCCACTTCCGTCGCTACGACCTGAGCAACACCGTCGTGGTCTCGCCGGACCTGGGCAACGCCAAGGAGGCGGCGGCCTTCGCCCGGATGCTCGGCACCCCGGTCGCGGCCGGCGCGAAGCAGCGGTTCAGCGACGACCGGGTCAAGATCAGTACGGTGATCGGCGACGTCGCCGACCGGGACGTGATCGTCCTGGACGACGAGATCGCCAAGGGCAGCACGGTCATCGAGCTGATGGCCCACCTGCGCGAACTCAAGGTGCGCTCGATCCGGCTCGCCTGCACCCACGGCCTGTTCTCCGGCGGGGCGCTGGAACGGCTCGGCGAGCAGGACGGCGTGCTGGAGATCGTCTGCACCAACACGGTGCCGATTCCGGCGCAGAAGCGGGTGCCGAAGCTGGAGGTCCTCTCGGTGGCGCCCGCGCTGGCCGAGGCGATGCGCCGGATCCACAACGGGGAGTCGGTCAGCGCGCTCTTCGGCTGACCCGTCGGTGTGCCGGGGCGGTCACTCCGCCCTGGCACGCCGGTCGGCCGTCACGGCGCTGCTGATCCGTACCGTGGTGCCGGCCGTGCTGGTCTCGACCTCCATCGTGTCGCTCAGCTCGCGGGCCAGCCAGAGACCCCACCCGCCCGCGGTCTCCGCCGCCGGCCGGGACCGGTCGCCCAGCCGCTGCGCGCTGATGCCGCGCCCGTGGTCGGCGACCTCGCAGACCAGCTCGCCGGAGCGCCGCCACAGCCGCAGCGAGCCCTGGCCGCCGCCGTGCCGGACCGCGTTGGTGATCAACTCGTTGACCGCCAGCACGAAGTCGTCGAGGCGCTGCCCGTCGAGCCCCGCGGCGTGCGCGCAGGAGGTGACCGAGTGCCGTAGCTCGGTCACCTGCGCCTGGTCGAAGGCCTCGGCGATGAGGAGGGAAGGTTCGATGGGCACAACCGTACGCGGTGTGGGGGGATCTGCGTTCGTCATGGCCCTGTCCCGACCGCGGGTCTCGGAGATTTTCGCGACATTTCCACCGTACGTCAGGGTTCGCCCCCGCGCGACGGCCGGCCCGCCGGTCGGCGGGGACGACTGTGGCATCGTGTCGCCCATGCCGACACCGCCGGGGGGATTCGAGGACCCGCTCTGGCGGTCCCTCGCCGTCTTCCGTTTCGCCTCGCTGGCGTACGTCTGCGTGCTGGTGCTGCGCGACGCCGACCGGTTCGCGCACCCGGTGGCCGCCGGCGCCGTCCTGCTGGCCATGCTGGCCTGGTCCGTGGCGGCCACGGTCGGCTACGCGCGCCCGGCGAACCGGGGTTGGCCGCTGCTGCTGGCCGACGTGACGGTGGCGCTGGCCGTCCTCGCGGTGACCCCGTGGGTGGTCGGCCGGGCGGCGCTGGCCACCGGCACCCCGACCCTGGCCGTGGTCTGGGAGGGCGCGCCGGTGCTGGCCTGGGCGATCTCCGGCGGCCGGCGGCGCGGGGCGGTGGCCGCGCTGCTGCTCGGCGTGGCGGACCTGGCCGCCCGCGGGTTCGGCACCCCCTCGATCACCGGGCTGATCCTGCTGCTGCTCGCCGGGGTGGTCGTCGGGCACGTGGCCCGGCTGGCGGTGACCGCCGAGGAACGGTTGCAGCGCGCGGTGGAGCTGGAGGCCGCGACCCGGGAACGGGAGCGGCTGGCCCGGGGCATCCACGACTCGGTGCTCCAGGTGCTGGCGCTGGTGCAGCGGCGCGGGGCGCACCTCGACGGGGAGGCCGGCGAACTGGCGCGGCTCGCCGGCGAGCAGGAGGCGGCGCTGCGGGCGTTGATCGCCGGGACCGCCCCGGCGCCCGCCACCGACCGGCCGGTCGGCACGGCGGACCTGTGCGCCCTGCTCGGCGGGTACGCCTCGGCGACCGTCTCGGTCTCCGTCCCGGCGACCCCGGTCCCGCTGCCGGCCCCGGTGGCCCGGGAGGTGGCGGCGGCGACCGCGGCGGCGCTGGACAACGTCGAGCGGCACGCCGACGGCCGCGCCTGGGTGCTGGTGGAGGACGAGGGGGCGACGGTGACCGTCTCGGTGCGCGACGCCGGCCCCGGCATTCCCGAGGGGCGGCTCGTCGAGGCCGCCCGGCAGGGCCGCCTCGGACTGGCCCAGTCCGTCCGGGGCCGGATCACCGACCTCGGCGGTACGGTGCGGATCGTCTCCGCCCCGGGCGAGGGCACCGAGATCGAGATGGTCGTACCCAGGAAGGGCGGATGAGCATGGTCCGGGTGATGGTCGTCGACGACCACCCGATGTGGCGGGAGGGGGTGGCCCGGGACCTCACCGAGGCCGGCCACCAGGTGGTCGCCACCAGCGGCGAGGGACGGCAGGCGGTCCGGGTCGCGGCGGCGGCCCGGCCGGACGTCGTGGTGCTCGACCTCCAACTGCCCGACATCTCCGGGGTGGAGGTGATCCACGGGCTGCGCGCGGCGCTGCCCGAGGTGCGGGTGCTGATGCTCTCCGCCAGCGGCGAGCAGCAGAGCGTGCTGGACGCGGTGAAGGCCGGCGCCACCGGCTACCTGCTGAAGTCCGCCGCCCCGGCGGAGTTCCTCGACGCGGTGCGCCGCACCGCCGCGGGGGAGCCGGTCTTCACGCCCGGCCTGGCCGGACTGGTCCTCGGCGAGTACCGCCGGCTCGCCGCCACACCCGGGCAGTCGGTGGCCGACGGCCGGCACGACGCGGCACCCCGGCTCACCGATCGGGAGACCGAGGTGCTGCGTCTGGTGGCCAAGGGGCTGTCGTACAAGCAGATCGCCGAGCGGCTGGGCCTGTCGCACCGCACGGTGCAGAACCACGTCCAGAACACGCTGGGCAAGCTCCAGCTGCACAACCGGGTGGAGCTGACCCGCTACGCGATCGAGCGCGGCCTGGACGGCTGACGGCTCAGCGCGACTCGGGCGGCCGGGTCTCGTGGATCGCCAGCTCCTCCGCGCTCGCCCCACCACCGGCCGCGCCCGCGTCGTAGGCGATGTTGTCGGTCTCCTGGTCGGTGTGCGCCCCCTCGTCCGGCTCGACCAGCCGGCCGACCTGGTGGTCGGCGACGGTGCCGAGCTGACCGTGGTCGTAGACGGAGACCGGGGAGTGCGGGTCGGAGGTGGGACCGGGGTCGATCACGTCGGCGTCGAGCTGGGCCTGGGCGGCGGCCTCGTCGCTGTCCGCCTCGGCGGCGATGTCCGGGTCGACCGGGCCGGCCAACGGGTCGTCGGGGGCGCGCTCGTACTGCTCCCGCTGGAGCTTGTAGTCCAGCGACTCCCCGTCGAGCTGCTCGTCGGCGGTGGTCCCGAACCGGTCCACCGCGACCGGCGTCCGGTCACCGGGCAGCTGGGCCGGCTCGGGGCCGTCCGCCTCGCGACCGGTGAGGACGTCGTCGTTGGCGGTCGAGTCGTCGTCGGCGGTGTCGGGCAGGCCCTCCGCCTCGGGGTCGGACACGGGGGTCGGGTACTCGTCGTCGCGCATGGCTGATCCGTACCCACTGCCGCCCTCCGGGTAACCGGCCCCGGCACCCGCAATCGGGATGAAAGGGGAGAAGTCAGCCTCGGTACCGGGCTTCGTCCTCCGCGTACAGGACGCACCAGACGACCTTGCCGTCCGGTACGGGAGTGCTGCCCCACCGGCGGGCCACCGTGTCGATCAGCAGCAGACCGCGCCCCCCGGTCGAGGTGAGCGGGGCCAACCCGGCGTACGCGGGCTGCCGCCGCGAGTGGTCGCGGACCGCGACGTGCAGGGCGCTGTCCCGGGGGGCGACCAGGACCGTCATCGGGGTGCCCGCGTGCGCCACCACGTTGTTGACCATCTCGGTCACCGCGATGGTCGCCGGCTCGGCCAGCTCGGGAACGCCCCACCGGGCGCAGCCGTCGGACACCAGCTCCCGGGCCCGCCGGGCCGCCCCCACGGTCGGGGAGAGGTCAACGGTGAGCAGGGCCGCCATCGGGGTACGGGCCAGCGCGGCGGTGGCCTCGTCGAGGCTGGCGCAGACCGGCAGGTCACCGGAGGCCCCGGTGGCCGCCCCGGTCGGGTCGAGCACGAACAGGTCGGTGGCGGGCCAGTCGGCGACCGTACGGCGCAGCTCGGCGAGCAGCCGGACGGCCGTGTCGCCCGTCGCCCGGAGCCGGGTCACGTCCACGACGATCGGACCGGGCCGGGTGCTGAGCCGGGCGAGGAGGGCGTCGCGCACCCGGCCGACGGCGGTCGGCTCCAGCAGGCCGCTCAACCGCACGACCGCGGACGACTCGTCCGACTCCACCAGGCAACGCGCGTCCGTTGGCATGATCGTCCCATTGTGCACGCCGACGGCCGGACGCGCACCCGGCCGGTCCGGGCGGCTCACCGTCGGCCCGACCGGGATCGCCGGGCCATCGCGGCCACCGTGCCGACGGCGGTGCCGGCGGCGGCCAGCCCGAACGCGGTGGTCATCCGGAGCAGCTGCCGTCGCCGGCCGTCCCAGCCGCCGTCGCGGACCGCCTCGGCGTCCGGGCGGAAGACGTTCCCGCTGCTCTCCACGGCGCGCGCCGGGCCGAACTGGGTGCGGTGCACGTACCAGCCCAGCACCCGCTCGGCCAGCGCCGGCGCGAGCCGCCACTGGAGCCCGGCCAGCCGCGCCGCGCCGCCCGCGTACGCCTCGCGGCGGGGGCGGCGCAGCAGCCGGACGATCGTCTCGGCCACCACCTCCGGCGGGTAGACCGGTGGCGGCGGGACCAGCTCCCGGCCGGTGTGGTTGCCGGCGTGCCGGAAGAACGGCGTGTCGATGGTCGCCGGCAGCACCGTGCAGATCGAGATGTTGCCCCGCCCGGTCACCCGCAGCTCCTGCCGGACGGTGTCGGACAACCCGCGGATGCCGTGCTTGGTGGCGTTGTACGCGGACTGGTAGGGCATCGCCACCTCGGCGAGCACCGAGGCGTTGTTGACCAGCACCCCGCCGCCGGACGCGCTCAGCCAGGGCAGCGCGGCCCGGATGCCGTACGTGGTGCCGAGCAGGTTCACCTCGACCACCCGGCGGAACTCGGCCACCGGGATCTCGTCGAAGAGCCCGACGGCGCTGACCGCGGCGTTGTTGATCCAGGCGTCGATCCGGCCGAACTCGTCCACCGCGCGGACGGCCAGCTCCTCCACCGCCACCGGGTCGGTGACGTCCGTGGGGACGACCAGCGCCCGGCCGCCCAGCTCGCGGCAGCGTCGGGCGACCTCCTCGAGGGCGGTCTCGGTGCGGGCGGCGAGCACGACGTCGGCGCCCCGGCGGGCGAGCGCATAGGCCGTGGCGGTGCCGATTCCGCTGGAGGCGCCGGTGATCACCACCGTGGCGTCGGCGAGAGTGCGGGTCAGCGGCATTCCCCGTCGGTACCCCCGACCGGCCCGGCTCATGCGGCCCGCACCCCGTCGATCCCGGCCCCTTCCACCCCCACGCCGGCCCACCCGCCCCACCCCCACCATCCCCACCCACCCGGCCCGCACCCGTCCCCGTGGCCTGCCCGCCCGACGAGGCCCGTGATCAAGAGGTTTGCGCATCCCCGCCGAGCCGTCCGGACGCAAACTTCTTGATCACCGACTTGGTCAGGGGCGGGAGGGGGGTAGGGGGAGGGGGCGGGAGGGTGGCGTAAAGGGATCAGGGGGTCGGGGGTGCCCGGCGGGGCCGGTCGGTGGGTGGCAGGGGCGGTGGCGTAACGGCATCGGGTCGGTGGCGGGGTGGTGGTTGGCCGGTGCTCGGCTCGGGGCGTCCCACTCGCGTTGACTGGTCCCGATCTGCCAGGTTTCGGCTCGTCGGGCCCGGGTTAATGGGACCCTCTGACCGGAGGACCATCCCTCGCAGTACGCATGGAGGTGCACCATGCGCGTCGGCCTCGTCTTCGCGCACGCCGGCTCCACCCGGCATGCGGACGGCCCCGCCGTCGGCACCCACGAGCACATCGCCCGGGTCGCCGCCGAGCTGGCCGGGCGCGGCCACGACGTACGGGTCTACGAGCGCCGCGCCGATGCGGACCTGCCGGACAGCGTCGAGCTGGACGGCTACCGCGTGGAACGGGTGCCGGTGGGGCCGCCCCGACCCACCCCCACCGCCGAACTCGTCCCGTACGTGGCGGAGTTCGGCCGCTGGCTGGCCGACCGCTGGGCCGGGGAGTGGACCCCGGACGTGGTGCACGGGCACTACTGGATCGGCGGCCTGGCCGCCGCCCACGCGGTACGCGAGACCGACATCCCGGTCGTGCAGACCTTCCACTCCCTCGGCGTCGAGCAGCTGCGCCACCTCGGCCAGGGCTACGACGGCCCCGGCGAGCGGATCCCGCTGGAGCGGGCCCTGACCCGGGCGGTGGACATCGCCGTCGCCCAGTGCAACGACGAGGTCGACGAGCTGACCCGGATGGGCCTGCAACGCACCTCGGTGGCGATGGTGCCGGCCGGCGTCGACGTCACCCGGTTCCACCCCGACGGCGAAGCCGCCCCCCGCGACCAGCGGGCCCGGATCCTCTCCGTCGGCGGGCTGTCCCCCGGGCACGGCCAGGAGGACCTGATCCGGGCGATGCGGCTGGTCGGCGACGCCGAGCTGGTCATCGCGGGCGGGCCCCCGCCCGAACAGCTCGCCACCCACGCCGAGGCCCGCCGGCTGCGCGAGCTGGCCGAACGGACCGGGGTGGGCGACCAGGTCACCCTGGTCGGCGCGGTCCCGCACGACCAGATGCCGACCTGGTACCGCTCCGCCGACGTGGTGGCCTGCACCGCGCACTACTCGTCGGCCGGGCGGGTGTCGCTGGAGGCGATGGCCTGCGGCGTGCCGGTGGTCGGCTACGCGATGGGCGGCATCGCCGACGCGGTGGTCGACGAGGTGACCGGCCGGCTGGTGCCGCCGGGCGACGTGCGGACCCTCGGGGTGACGCTGCGCCGGCTGCTCGCCGACAACGCGGGGCGGTTCGCGTACGGGCACGCGGCGGTGGACCGGGTCCGGTGCAGCTACACCTGGGAACGCACCGCCAGCGCCCTGGAACGCCTCTACGAACGGGTGGTGGGCAAGCGCAAGCCGGTCGAGGCCTGAGCGACGCTCAGCGGGGCGGCAGCGGCCGTCCCGGGGCCGCGCCGACCATCGCCCGTTCCCGCTCCCCGGCCACGGCGTGATGGTGCTGCGGCTCGGCGTACCGGGTCAGACCGATCACCGCGGCCAGGGTGACCAGGAAGCCGACGGCGGCCAGCCACTCCCGCCCCGGCCAGATCTTGTCGTTGAGCAGCAGCAGGCCGATGATCGCGGCCGGCACCGCGCCGGCGGCGTCCATCGCGGCGACGGCGGCGGTGGTGGAGCCGCGCTGCATCGCCAGCCCGAGCAGCAGCTGCCCCACGATCGAGTGCGCGATCAGCAGGTAGAGCAGCGGGTCCCGGACGAACGCCTCGGGCGAGGCCGCCGACGCCAGCGGCCGGGCGGCGACCGCCGCGGCGGAGAAGGCCAGCCCGGCCAGCGAACCGAGCGCCACCGAGCCCGGTGAGCCGTGCAGGCGTACCGCGAAGAAGCCGAGCACGGCGATGCCGCCGAGCGCGGCGGTCAGGGCGATCAGGCCGGCGGTGCCGAGCCCCTTGGACGGGGCCGGCTGGGCGGAGAGCACCAGCGCGGTGATCCCGCCGAAGAGGAGCACCAGCAGCGCCACCTCGGCGGCCGGCAGCCGCCACTTCAGCACCACCACCCCCAGCACGGCGGTGACCCCGAGACCGGCGGCGACGCTCGCCTGCACCAGGAACAGCGGCAGGTCCCGACGGGCCAGGAAGGCCAGCACGAACCCGGTCACCTGGCAGATCAGCCCGATCAGGTAGGTGCGGTGCCCGGCCAGCCGCAGCAGCAGCCCCGGATCGAAGGTGTGGTGCACCGTCGTCCGTGCCGCGGCCACCGACTGCAGCATGTTGGCGAAGCCGTACGCGACGATCATGGCCGCGAGGAAGCACCAACCGGAGGACACCACCTGGCGAGGATAGAGGGTGCCCCGGGGTCAGCGCGCGGTCGGCCGAGCCAGCCGGGCGAGGACGTCCGGGTGCAGGTGACCGTTCGTGGCGATCGCGCTGACCTCGTCGGAGCTGCTCCCACCAGGCGAGGGACGGCCGTCGAGGGTGGTCATCACACCCCCGGCGCCGGTGACGATCGGGACCAGCGCGGCGACGTCCCAGAGCGACAACTCCGGTTCCACCATGACGTCCAGTGCGCCCTCGGCGAGCAGCATGTAACCGTAGAAGTCGCCGTACGCCCGGCTGCGCCAGGTGTCGCGCATGAGCTGGAGCACGGCGTCCAGCCGGCCCGCCTCCTCCCAGCCGGTCAGCGACGAGTAGCAGAAGCTGGCGTCGGCGAGGTCCCGCACCGCGGAGACCCGGATCGGGGCGCCGGAGGCGGCGTCCGGGCCGGCGTACGCGCCCTCGCCGGCCACGCCCCACCAGCGCCGGCCCAGGGCCGGGGCGGAGACCAGTCCGACCACCGGCCGGTCGCCCTCCAGCAGCGCGATCAGGGTCGCCCAGACCGGCACGCCCCGGACGAAGTTCTTGGTCCCGTCGATCGGGTCGACCACCCAGCGCCGGCCGTCCGGCCCGGTGGCGGGCTGCTCGCCGTACTCCTCGCCGAGCAGGCCGTCGCCGGGGCGGTGCTCGGCCAGCAGCGCGCGGATCGCCCGCTCGACCGCGGTGTCCGCGTCCGAGACGGGGGTCAGGTCCGGCTTGGCCTCCACCCGCAGGTCGAGCGCGCGGAACCGGGCCGCCGAGATGGCGTCGGCGGCGTCCGCGAGCCGGTGGGCGAGGGCGATGTCGTCGGCGTACCCGGTCATGGGAGGAAACGGTAGCGGCGGCCCGCGCCGGACCCGCCGGCCGGGTCGCGCGGACCGGTCACGACCCGGCGAGCGGATCGCCCGGGTTGCGCTCCGGCTCCCGCGCGTCACCCTCGCCCGACCGGGAGGCCAGCAGCCGACGGTACGACGCCAGCCGGCGCGGGTCGGCCTTCCCGGCGGCCACCCAGGAGTCCAGCGCGCAGTCGGCCTCGTCCGGCGTGTGCGGGCAGTTCGGCGGGCAGTCGACGGTGGCCTCGACCAGGTCGGGGAAGCCGTGCAGCAGGCTCTCCGCCGAGACGTGGGCCAGCCCGAAGCTGCGTACCCCCGGGGTGTCGACGATCCAGCCCGCGACCGCACCCGGCGCGACCCCCGGGGCGGCGGGCAGCGGCAGGGCCACCGCGCTGGTGGAGGTGTGCCGGCCCCGGCCGATCGCGCTGACCGTGCCGACCGCCCGGGCCGCGTCCGGCACCAGCCGGTTGACAAGCGTCGACTTGCCCACCCCGGAGTGGCCCACCATGACCGAGACCCGGCCGGCGAGCAGCGACCGCAGCGCGTCGAGGTCGGAGTCCGGCCGGATCAGCACGTACGGCAGCTCCAGCTCGGCGTAGTAGCCGACGACCTGGTCCGGCCCGGCCAGGTCCGCCTTGGTCAGGCAGAGCAGCGGCTCGATGTCGGCGTCGTACGCGGCCACCAGGCAGCGGTCGATGAACCCGGTGCGCGGCGGCGGGTCGGCCAGCGCGCTGACGATCACCAACTGGTCGGCGTTGGCGACCACGACCCGTTCCAGCCGCCCCTCGGCGGTGGTCTCGTCGTCGTCGGCGGTACGCCGCAGCACCGAGCGGCGCTCGGCGATCCGGACGATCCGGGCCAGCGCCCCGGCCGCCCCGGAGGTGTCCCCGACCAGGCCCACCCGGTCGCCCACCACCACCGACTTGCGGCCCAGCTCCCGTGCCCGCATCGCGGTGACGACGGGGGCGTCCGGAGCCGCCTCGGACAGCACGCAGGTGTAGCGGCCCCGGTCGACGGCGATCACGAAGCCGTCGACCGCGTCGGCGTGCCGGGGCCGGGTCCGGGTGCGTGGACGCGAGGACTTCCCGGGCCGGACCCGTACGTCGTCCTCGTCGTACTCCCGCCGTCTGGTCGCCAGGACCGCCTCCTGTCTCCGCCTCAGCTCTTGCCGGTCACCATCGCCGACCATAGTGCCGGGAACTCGGGCATGGTCTTCGAGGTGCACGTCACGTCGTCCACCTCGATGCCGGGGACGGCGAGCCCGGCGACCGCCGCGGCGTGCGCCATCCGGTGGTCGGCGTACGTGCGGAAGGTCCCGCCGCGCAGCGGGCGGGGCCGGATCTCCAGGCCGTCGTCGCTCTCGGTGAGGTCCGCGCCGAGCGCGGTGAACTCGCGGGCCAGCGCGGCGATCCGGTCGGTCTCGTGACCGCGGATGTGCGCGATGCCGGTGAACCGGGAGGGGGAGTCGGCCAGCATGGCCAGCGCGGTCAGCGCCGGGGTCAGCTCGCTGACGTCGGAGAGGTCGGCCGACAGGCCGTGCACCGTGCCGGTGCCCCGGACGGTCAGCCCGGCGGTGCCCAGGGTGACCTCGCCACCCATCCGCTGGAGCAGCGAGCGGAGCTGCTCGACCGGCTGGGCGCTGCTGCGCGGCCAGCCCTGCAGGGTCACCTCACCGCCGGTGACCAGCGCGGCGGCGAAGAACGGCACCGCGCCGGAGAGGTCCGGCTCGATCTCCCAGCCCCGGCCGGTCAGCGGGCCGGGCTCGACCACCCAGACGTCCGGCGTGCTGTCGTCGACCGCCGCCCCGGCCGCGCGCAGCATCTGCACGGTCATCCGCAGGTGCGGGGCGGAGGGGACCGGCGGGCCCTCGTGGCGGACCACCACGCCCCGGTCGAACCGGGCCCCGGCGAGCAGCAGCCCGGAGACGAGCTGGCTGGAGGCCGAGGCGTCGATCACCACCTCGCCGCCGGTGACCCGGCCGGTGCCCTGCACCACCAGCGGCAGGCTGCCGGTCGCCGGGGCGTCGAGGCGTACGCCGAGGGTGCGCAGCGCGCCGATCAGCGGGCCCAGCGGGCGGACCCGGGCCTGTGGGTCGCCGTCGAAGGTGACCCGCCCCTCGGCCAGGCCGGCCACCGGCGGCCCGAAGCGCATCACCGTGCCGGCGAGCCCGACGTCGACGTGGGCCGGACCGACCAGCGGGTGCGGCCGGAGCAGCCAGCGCTCGTCGTCGGAGACCGACACGTGGGCGCCCATGGCGCGCAGCCCGCCCGCCATGAGTTCGGTGTCCCGCGCGCGCAGCGGCCCGTGCAGGGTGGACGGGCCGGTGGCCAGCGCGCTGAGCACCAGCGCCCGGGCGGTCATCGACTTGGAGCCGGGCAGGCGCAGCGTCGCCGACACCGGGTCGCTGGCGGTCGGTGCGGTCCACGGCTGCGGCGGCCGGGTCGCGGTCAGATTCCCCACGGTGACATTCTGCCAAGTCCGTCGGCGCCTGGGACTCCGGCGGCGACGCCACTCCCGGTTGGCGGGACAGCCGACCGGCGCGCGGGGCGTTAGCGTGTGCGCCATGTGCGGGAGGTACGCGACGACCCGGAGCGCGGGCGACCTGAGCGCCCTGTTCGAGTCGTACGACGACACCGGCGGCCGGCTCGGGCCGGACCACAACGTCGCCCCGACCGATCCGGTGCCCCTGGTCCGGGTCGACGCCGACGCCGGGCGGGTGCTGTCGGTGGGCCGGTGGGGGCTGGTGCCGCACTGGTCCCGCTCGGCGGCCGGGGCCGCCCGCATGATCAACGCACGGGTCGAGACGGTCGCCACCAGCCGGGCGTACGCCGACCCGTTCGCCCGCCGACGCTGCCTCGTCCCCGCCGACGGCTGGTACGAGTGGGTCCGCCGCCCCGACGGTGGCAAGCAGCCCTACTACATGACCCCGCGGGACGGCTCGGTGCTGGCCTTCGCCGGCATCTGGTCGCGCTGGGAGTCGCTGCTCACCTTCAGCGTGCTCACCACCGCCGCCGTGGGCGAGTTGGCCGAGGTGCACGACCGGATGCCGCTGCTGCTGCCCCGGGAGCGCTGGGACGACTGGCTCGCCCCGGCCGACGACCCGGCGGCGCTGCTCGTCCCACCCCCGGCGCAGTGGCTCGCCGGGTTGGAGATCCGACCGGTCGGGCGGGCGGTGGGCGACGTCCGCAACGACGGGCCCGGACTGATCGAACGGGTGCCGCTGCCCGAGGATGAGCGGTCGGGGGAGGAAATCACCCTGTTCTGAATGTCGTTCACGCGACATTGTCGCGTACCAATTGCCAGAGTTCCGGGCGAAACGTCGGTCGGATCTTCAGCCATCTTTGTGCACAGCCCCTTGTCCACGCCTCCGTGGGTGCGATAGAACCGAGCGCCGGCACTGGGAGCGTCTTCGCGCGGTGCGAACGACGCCCGTCGATCTTGCCGGTCCCACGGGGGAGGTGGGTGTGATGACCCGGGCGCGTATGCCCCGACCGCACGAGGTGGCCGCCGCACGACGAGATCCGCGACTGCTGCGGGCACTGCGGGAACGGCGACAGGACGAAGCCTGGCGGACCAGAGGAACCTGCCAGAGCGTGGACCCGGAGACCTTCTTTCCGGCGCCCAACGAACCGGCCGACGCCGCCGTGGCGCTCTGCCGCAGTTGCGACGTGCAGGGATCCTGCCTGGCCTGGGCGCTGGAGGTGGGTGACTGCCACGGGGTGTGGGGCGGCACCACGCCCCGCGAGCGGCGGGCCATGCTGGTCGCCTGGCGCAGCGAGGTCCAACCGGATCCGGACGCGGCCGACGACGCCGGCCCGCCGGTGCGCGACCGCCTGCTCACCCTGGTCCCGCTGAGTTGAGCGCCCGCCCGGTCCGGCCGGGCCGTCGGGGCTGACGCGGGCGGTGCGGGTTCCGGCCGGGCCGGGGCGGCCCAGGGCCGCAGAATGGTCGGATGCCGCACCACGAGGAACTCGACACCCCACGCGGACCCGCCCGGGTGCAGACCGACCTGCCGGCCGGCGCGCCCGTCGCCCTGCTGGTGCTCGGGCACGGCGCGGGCGGCGACGTCGACGCCCCGGACCTGGTGGCCGTCCGGGACGCCGTGGTCGGGGCCGGGGTGGCGGTCGCGCGGGTGACCCAGCCGTACCGGGTGGCCGGCCGGCGCGCGCCGGCTCCGGCGGGACACCTCGACGAGGCGTGGACGGCGGTGCTGTCCGTGCTGCGCGGGCGGTTCCCCGGCGTACCCCTGCTGGTGGGCGGGCGGTCCAGCGGCGCGCGGGTGGCCTGCCGCAGCGCGACGGCCGTGGGCGCCGCCGGGGTGGTGGCGCTGGCGTTCCCGCTGCATCCGCCCGGGCGGCCCGAGCGCTCACGGGCGGCGGAGCTGTCCACCGGGCTGCCCACCCTCGTGGTCAACGGCGACCGGGACCCGTTCGGCGTACCCGCCGCGCAGGGCCCGGTGGAGGTGGTGCTCCGCCCCGGTGAGCGGCACGACCTGCGGGGCGACCCGGCCGGCGTGGCCGACGCGGTGCTCGGATGGCTGCGCGGTCGCGGGTGGGCCACGGCCTGACGGCCGGCCGGTGCCCGGGGGGCCGTCGCGCCGGCCGCGACCGGCCGGGGGCGTCGATGCGCCGAGTGTGATCTCGCCCATGGGTGGGACCGTTTCCGGTCGCGGTGAATCGTCGTTGCATCGGATGGTGTCGGCCGCCCGGTTCGGGCGACCGCACCGTCCCTCCCAGGCCCTTCCTGGTCCCAGCGTCGGTCTCCGCCGAGGCGTCCAGCGTCGGTCTCCGCCGAGGCCGGGACCAGGAACGGGGGCGGCCGGCGGAATGTCCGGCCCCGGACCGGGCGTTACCACCACCGGAGACGACATCTGGTGAGAGGGGTGGCCGGTGCCGACCGAGACACGGAGCCGGGAACGGGACGAACGGGAGGCGCGGCAGCTCAGGCAGCTGCTCGACGCCCCGGCATGGCCCGCGACGGTGGGCGGGGCGGCAGCGGTGAGCACGGGCACACCCGCCGGAACTGAATCTGCGGGCAGGTCCGTACGCGTATCCTCGGCGGGAAAGCATCCGACGCGAGGGGATGTGCGGTTGACCACCGAGAAGACGGACGAGCGCAGGGCCCGCTTCGAGCGGGACGCGATGCCCTTCGTCGATCAGCTCTACGCTGCCGGGCTGCGGATGACCCGCAACCCGGCGGATGCCGAGGACCTGGTCCAGGAGACGTACCTGAAGGCGTACGCGGCCTTCCACCAGTTCGAACAGGGCACCAACCTGAAGGCCTGGCTGTACCGCATCCTGACCAACACCTACATCAACTCCTACCGCAAGCGGCAGCGCCAGCCCATCCAGGCGCCCACCGAGGAGATCACCGACTGGCAGCTCGCCGAGGCCGAGTCGCACACCTCCAGCGGTCTGCGCTCGGCCGAGACCGAGGCGCTGGACCGGCTGCCGGACAGCGACGTCAAGGAGGCCCTCCAGCAGTTGCCGGAGGAGTTCCGGCTGGCGGTCTACCTGACCGACGTCGAGGGCTTCTCCTACAAGGAGGTCGCCGACATCATGGGCACGCCGATCGGCACGGTGATGTCGCGGCTGCACCGCGGTCGACGTAATCTGCGCAAGCTGCTCGAGCGCTACGCCGCGGAGCGGGGCTTCACCTCCGCGCCGTCGTCGAAGGGTTCGACCGCCGCCGCCGGCCGGGAGGTGTGACGTGAGCTGTGGAGAGCCGCACGAGACGGACTGCCGCGAGGTGCTGGCGGAGGTCTACCTCTACCTCGACCTGGAGTGCGCCGAGGAACGGCGTGACCTGATCCGCCACCACCTCGACGAGTGCGGGCCCTGCCTGCGCGAGTACGGCATCGAGCAGGAGGTGAAGGCGCTCGTGGCCCGCTGCTGCGGCAACGAGACCGCCCCCGACCAGCTGCGCGAGCGGCTGCGGGTACGCCTCACCGAGCTGGTGGTCTTCGAGGCCAGCGAGTCGCGCGAACTCGCCGACTGAACACGGACACGACGGTGGCCCGGGTCGACTCGACCCGGGCCACCGTGGCGTCCGGTCCTGCGCCGGCGGGTGGTCCCGCCGGGCGGTGTCAGGAGTTGGGGCGCTTGCCGTGGTTCGCGCCGCTCTTCTTCCGGGCCTTCTTCTTGCGGGCCTTCTTCGCCATGCTGACCTCCTCGTGATGGTCGGATCCCTGCCGCGGCGACCCCGACGCCGGCGCACGCACCGGTCGTCCCGGCGCCCGGGTCCGACCCGCTGATGCTAGTGCGGGCGGGCCCCGCCATCGTCCGCCGGGGCGGCGGGTCGGGACCGCCCTTCCGCCGAATCCGCCCGCGCCCGCAGGGACGGCAGCCCTGCCCGACTCTCGCCCTGCCGCCGACCCGAGCGCCCGGTGGCCGCCCCGGCGCTCGGCGGCCGTCCGGGCCGTCCGACGCGAGAGCGCACGCACGCCGCTCCCCACCCGCGCCGTGCGCCCGCATGATTGGATACGTCGGCAGGCAATCGCGAGAGGGAGGGCCGGGACATGGCCGAGGAGATCCGCGCCGAGATGGTGGCCAACGTCTGGAAGGTCGTCGCGTCGGCGGGCGACACCGTGTCCGAGGGGGACACGCTGGTGATCCTCGAGTCGATGAAGATGGAGATCCCGGTCGTCGCCGAGTCCGACGGTGTGGTCAAGCAGCTCGCCGTCAACGAGGGTGACGTCGTGCAGGACGGTGACCTCATCGCGGTGATCGATTGACCGGCCCGACGGTCCGCCCGGCCACCCCGGCCGACTTCGCCGCGATCGCCCGGCTGACGGTCGCCGCGTACGAGGCGGACGGGCAGCTCAAGGATGAGAGCGGGTACGCCGAGGTGCTCGCCGACGTGTCCAACCGGGCCGCCGCCGGCGAGGTGCTGGTGGCCGTGGACGGGGCGAGCGGGGCCGTGCTCGGGTCGGTGACCTTCGTGCTGCCCGGCACCCCGTACGCCGAGCTGTCCGGCCCCGGCGAGGCCGAGTTCCGGATGCTGGCCGTGGACCCGGCCGCCCAGGGGCTCGGCACCGGGGCGACGCTGGTGCGGGCGTGCGTCGACCGGGCCACCGCCCTCGGCTGCTCGGCGGTGGTGATCTGCGTCCGGGACGGGCTCGCCGTGGCCGCGCACCGGCTCTACCAGCGCCTGGGCTTCGTCCGGACGCCGGAGAAGGACTGGTCGCCGGTGCCCGGGGTCCAGCTGCTGGGCCTGCGCCTGGAGTTGCCCGCTCAGTCCTGAGCGGCGGGCCGGTCGCCGATCCCGGCGAGCAGTTCGTCGGCGACGTCGAGGGCGATCTTCTTGCGGTCGTCGTCGGTGATGTCCGGCGCGCGTACCGCGAACCAACTGCTGTGCACGGCGAAGAGCGACAGCGCCGCGCGCAGTTGGGCGGCGGGGGAGTCGTCGCCCCGGCACAGCTCGTTGGCGAGCTGGAACATCCGCTCCCGCATCTGCTGACCGGCGGTCAGGCTCTTCAGCACGGTCTGGTTCTGCTCGAAGAAGCGCATCACCGAGGGCTGCTCGCTGGCGAACATCGTCTCGGCGTACCGGGCGATCAGCGCGTGCCGGGTGTCGCGGGAGGTGGGCTGCGCGCGCGCCCAGGCGATCAGCTCGTCCATCCGGCGCAGCCGGTCCTCGACGAAGCTGTTGACGATCTCGTCCTTGCTCTTGAAGTGGTAGTAGAGCGCGGCCTTGGTCACCCCCAGCCGCTCGGCGATCTCACGCAGCGAGGTCTTCTCGTACCCCTGCTCGGTGAAGAGCTCCAGCGCGACGGCCTGGATGCGTTGGCGCGTGCCGCCTGTGCTCTCCCTCACCCGGACCACCCGTCTCGTCGACCGTTTCTCGGTACCCAACTTACCGTGCGGCTAGTAAGGTAACTAGCCGGCCGGCAAGTAAGCGGGTCACGTCTCGCGGGGGAGCTTACCGATGGATCAGGAAAGTCAGTCGGCGGTGCGGCCGAACGTCCGGGTCGTCCTGTTCGGCCTGATGATCGCGATGATGCTCGCGATGCTCGACAACATGATCGTCAGCACCGCGCTGCCACGGATCGCGCTGGAGTTCGGCGGGGCCGACCACTTCACCTGGATCGTCACCGCGTACATCCTCGGCACCACCGTCTCCACCCCGATCTGGGGCAAGCTCGGTGACCTGTACGGCCGCAAGACGGTCTTCCTGACCTCCGTGGTCCTCTTCCTGATCGGCTCGGCGCTCTGCGGCATGTCCGGCTCGGACCTGCTCGGCGGGGCCGACAACGGCATGATCCAGCTGATCGCGTTCCGCGCCGTGCAGGGCCTCGGCGCCGGTGGCCTGATGGTCGGCGTGATGGCGATCATCGGCGACCTGGTGCCGCCCCGGGAGCGGGGTCGCTACCAGGGCATGATCGCCGGCATCATGGCCATCGCCATGGTGGCCGGGCCGCTGGTCGGCGGCTTCATCACCGACAACCTCTCCTGGCGCTGGGCCTTCTACGTCAACCTGCCGCTCGGCGGCGTCGCGCTGCTGGTGCTGGCCACCACCATGCACCTGCCGAAGTACCGCACCGAGCACCGCATCGACTGGCTCGGCGCCGCCCTGCTCTCCGTCGGCATCACCGCGATCGTGCTGGTCACCACCTGGGGCGGCAACTCCTACGACTGGATCTCCCCGCAGATCGTCGGCCTGGCCGTGCTGGCCGTCGTCGCGCTGGCCGCCTTCGGGATCGTCGAGCGGCGCGCCCCCGAGCCGATCCTGCCGCTCGGCCTCTTCGCCAACCGCAACTTCGCGCTGATCTCGGTGATCGGCTTCCTGCTCGGGTTCGCGATGTTCGGCGCGATGAACTTCCTGCCGCTCTACCAGCAGACCGTGCAGGGGGCGTCGGCCACCAACAGCGGCCTGCTGCTGCTCCCGCTGATGTTCGGCATGCTGGTGGTCTCGTTGGTCGTCGGCCGGGCGATCACCAGGACCGGCCGGTACCGGGCGTACCCGATCGTCGGCGGTGTGGTGATGGCCGCCGGCATGGCGCTGCTGACCCGGCTCGACCTGGACACCAGCAAGACCGAGTCCTCGCTCTACATGGTCGTGCTCGGCGTCGGCATGGGCTTCCTCATGCAGACCACGATGCTGATCGCGCAGAACAGCGTCGCGCAGAAGGACCTCGGCGCGGCCAGCGGCGCGGCCACCTTCTTCCGCTCCATCGGCGGCTCGTTCGGCGTCTCGCTCTTCGGCGCCATCTTCGCCAACCGGCTCGCCGGCTCCCCGGCCGGCAGCGCCTTCGGCGGGGGCGGCACCGGCGAGGGCCAGAGCATGGACCTGGAGATGCTGCGGCAGCTGCCGCCGGAGCTGCGGGAGACGGTGCTGGGTGGCCTCGCCGACGCCGTCTCGCACGTCTTCGGGTGGGCGGTGCTCTTCACCGTCGCGGTGCCGGTGCTGGCCTGGTTCATCCGGGAGATCCCGCTGCGCTCGACCAACGACACCCCGCCGGACGCCACCCCCGAGGAGCAGGCCGAACTCGCCCTCGGCAAGGCCCCCACCGCCTGACCCCCCACCCCGCCCGCCCTCACCCACCCACCCGCCCCGCCCACCCGCCCCAAGATCCGCACACTTTCAGAGAAAGAGTGGCTGTTCCGGACGGAATGGCCACTCTTTCTCTGAAAGTGCGGGCGACCGCATGGCGCTGTCTGTCGCGCAAAAGAATGACCGCAGCGGGGGGGTCAGGGGCGGTGGAGGAGGGCGGTGAGGCGGCGCCAGAGGCGGCGGAGCGGGCCGGGGGTGGAGGTCGCCGTTGCGGTGTCGAGCAGGGCGTGGGCGAGGGCGGTGGTGGCGCCGTCCAGGGCCGGGGTGGCCAGCGCCAGGTACGCCAGGGACACCGCGATCGGCACCGGCCGCTCCCGGGCCACCTCGGCCACGTCGGCGAGGCGTTCGGCCACCACCGCGGCCACGTCGGGGCGTACCGAGGGGTCGACCCAGGCGGCGGTGACCAGGGCGAAGAGCGCTGCCTCGGTGATCCAGTCCTCGACGTCCCAGACCAGTTCGACGAGCACCCGGCGGCGGGTCGAGGACGACCACGGCTCGTCGGTGCGGTGGTGCAGCAGCCCGAGACAGGCCCAGACCTGCACGCAGCGCACCCAGAGCGCCGGGTCCTGCCCGCCGAGCACCCGCCCCAGCGCGGTGTCGGGCGGCTCGGGCGGGTGGACCAGCAGCCCCAGCAGGTCCCCGAGTTCCAGGGTGGCCAGCCCGACCGCGGCGTCGTACGCGGCCGGCGGGTGGGGCCAGGCGGGATGGGCGAGCTGGCGTACCCGCTGTGCCGCGTCGGCGGACGGGGCCGGCAGGGTCGGGGCGGCCGTGCCGCCCTCGTAGCGCCACAGCTGGCGGGTGGTGGCCCGGCGGGGCTCACGCGGGTCCGGCTCGGCCACCCCGGTCACCTCGACGTCGAGGCCCGCCGCCGCACCGGCCCGCATCGCGCTGGGCGGCTCCGGGGCGGTGAGGCGGACCGCCGTGCCGGGCGCGCCGTCGGAGGCCGACGAGCGGCGCAGCGCGTCCACCATCGCGCCGGCGGCCGGGGTGACCTGCCCCAGCCAGGGCCGGCTGCGGCAGCACTCGGCGAGGTCGCCGTGCTCGTGGCTGTCGTCCGGGTGGTCGCGGACGAAGTCGGCCAGCGCGATCAGGTGCGCCACGTCGCCGTCGCGCAGGAAGCGCAGCCGGTGGGCGGTGTGCACCGCGCAGTCGAAGGTCGGGTCGCGCTCCAGGGCCCGGTCGGTCCAGGTGAGGGCCTCGTCGAGGCGGCCGGTGTCGGCCAGGGTGCCGGCGATGTCCGCGTACACCGCGAGGTCGTCGGGGTCGTGGGCGACGGCCCGTTCCAGGGCGGCGAGCGCCTCCCTGGTCCGGCCGGCGCTGCGGTAGGCGTACCCGAGCCACACCTCGCCCAGTTTGGACGGCTCCTCGCGTACCCCCCGGCTGGCCCAGGTGACGGCGAGGGCGACCTCGCCGAGGCGCCGGGCCAGCGCGGACGCCGCGCCGAGCAGCAGCGGGTGCCGCGGGTTCGCGTCGACGGCGTGCCGGGCCAGCGTGAGGTACGGCGACAGCGGCGGGCGGCCGGCCCGGGGCACCGGGTCGGGCACCGCCGCGCAGACCTGCATGAGGATCCGGGCGGTGCGCTCGGGGTCGAGCCGTCCGGCCAGGTCGGGGGCGGTCACCCAGGGCACGCCGGCCCAGTCCGTGCCGGGCGCGTGCGCGGTGGCGGCGACCAGCAGGTCGAGTCCCTCGGCCGGACGCCCGGCGGCGGCGAGCAGGTGGGCGCGGGCCACCACCGCCCCGACGAAGGCCCGCTGGCCCAGCGGGAAGAGGTCCAAGTCGCCGCCGGAGGCCGCCGCGATCCGGGCCAGCGTCTCGTGCACCTCGGGCAGGGTCGGGGAGTGGGCCAGGGCGGCGGCCAGGTGGCCGGCGGCGTGCGGCAGGTCGCCGGAGTCGAGGGCCGACCGGGCGAGGGCGAGTTCCTCCGCCGCGGAGAGCGCGGGATCGTCCTCGGACACGTTCGCCTTCCGCTCGCAGGTGTGGGTTGCCAGGGCTGGGCAAGCCTAGGGGATGAGGCCACACATTGGTGATCGACTGCTCATTGCTGCTCGTTCGATTGCCCATGAGCGCCCAATGGTGCAAGACTGATCACCAAACGCGCGGGAAACGCGCAGGGGAGGAGCCTTCGTGACACGTCCAGGGGCCGGCATGGCCGCAGACATCGACGAGCAGCCGGCCGGCTACGCCCGGTTGCTCTCCGCCGCGCACGCCGAGCCGATCGCCCGGGTCGCGGCGGCCATCGCCCGCCGCCGCCCCCGGCACGTCGTCTTCACCGCCCGGGGCACCTCCGACCACGCCGCCCTCTACGGGGCGTACCTCACCGAGATCCGGCTCGGCCTGCCCGCCGGGCTCGCCTCGCCGAGCGCGGTCACCATCTACGGGGCCCGCCCCGACCTCTCCGACGCCCTGGTCGTCGGGGTCAGCCAGAGCGGCGGCTCCCCCGACCTGACCGAGGTGCTGCGCACCGCCCGCGCCTCCGGCGCGCTCACCCTCGCCGTCACCAACAACCCCGGCTCGCCCCTGGTCGAGGCGGCCGAGCTGAGCGTCGACATCGCCGCCGGGCACGAGCGGGCGGTCGCCGCCACCAAGACGTACACCGCCGAACTGCTCGCCCTGCTGATGCTCGTGGAGGGGATCCGGGCGGGCGGCGGGACGTTGCCGGCCGAGGAGCGGGCCGCGCTGGACGCCCTGCCCGAGCTGGCCGAGCGCACCCTGGTCGACCCCACCCCGGCACAGCTCGCGCCCCGCTACCGCTTCGCCGGCCAGCTCGTCACCACCGGCCGGGGGTACGCCTACCCGACCGCCCGGGAGGCGGCGCTGAAGCTGATGGAGACCTCGTACCTGCCCGCGCTCGCCTTCTCCGGCGCGGACCTGCTGCACGGCCCGCTCGCCATGACCGACCCGGACGTGCCGGTGCTGGCCGTCGTCGGCTCCGGCCCCGGCGGACGGTCCATGGGCGAGGTGCTGCCCCGCCTCGGCGAGCGCCGCGCCGACGTGGTGGTGGTCGGCTCCGCCGAGATCGAGGGCGCCACCCGGATGGCCGTCCCGGAGGTCGACGAGCGGTACGCCCCGCTGCTGGACATCCTGCCGTTGCAGCGGCTGGCGCTCGCCCTGGCGCTGGCCCGGGGCGAGGACCCGGACGCACCGCGCGGGCTCAAGAAGGTCACCGCGACGATGTGAGCCGGAACGTGGCACGCTGTGAGGCGTGTCCACGCTGCGCGACCTCGCCGAGGAGCACACCCAGCTCCGCCCGGCCGACATCGACCACCTGCACCGGATCGCCGGCGACTGGCAGCTGCTGTCCGACCTGTCCTTCGCCGACCTGCTGCTCTGGGTGCCGGTGGACGGCGACGGGACGTTCCTCTGCGTCGCCCAGGTCCGCCCGACGACCGCCCCCACCGCGTACCTGGACGACCAGGTGGGGCGGATCGTCGGCGGGCCCGAGGTGGCGCACCTGGAGGTGGCGTACCGGCAGGGGCGGATCTGGCGGGAGGGCGACCCGGTCTGGTACGGCGACGTGCCCGCCCGGCACGAGGCGATCCCGGTGCGGCTGCGTACCGCCGACGGCGAGGCCGGCGAGGTGGTCGCCGTGGTCGGCCGGGACACCAACCTCTCCACCGCCCGGACGCCCAGCCAACTGGAGCTGAACTACCTCACCACCGCCGACGACCTGGCCCAGATGATCGCCGACGGCACCTTCCCGCCGCCCCGGCACCCGGGCGAGACCACCTCGGCCCCCCGGGTCGGCGACGGTCTGGTCCGCCTGGACGCCAACGGCAAGGTCACCTACGCCAGCCCGAACGCGCAGTCGGCGTACCGCCGGCTGGGCTACGCCTCGCACCTGGTCGGCGAGGACCTGGCCAAGCTGCACCGCCGGCTGGCCAGCGACCCCCTCGAAGGGACCGACGCGGCCAACGGCGTGCTCGCCGCGCTGCGCGGCGAGGCCCCGCCCCGGCGGGAGATCGACGCCCGGGGCGCGACCATGCTGACCCGGTCGCTGCCGCTGATGCCGGCCGGCGTGCCGATCGGCGCGCTGGTGCTGGTCCGCGACATCACCGAGGTACGCCGACGCGACCGCGCCCTGATCACCAAGGACGCCACCATCCGGGAGATCCACCACCGGGTGAAGAACAACCTCCAGACCGTGGCCGCGCTGCTCCGGCTGCAGGCCCGCCGGGTCGCCATGCCCGAGGCCCGGGTCGCCCTGGAGGAGTCGGTACGCCGGGTCGCCTCGATCGCCCTGGTCCACGAGACCCTCTCGATGTCCAGCGACGAGGCGGTCGAGTTCGACGGGATCGTCGACCGGGTGGCCAGCGCGGCGACCGAGGTGGCGGCGACCGAGGTGAGCGTCGGCATGCGGCGCAAGGGCAGCTTCGGGGTGCTTCCCGCCGAGATCGCCACCTCGCTGGTGATGGTCCTCAACGAACTGCTGCTCAACGCCGTCGAGCACGGCTTCCCGCCGGCCGGCGAGGACGGCGCGGCCCCCACCCCGGAGGACGCGGCGAAGCCGGAGGTGGTGGTGACCGCGCACCGGTTCCGCAAGCAGCTGCACGTCTCGGTGGCCGACAACGGGCGCGGCCTGCCGGCCGAGTTCGACGCCGAGCGCGGCGGCCGGCTGGGGTTGCAGATCGTCCGGGCGCTGGCCACCGGGGAGCTGCGCGGCAGCATCGAGCTGCGCAACGGCGCCGAGGGTGGCACCGAAGCCGTCCTCGTCGTCCCCCTGGCCCGGGGCGGCGACCGCCAGCCCGCCTGACCGCTTTGTGAATCTTGGTACGGACAGGCCCCTCCAGGGGTCGGTCGGTACCAAGATCCTCCTGGCGCTCTGGCGCTCAGTCGCTCAGTCGCGGGTGAGGAGGGCGACGGTGAGGTTGGGGCGGTGCCACCGCCGGGTCACCGTGTAGGCGTCGCGGAGCGCGTCGCCGGTCGCGGTGGGGACCACCGTCAGCGGGTCCGGCCGACGGCCGGCCACCACCAGCCACACTCGCCGGGCCCCGGCCAGGCAGTCCGCCGGGCGCGGGCACTCGGTGACCCAGAAGTCCGCGCGTTGCCGCTGGTCGCGGAGCGCCAGCACGTCCCGGGGTCGCTCCTTCAGGTGGTACGACACGCCGAGATCGAGGAAGAGCCAGCCGTCCCGGGGCCAGTAGACGATGGTGTCGCCGGGCTCCTGGCCCGCGCCGATGATCTCCGCCGCGCCCCGGTAGTCGACCGTGGCGCTGCGCGGCCAACCGTGGGTCTGCCGCAGCGACGCCTGCTCGGGCAGGCCGAGCAGCCCGGCGAGCGCCACCACGGCGACCGGTGGCGCGAGTAGCTGCCACCGCCGAGCGGCGAGGGCCGGCGCCGGCGTGGCGTCAGGGGCCGCAGGTGGCCGCCCCGGTGCGGCACTCGGCGAGCCCGGCGCGGCGCCAGAGGGTGCGGACGCCTGCCAGGGCGGTGCGGTGGCCGGCCTCGCCGGGGCGGCGATCAACGCCGCCCCGGCGAGCACGCAGGCGAAGGGCACGATGAAGAGCAGGTAGCGCGGTACCCAGAGCGGCACCACCAGCCCTCCGACGAAGACCAGCAGCACCGGCAGCAGCACACAGAGCCCCGGCAGCAGCGCCCGGCGCCCCGCCCGGGCGGCGCCGAGTGCGGCGAGGCCGACCAGCAGCCCCCCGACCACGCTGCTCTGCGCCACACCACCGGGCAGCGCCGCCAGGTCCGTGAGGCGGGCCGCCTCGACCCAGTCGAGCTGCCGGGAGCGCTGCCCCCGGGCGCGCAGGAGCAGCGGGGTGAGCACGACCAGCACCGGTAGCAGGGCGAGCACCCAGTACAGCGGGAGCCGCCGGTACCGGGTGTCGCCCGTGGTGGCTGGCGCTTCGCCCGTGTCGCCCTCGCCGGCTCGGGCTGCGCCCGCGGTGGCCGAGGCGCCGCCCGCGTCGCCCACGCCGGCTGCGGCTTCGCCCGTGTCGCCCTCGCCGGCTCGGGCTGCGCCCGCGGTGGCCGAGGCGCCGCCCGCGTCGCCCACGCCGGCTGCGGCTTCGCCCGCGTCGCCCACGCCGGCTGCGGCTTCGCCCGTGTCGCCCACGCCGGCTGCGGCTTCGCCCGTGTCGCCCTGGGTGGCCGGGGCTCCGCCCGCATGCCCCACGCCGGCCGAGTTGCCCGGGGTGGCCGGCGCGCCGGCGCGCCGGGCGGCCAGCACCACCACGGCGTGCGCGGCGAGCAGGGTGAGGGCGAGCAGGTGGGTCAGGCCGAGCGCGGCCACGGCGGCGGCGTAGCCCGCCCAGCGAGCCCGACCGGGGCGGTCCAGCGCCCGGACCAGCAGCAGGGTGGCGAGCACCGCGAAGAGGGTGGCCAGGGCGTACGGGCGGGCCTCCTGGGCGTACCGGGAGGTGCCGGGGAGCACCGCGAGGAGCAGGCCGGCGAGCAGGCCGGCGCGGGCCCCGAACAGCCGTCGCCCGAGGACGGCGGTGAGTCCGGCCGCCGCCGCCATGGCCAGCGCCGAGGGCAGTCGCAGCGCGGCCGGCGAGTCGCCGGCGAGTCGTACCCAGCCGTGCAGCAGCAGGTAGTACGGACCTGTCGCGGCGTCCACCGTGCCGGTGAGCCGGAACAGGTCCGGCAGCGACCGGGTGGCGGCGCTCCAGCTGGCCAACTCGTCCCGCCACGGCTGGGCATGCCCGATCCCGACCAGTCCGGCGGCCAGCGTGGCCAGCGTCGGCACGAGCCACACCAGCGACTCCGCCCGCCGACCGTGCCCTGCCGGACCGCGCCTTACGGACATATCGCCCACGGACCGAGCCTTCCACACCCGTCGGTGGCCCGTGGCCGTAGCGACCCAGCTCGCAAGGTCGCGCTCGATCCTGGATGTCGTGGCATCGCACCGGCCGCGAAACCACTACATCCCGTAAGTAGCACGATCTTGGCGCGGGGCGCGGGGCGCGGGGCGCGGGGCGCGGGGCGCGGGGCGCGGGGCGCGGGGCGCGGGGCGCGGGGCGCGGGGCGCGGGGCGCGGGGCGCGGGGCGGAGTCGATCTTCGATGGGTCGGGGGTGTCGCCCGTGATGTGGGATGCGGCACGCGGTCGTTGGCCGCGCCTGTCGGCGTGTGGCAGCATGAGCGCATGACCGCCGCTGTCGTCCGCCGCTTCGTGGCCCGTCGCCACGTCGACTACGGCCGCGTGCGCAGCGCGATCTGTCCGGCCCACTGACGACGCCCGACCCATCTGTCTCGGGCGCGTAGTCCGCGCCGGCCGTTCTGACACCGTTGTCCTCGACCCGTCCCACGGGTCGGCCGCCGCGCCCGCGCACCCACCGAGGCACAGCAGACAACGGAGGACGCCGCGATGGCGGTCACCAGCACCTCGGCCCGCCCCGACACCCCGCCCGCGCGGGCGCCTCGCCGCCCCCGTGGCGAGGGGCAGTGGGCGCTGGGCCACCGCGAGCCGCTCAACGCCAACGAGCGGATCAAGAAGGACGACGACCCGCTCAACGTGCGGGCCCGGATCGAGACCATCTACGCCCACCGCGGCTTCGCCTCCATCGACCCGCAGGACCTGCGCGGCCGGTTCCGCTGGTGGGGCCTCTACACCCAGCGCAAGGCGGGCATCGACGGCGGTCGTACCGCCGTGCTGGAGCCGCACGAGCTGGAGGACGAGTTCTTCATGCTCCGGGTCCGGGTCGACGGTGGTGAGCTGAGCCTGGCCCAGCTGCGGGTGGTCGCCGACATCTCCCGCGAGTTCGCCCGGGACACCGCCGACATCACCGACCGGCAGAACATCCAGTACCACTGGATCCGGGTCGAGGACATGCCGGAGATCTGGCGCCGGCTGGAGTCGGTCGGCCTGCAGACCACCGAGGCGTGCGGGGACTGCCCGCGCGTGGTGCTGGGCAGCCCGGTCGCCGGGGTGGCCGAGGCCGAGCTGGTCGACCCGACGCCGGCCGTCGACGAGATCGTCAGCCGGTACGTCGGCGACAAGCAGTTCTCCAACCTGCCCCGCAAGTTCAAGACCTCGATCTCCTGGCTGGTCGACACCCCGTACGAGGCGAACGACATCGCCTTCCTCGGGGTGGACCACCCGGAGCACGGCCCCGGCTTCGACGTGTGGGTCGGCGGCGGCCTCTCCACCAACCCCATGCTGGCCAAGCGGCTCGGTGTCTGGGTGCCGCTGGCCGAGGTGCCGGACGTCTGGGCCGGCGTGGTCGGCATCTTCCGCGACTACGGCTACCGTCGGCTGCGCAACCGGGCCCGGCTGAAGTTCCTGGTCGCCGACTGGGGCGTGGAGAAGTTCCGCGAGGTGCTGGAGAAGGAGTACCTGGGCCGGACCCTGCTCGACGGGCCCGCCCCGGAGCTGCCGAGCAAGCCGGTGGACCACATCGGCGTGCACCGGCAGCGCGACGGCCGCCACTACGTCGGCGCCGCGCCGGTCGTCGGGCGGGTCTCGGGCACGCAGCTCGCCCGGCTCGCCGACCTGGTCGAGGCGCACGGCAGCGGCCGGGTGCGGCTCACCCCGTACCAGAAGCTGCTGGTCCTCGACGTGGCGCCGGAGCGGACGGAGTCCCTGGTCGACGCGCTGCGCGGGATCGGCCTGGAGGCCCGGCCGTCGGCCTGGCGGCGCGGCACCATGGCCTGCACCGGCATCGAGTTCTGCAAGCTGGCCATCGTCGAGACGAAGCGGCGCGGCGAGGAACTGGTGGCCCGGCTGGAGGAGCGGTTGCGCGACTTCGACGCCGACATCTCCATCCACCTCAACGGTTGCCCGAACGCCTGCGCCCGTACCCAGGTCGCCGACATCGGCCTGAAGGGGCAGTTGGTGGTCGGTCCGGACGGCCGCCAGGTGGAGGGCTTCCAGGTGCACCTCGGCGGCGGCCTCGGCATGGCGGAGGGGCAGACCGCCGGCTTCGGGCGCAAGCTGCGCGGCCTGAAGACCACCGCCGACGAGCTGCCGGAGTACGTGGAACGACTGGCCCGCCGCTACCTGGCGGGCCGGACCGACGGTGAGACGTTCGCCAACTGGGTGATCAGGGTCGACGAGGAGGAGCTCCGATGAGTGATGCCCGTTCCGCACCTCTCTACTGCCCGTACTGCGGCGAGGAGGACCTGCGGCCGAGCGAGGCCGGGCACGGCGCCTGGGAGTGCCACGCCTGCGCCCGCGTCTTCACGGTGAGGTTCACCGGTCTGCTCAGCACGGGGGTGCTCCGGTGAGCACGAGGAGTGAACTGGCGAGCCCCGCAGTCACGAACGAGAGGCCGGCACGGATGAACCTCGTCTCCGCAGCGAACCTGCGACTCGTCGGACCCGGCGGCCCGACTCCGGCCGAGGAGGGCCGGCGCGACCCGGAGGAGCTGCGCGTACTGGCCGAGGCGGCCGGCCGCGAGCTGGAGGGCGCCCCGGCGCTGGAGATCGCCCGCTGGGCGGCCGAGACCTTCGGCGACCGGTTCTGCGTGACCAGCTCGATGGCGGACGCCGTGCTGGCGCACCTGGTCTCCCGGGTCGCCCCCGGGGTGGACGTGGTCTTCCTCGACACCGGCCTGCACTTCCCGGAGACGCTGAGGGTCCGCGACGAGGTGGCCCGCCGGCTGCCGGTGAACGTCCGCTCGATCCGCCCCCGGCTGACCGTGGGCCAGCAGGACGGCGAGTACGGCCCCCGGCTGTTCAACCGCTCGCCCGACGACTGCTGCCAACTGCGCAAGGTGGAGCCGCTGGAGCGGGCCCTGGCCGGGTACGACGCCTGGGCCGCCGGGCTGCGCCGGGACGAGTCGCCGACCCGGGCGAACACGCCGGTGGTGACCTTCGACGCCCGGCGCGGCAAGGTGAAGGTCAACCCGATCGCCGCCTGGACCCAGGCCGACGTCGACGCCTACATCTCCCGGTACGACATCCCGGTCAACGAGCTGTTCAGCCGCGGCTACGGCTCGATCGGCTGCTGGCCCTGCACGAGGCGCACCAAGGCGGGGGAGGACCCGCGGGCCGGCCGCTGGGCGATGTTCGAGAAGACCGAGTGCGGGCTGCACGTCTGACCGGCCCGGGGGCCGGCGCGGGCGCTCCCGCGCCGGCCCCCGGCATGTCCTCCGTCGACAGGTCCGCGTCGCCCACCTCCGCCGTCGACCGGTCCGCGCGGGCCACGTCCTCCGCCGACCGGTCCGCGTCGCCCACGTCCTCCGTCGACCGGTCCGCGCCGGCCTCTGGAACGCCCGCCAACGGGTCCGCGCCGGCCACGTCCGCTGCGGGCCGCGGCACGCCCACGCCGGCCCCGGGCGGGTCCGGGGCCGGGCAGCCACCCGTCGGCCGGTTCAGCTCCGGGCGGCCCACGCCGCCGTCGGGGTCCGGCGCGTCCGGCGGTACGCCGGTGGTGCTGGTGGCGCACGGCAGCCGGGACCCCCGGGCGGCGGAGGCCACCCGGGCGCTGGCCCGGGCCGTCGAGGCCGCGCGCCCCGGCACCCGGGTGCTGCCGAGCTGGCTGGACCACACCGACCCGGGGCCGACGGAGGTGCTGCGCGCCCTCGCGGCGGACGGGCACGCCGAGGCGGTGGTCGTACCGCTGCTGCTCACCGCCGCGTACCACCGGCGGGTGGACGTCCCGGCGGCGGTGGCGGCGGCCCGCGAGACGGCCCCGGAGCTGGCGGTACGGGTGACCGACGTGCTCGGACCGGCGGACGGGACGGTGGACGCGGGGCTGCTGGCCGGACTGCGCCGGCGGTTGGCGGAGGCGGAGCCGGGCGGCGTGGACGCGCTGGTACTGGCGGCGGCGGGGACCCGGGACGCCCGGGCGCGGGGCTCGGTGGGGCGGGTCGCGGTGGCGCTGGCCGACGAGTTCGGCCTGTCCTGCACCGTGTCGTACGCCTCGGCGGCCCCGCCGACGGCGGACGTGGCGGTGGCCCGGCTACGGGCGGCGGGGGCCCGGCGGGTGGCCGTGGCGGCGTACTTCCTGGCGCCCGGGCTCTTCCACGACGGGGTGGTGGCGGCGGCCCGGGCGGCCGGGGCGGTGGCGGTCAGCGGGCCGTTGACCGACGCCCCGGAGCTGGCGGATCTGGTGCTGCGCCGGGTGGACGCGGCGACACCGGTGTGACGACGGCCGCCACCATGATCGAGAGCCGGGGTGGCGGGGTAGTGGGACGGGGTGCGGACAGCAGAACGCCCCGGCGGGGCGGACCCGGCCGGGGCGTACGGCGGTGCGTGTGGTCGGTCAGGCGGAGTGAGCGCGCAGCACCCGGAGCCCGCCGCGGCGCTTCACCGCGCGGCGCTCCTCCTCGCTCATCCCGCCCCAGACGCCGGCGTCCTGACCGGACTCCAGTGCCCACTGGAGGCAGTGGTCGGTCACCGGGCAGCGCCGGCAGACGGCCTTCGCCTGCTCCACCTGCAGGAGGGCCGGACCGGACGTCCCGATCGGGAAGAACAGCTCCGGGTCCTCGTCGCGGCAGACGGCATCGTGGCGCCAGTCCATGGCGGCAACACTCCTCATTCTGAGATGGGCGGCAGATAACGCTGTTGCTTTTCCTTATGTGCATCCGCAGTGCCGGTCGTGACGGTTCGCGTTCGACTATTCGGCAGTGCGTGAGCAGGCTCGTTCAGTCCCGCGACCTGCTGGAAAGGCTCAACCTGCCGAGCATATCCAGGCAATGTCCCGGTAACTCAAGTTCGCTTGTGAATACTTTCACGAACTCTGTCGATGTCAAGGGTGACGCGAGGAAAAACTCCGCACGGTGAGCAAGCTCACGACCCTTTTGTCCGGGTTTGAGGCGTCCCTGGTTACCCGGCGTACCACAGTCGAGGATCAATATAGTACAGTCCGCGTGACATTGCTGACATTTCCGGCACCACCCTTCGTCCTGGCGGCCACCGCCGTCGTGCGGTGTAACGACCGCCGACCTAGGGCGTTACCCGAGACCTAGCAGATTACTCTCAGTGCCGCGGGAACGGATGTGAATCTGACTTTCTCCCGTACGCCAAGGTAGTCGCCGTCGAGCTGGAACGCCTGTGGGCGGGCGCTGACCAGCGTGAACTCCGGCACGTCGTGGAGTCGCAAGACCTGCTTGCCATGCGGATCCGGATCCCGGGAGAGGAATTGCGTCACTGTCCGTGTCGTACTGGCCACGCGGAGCTGACGTAGGGCCAGCACGTCGAGGCCGAGGTCGAACGACGCCTCCGGATTCGGGTTGATCTCCCGCTCGCCCAGGTACGTCCACGGCGCGCAGTTCTGGATGATGACGGTCGCCAGCTCGCCCTCGGCCGGCTCACCCGGACGCTCCAGCGAGATCGCCGGGTGCCGGCGGTCCGAGTCGAGGAAGTACTGGCTCAGCGTGGCGCGGAAGTAGAGCGCCGGCGTGGAGACCCGACCCCGTTTACGGGCCTGCTCCACCCGGTGGATCACCGCCGCGTCCACCCCGAAGCCGGCGCAGAAGGTGAAGTAGCGGTCGTCGGCCCGGCCCAGCCCGATCGTCCGGGACCGGCCCAGCCGCAGCCCCTCCAGGATCATGCTGGTGCCCTCCGGCCACTCCCGGGGCAGGCCCAGGGCGCGGGCGAAGACGTTCGTCGAGCCACCCGGCACGGTCGCCAGCGCGGGCAGCCGCTCGGCGGGCGTACCGCCGGTGCGGAAGGTCGGCGGCTCGGCCGTCATCAGGCCGTTCACCACCTCGTTGACCGTGCCGTCACCACCGAGGGTGACGACGACGTCGACCCCCTCCTCGGCCGCCTCCCGGGCCAGGTCGGTGGCGTGACCCCGGCGGCGGGTGTACCGCACCGACAGGTCGACTTCGCTGCGCAGCGCCCGGACCAGGACGTCCCGGCTGCGTTCGCTGGTGGTGGTGGCCTTCGGATTGACCACCAGGACGGCCCGCATGGGCGGCACTGTACCGCGACCGCCCACCGGTATCGTGGCCCGCGTGACCATCGACTCCGACGCCGCGCCGGACACCCTCCGCTGGGCGGTACGGCTGCTGCGGGCCGAAGCGGTCGCCCTGGCGCTGCTCGCCGGCTGGCTGATCTGGGCCGACCTGACCGCCACCAAGACCGACCTGGTGTCGGCACTCTTCGTGACCGGGTTCGCGATCGCCGGAGCCGCAGCGCTCTGGGCCCTCGGCGGGGCGCTGGCCCGTCGCCGCGCCGGCGCCCGGGCCCCCGCGATGGTCCTCCAGCTGATGCTGCTGCCCGTCGGCTGGTTCATGCTCCAGGCCGGGATGGGCTGGCTGGGCGTACCGCTGATGGCGCTCGGGCTCGGGGTCTGCGCGCTGCTGCTCAGCCCGCCCACGACGCGGGCCCTGGGGTTCGAGTGACCGGATCCCGGCCGAGCGGCCGGGACGCCGGTCAGTAGCCGGAGCGGCGGGTCAGCAGCGAGATGGTGGCCCGCCCGGCGACCGCGTTTGCCGAGGCGGCGGTGGTCAGCGCGGTGAGCACCTTCCAGGCGAACGAGGACTCCGAGGGCAGTGTCGCGCCGCGGACGGTCGGCACGGTCACCTCGACGGTGAGCGCGTCCTCGGTGACCGAGAAGCGGCACTCCAACTCGGCGTCACGGGTCGCGATGGCGAGCAGCATGGCGCACGCCTCGTCCACCGCGATGCGCAGGTCCTCGATCTCGTCGAGGGCGAACTGGAGACGGGCCGCGAGCCCCGCCGTCGCGGTACGGAGCACGCCGAGGTATCCGCCGTCGGCGGGCACGGTGAGGTGCACGACGTCGTCGTCGGTCGTCGGCTGGCCGGTCAGTTGAGTCACGCCTCATCCCCCCGGTCGGGGACTCTACCCCCTCAGGCGCCCGGCCGGGCGGGTGCCGTCGGCGCCTGCCCGGCGAGGGAGTGCAGCGCCGGCCCCGTCAGCCGGTACGGCAGCCACTCCCGCATCTGCTCCGCCCCGATGGAGGCGTAGAAGCGGGCGGCGGGATTCCAGTGGATCATCCACCAGTCGAGGCGCCGGTAGCCCCGCTCGACGCAGAGCGCCGCCAGGGTGGCGAGCAGCGCCCGACCGGCCCCGGTGCCCCGCGCCTCGGGGCGGACGTACAGGTCCTCCAGGTAGACGCCGTGCACGCCTTCCCACGTGGAGAAGTTGAGGAACCACAGGGCGAAGCCGAGCGGCCGGTCGTCGGCGTCCACCGCGACGTGCCCGAAGAGCGCGGGCGACGGCCCGAAGAGCGCGGCGTGCAGCTGCGCCTCGGTGAGGTGGCACTGCTCGGGGGCCCGCTCGTAGTCGGCGAGTTCGTGCACCATCGCGACGACGGCCGGCACGTCCTCGGGACGTGCCGGCCGGATCGACGGCGCCTGGGGAGCCAGGGTCACGCCTTCTTGGTCTCCCAGAAGATCTTCGAGATCTCGTCGATCTTCTGGAGCAGCTCGTCGGCCTTGGACGGGTCGGTGCCGCCCTTGGCGCCGGCCGCGCCGGCCAGCTTGGTGGCCTCGTTGAAGAGCTGGTGCAGGTGCGGGTACTTCTCGAAGTGGGCCGGCTTGAAGTAGTCGGTCCACAGCACCCACAGGTGGTGCTTGACCAGGTCGGCGCGCTGCTCCTTGATCAGGATGGCGCGGGTGCGGAACTCCGGGTCGGTGTTGGCCTGGTACTTCTCGCAGATCGCCTTCACCGACTCGGCCTCGATCCGGGCCTGCGCCGGGTCGTAGACGCCGCACGGCAGGTCGCAGTGCGCGCTGGCGGTCAGACGGGGCGAAAGGATGCGGGGAAGTCGCATCAGAGTCCTCCACGGGATGTTTGCGATGATCCAAGCCGACATTACTCCTGGGGACGTCCCCGACAGGGGCGGAGGGGAAACCTGATGGCGGTCGACGGAGGCGGTCCCGGGGCCCGGATGCGCCGGCCGCTGACCGCCGTCGGGGTGACCGGCCCGTCCATGTCGCCCACGCTGCGCCACGGCGACGCCGTCCTGGTCCGGGTCGGTGGCCGCCCGGCCCGCCCCGGCGACGTCGTGGTCGCGGTCTTCCGCAGCCGCCCGGAGCTGCTGGTGGTCAAGCGCGCGGTCCGCCCGCAGGACGGCGGTTGGTGGGTACGCGGGGACAACGACCTGGTGACCGACGACTCCCGGGCGTACGGCGTGGCCGACGTGCTGGGCCGGGTGGTGCTGCGCTACTGGCCGCGCCCCGGCCGGGTGTCCCGCCGACCGTTATGACCCTGCTCACATCCGAGCGGCCGTCACCTGACTATGCTCGGAAAGTGCCCGGGTGACCCCCCGCACCGCGTGCCGCCGTTCGACGCCTCACCTCGCGCCCGCGCCGGCCGCTCCGTCTGCTCGACAGATCCTGGAGTCACCATGTCTGCGTCCACCGTGGATCCCGCTGATCCTGTCTTCCGGTTGCACGTCGGCGGCAAGATGGCCGTCACCTCGACGGTCCCGCTGACCAGCCGGGAGGACCTCTCCCTCGCGTACACCCCGGGCGTGGCCCGGGTCTGCGAGGCCATCGCCGCCGACCCCGCCCTCGCCGACGACTACACCTGGGTGTCGCACACCGTCGCGGTCGTCACCGACGGCTCCGCCGTACTCGGGCTGGGCAACATCGGCCCCCGTGCCGCGCTGCCGGTGATGGAGGGCAAGGCGGTGCTGTTCAAGCAGTTCGCCGGCGTGGACGCGGTACCGATCTGCCTGGACACCCAGGACGTGGACGAGATCGTGGCGACGGTCCGGGCGCTCGCCCCGTCCTTCGGCGGCATCAACCTGGAGGACATCAGCGCCCCCCGCTGCTTCGAGGTCGAGCGCCGGCTGGACGAGGCGCTGCCGATCCCGGTGTTCCACGACGACCAGCACGGCACCGCGATCGTCGTGCTGGCCGCGCTGCGCAACGCGGCGGCCCTGCTCAACCGCAAGCTCGGCGACCTGCGCGTGGTGGTCAGCGGCGCCGGCGCGGCCGGGGTCGCGGTCACCGCGATGCTGGTCGCCGGGGGCGTGAACCCGGAGCAGGTGGTGGTCTGCGACTCGAAGGGCATCATCGGCCGGCACCGCCCCGACCTGACCGAGACCAAGGCGCACCTCGCCGAGACGACCAACGCCGAGGGCCGGCAGGGTGACATCACCGAGGCGCTGCGCGGCGCGGACGTGCTGATCGGCGTCTCCGGCGGGCAGATCCCCGAGGAGGCGGTGGCCGGGATGGCCCCGGGCGGCATCGTCTTCGCGCTGGCCAACCCCACCCCCGAGGTGCACCCGGAGGTGGCGGCCCGGCACGTCGCGGTGGTGGCCACCGGCCGCAGCGACTACCCCAACCAGATCAACAACGTGCTGGCCTTCCCCGGCGTGTTCCGGGGCGCGCTGGACGCCCGGGCCACCCGGATCACCGACGGGATGAAGGTGGCCGCGGCCGACGCGATCGCCTCGGTGGTGGCCGAGTCGCTCACCGCCGACGCGATCGTGCCCTCGCCGCTCGACCCCCGGGTCGCCCCGGCGGTGGCGGAGGCGGTGGCCGAGGCGGCCCGGCGCGACGGTGTCGCCCGCGCCTGACCGTGTGAGAAAGGCCCCGGGTCGCCACGGCCCGGGGCCTTCTTAACGATCGTTTCCCTTGTTACGGTGCCGATCATGCGTGCCGCCTATGCCTCCCGCTTCGACGCCGACAACCCGCTCGCCGCGCTCGGCGTCGGCGACCGCCCCGAGCCGACCCACCCGGACTCCGACTGGGTCACCGTGCAGGTGCGGGCCAGCTCGCTCAACCACCACGACATCTGGTCGCTGCGCGGGGTGGGCCTCGCCCCCGACCAGCTCCCGATGATCCTGGGCTGCGACGCCGTCGGCACCGACCCCGACGGCCGTGAGGTGGTCATCTACCCGGTGGTGCCCACGCCGGGCGACCCGCGGGGCGTCTCCATCCTCTCCGAGCACTTCCCCGGGACGCTGGCCGAGCGGGTGGCCGTACCCCGGATGAACCTGCTGCCGCTGCCGGCGGGCCTCTCGGCGACCGACGCGGCCTGCCTGCCCACCGCCTGGCTCACCGCGTGGCGGATGCTCACCACCAAGGGCCGGGTGGACGAGGGCGAGTCGGTGCTGGTCCAGGGGGCCGGCGGCGGCGTGGCCACCGCGGCCGTCGCGCTCGGCGTCGCGCTCGGCAAGCGGGTGTACGCGACCAGCCGGGACGCCGGCAAGCGGGAGCGGATCACCGAGCTGGGGGCGACCGCGCTGGAGCCCGGCGCCCGGCTGCCCGAGCGGGTCGACGTGGTGATCGAGACGGTCGGCGCGGCCACCTTCGACCACTCGCTGAAGTCCGCCGCCCCGATGGCCCGGATCGTCGTCTCCGGGGCGACCGCCGGGCACGAGCCCACGGTCAACCTGCGCCGGGTCTTCGCCATGCAGCTGGAGATCCTGGGCACCTCGATGGGCACCCCGCACGAGCTGACCGAGCTGCTGGGCTTCTGCGCCGAGCACGAGATCCACCCGGTGATCGACAGCGTCGTGCCGTTCTCGAAGGTCGAGGACGCCTTCACCCGCCTGCACTCCGGCGACGTCTTCGGCAAGGTCGTCATCGACCACACCACCTGACCCCGCCCGCCCCGCCCCGCCCCTCACCCCCCGTGCACTTTCAGAGAAAGAGTGGCTATTCCGCGCCGGATGGCCACTCTTTCTCTGAAAGTGCGTCCCCGGGGGCGGTGGGGGTGGGGGTGGGGGTGCGGTGGGTGGGGGTCAGAGGCGGTTGTCGAGGGTGGCGATGTCGGCGTGGGTGGCGCCGGTGGCGATGCGGGCCTTGGCCTTCGCGTCGCCGTAGAGGGTCCAGCGGAGGAACTCGACCGTGGTGTCGGAGACCACCCGCAGGGCCGCGCCGTCACTGAGCAGCGCCCGACCGTGGTCGCCCTTCGGCAGACTGAGCATCGCCTTCGGCCACGGCACCGCGTCGTAGACCGCCTTGCCGGCCGCGTACTCGACCACCTCGTCGGCCTGCCCGTGCACGAAGAGCTGCGGCGCGGCGGCCCCGGCGAAGGCCGTGCCGACGCCCAGCCCGGTGCCGGCGAAGACCACCCCGGCGTCCAGCCGCTCGTCCCGGCCGGCGGTGAAGAGCCCGATCGTGGTCACCCCGCCGGCCGAGTGCCCGGTCGCCGCGACCCGGTCGGTGGCGAGCCGGCCGCGCAGCGGGTCACCGGCCTTCCCGTCCAGCGCCAGCACCGCGTCCAGGGCGTACGAGACGTCCGCCGGCTGGTTCAGCACGTCGAGTACGTTGCTGTCGGTGCCCCGGCTGGTGTGCGGGAAGGTGGGCGCGGCGATCACGAACCCGGCCGCCGCCCAGCGGGTCAGCAGCGCCGCGTAGTCCTGCGGCCGGCCGCCCAGGCCGTGGCTGAACATCACCACCGGGAACCGGCCGGCCGCCACCGTCGCCCCACGCTGCGGCGCGTCGCCGGCCTCGCCCCGGGCCGGGTACCAGAGGGTCACCGGCAGCGGCCGGTCGCCGTCGCGGTTGAGCTTCAACTGGCGTACGCCGACCGCGAAGGTCCCGGTCGGCGCGCTGCCGGCGGGACCGCCCGGGGCCGGGGTGGTGGCCGGCGGGGACTGTGCCGGGGCGGCCGGGCGGGCGGTCGGGGCGGGCGCGGCCGAGCAGCCGACCAGACCGACGGCGAGCAGGGCGGCGACGAGCGGGACGGCGACGAGCGGGACGGCGGCGAGCGGGACCGGGGTACGGCGACGGGACATGGCACCGATTGTGCCTGCCCCGGCGGGCCGACCGGGCATCGTCGGACGCACCGTGAACCCGGCCGTACGGCGGGTGCCGCCGGGCCGGCCGTCCGGACCGGTGAGATCCGCCGGTCGGCCGCAGCCGGCCACCGCAACGGATCGCAGGCGTCACGCTCGGTACGTCGGGGGCGATGCGGGGCGCGCGGTTTCGCTAGGGTCTCCGGCATGCCTGACGAGTACGTGGACCCGAGCGGCAACACCGAGCAGTTCCGTGCCTTCGCGCACTCCCCGGAATCCGCCGCCGTCGCGGACGCGCCGTCCCGGCTGCCGCTGGCGGTGGGCGTGGGTGTGGTCGCCGTGCTCCTGGTCGCCGTGGTCGCCTGGCTGGCGCTGGGCTGACCGCCGTCCGGCGGCGCTGCGCACCGCCCACCCGACGCTGGATCTGACCGGCGTCTCCGGCGGCGTTCAGCGGTCGGCGTCGACCACCGCCCGGGTCTCCCGGGCGATCTCCCGCTCCTCGTCGGTGCCGATGACGCAGACGGCGACCTCGGCGCCGTCCGGCGAGACGACCCGGTCGCCGCTGCCGGCGTTGCGCCCCGGGTCGACCGCGATGCCGAGGCGCTCCAGTCCGGCCAGCGCGGCGGCCCGGACCTCGGGGGAGTGCTCGCCCACCCCGGCGGTGAAGGTGACCGCGTCCACCCCGCCCAGCAGCGCGTAGTACGCGCCGACGTAGCCGGTGATCCGGCGGCAGTAGACCTCCAGGGCCAGCGTGGCGGCCCGGTCCCCGGCCTCCCGCCGGGCCAGCACCTCCCGCATGTCGTTGACGCCGGTCAGCCCGAGCAGCCCGCTGCGGTGGTTGAGCAGGTGGTCGATCTCGTCCACCCCCATCCCGCCCTCGCGGCGCAGGTGGAAGATGACGGTCGGGTCCAGGTCGCCGCTGCGGGTGCCCATCACCAGGCCCTCCAGCGGCGACATCCCCATCGAGGTGGCCACGCTCCGGCCACCGTCGACCGCGCAGGCGCTCGCCCCGTTGCCCAGGTGCAGGGTGATGGTGCGCAGCCGCTCGTACGGCCGCTCCAGCAGTTCGGCGGTGCGCTTCGAGACGTACGCGTGCGAGGTGCCGTGGAAGCCGTACCGGCGGATGCCGTACCGCTCGGCGGTGTCCCGGTCGATCGCGTACGTGGCGGCGGCCTCGGGCAGGGTGTGGTGGAAGGCGGTGTCGAAGACGGCGACCTGCGGCACGCCCGGCAGGGCCTCCCGGGCGACCTCGATCCCGGCCAGGTTCGCCGGGTTGTGCAGCGGCGCGAGCGGGACGAGGTCCTCGATGGCGGTGAAGACCGCGTCGTCGATGAGCACCGGCCGGCTGAACCGGCGCCCGCCGTGCACCACCCGGTGCCCCACCGCGCCCAGCCCGGCGAGGTCGACCCGGTCGATGATCTCCCGGACCGCGGTGGCGTGGTCGGCCGGCCCGCCACCGGGCTCGCCGACCCGCTCCACGGTGCCCTTGTCGCGTACGGCCTCGCCGTCGTAGAGCCGGTACTTCACCGACGACGAACCGCAGTTGAGCACCAGCACGCGGTCGGTCACGAGCCCTCCTCCGGCGATCCGGCCGCCTGGATGGCGGTGATCGCCACCGTGTTCACGATGTCGGCGACGGTCGCGCCCCGGGACAGGTCGTTCACCGGCCGGCGCAGGCCCTGCATCACCGGGCCGACCGCCACCGCCCCCGCCGAGCGCTGCACCGCCTTGTACGTGTTGTTGCCGGTGTTCAGGTCCGGGAAGATGAAGACCGTCGCCCGCCCCGCCACCGGGCTGTCGGGCAGCTTCGTCGCCGCGACCTGCGGGTCGATCGCCGCGTCGTACTGGATCGGGCCCTCGACCAGCAGGTCCGGCCGACGCTCGCGGACCAGCTTGGTGGCCGCCGCGACCTTCTCCACGTCCGCGCCGAACCCCGAGTCGCCGGTCGAGTACGACAGCATCGCCACCCGGGGCTCGATGCCGAACCGGGCGGCGGTGTCGGCCGAGGAGATGGCGATGTCGGCGAGCTGGGCGGCGTCCGGGTCGGGGTTGACCGCGCAGTCGCCGTAGACCAGCACCCGGTCGGCCAGCAGCATGAAGAAGACGCTGGAGGCCACCGAGACCCCCGGCACGGTCCGGATGATCTCGAAGGCGGGGCGGATGGTGGCCGCGGTGGTGTGGGTGGCCCCGGAGACCATGCCGTCGGCGTGCCCGGTCGCCACCATCATCGTGCCGAAGTAGTTGGGCTGGGCCACGATGTCGTGCGCCAGATCCACGGTGAGGCCCCGGTGGGCGCGCAGCTTCGCGTACTCCTCGGCGAACTCGTCGCGCCACGGGCTGGTGATCGGGTCCACCACGTCCGCGCCGGTGACGTCGATGCCGAGTTCCCGGATCCGGCGGGCGACGTCGTCGGGGCGGCCGAGCAGGGTCAGGTCGGCCACGCCCCGGCGGAGCAGGATCTCCGCCGCCCGCAGGATGCGCTCCTCGGTCCCCTCCGGCAGCACCAGCCGCCGGCGGGTGGCCCGGGCCCGGTCGATCAGGTCGTACTCGAACATCAGCGGGGTGACCCGGGCGGAGCGGGTGACCCGCAGCCGGCGGGCCAGGTCGACGGTGTCCACGCACCGCTCGAACGCGCCGAGAGCCGCCTCGACCTTGCGCGGGTTGGCCGGGCTGGGCCGGCCCTCGATCCGGCTGGACGCGGCCACCGTGTCGTAGCTGTCGCTGGTCACCGAGAGCACGGCGAGACCGGTGTTGAGCCCGTCGACCAGCCGCATCGCGCGGGGGTCGGGCTGCTCGCCGAGGGTGAGCACCACGCCGGCCACGGAGACCTGCCCGGCGACGTGCGCGGCGCTCGCCGCGACCAGCAGGTCCGCCCGGTCGCCGGGGGTGATCACCAGCGCGCCCTCGGTCAGGTGGCCGAGCAGGGTCGGCACGTGCGCCGCGCCGACCACGTAGTCGAGCACGTCCCGGCCGAGCGCGGCGTCGTCCCCGGCCAGCAGGGTGGCGCCGAGCGCCGTCGCCACCTCGGCCACCGTCGGCGCCGACACGGCCGGCACCTCCGGGATGGCGTACGCGGGGACGGGCAGCTCGGGCAGCGTCATCGGCCCGGCGACCCGGTTGGCGATCACCGCCAGCACCGTCGCGCCCAGGTCGTCGAGGTCGTGGTACGCCCCGCGCGCCGCCGCCGCGACCGTCTCCGGCGACTGCCCGAAGCCGTCGAGCACCGGCACCACCACGCTGCCGAACTCGGTGGCGAGCCGGGCGTTGAAGGCCAGTTCCCGGGGGCCCGCGCCCTCCCCGCCGTCGGTGAAGTCGCTGCCCACCACGACCACCGCCGGGCAGCGCCGTTCGAGGTCGCGGTACCGCTCGACGATCCGGGAGATCAGCTCCTCCCGGCGGCCGTCGGCGACCAGCGCGCTCGCCTCGGCGTAGGTGGCGCCGGTCAGGGCGTCCTGCGGCAGGTCGATCCGGTAACGGTCGGTGAGCAGGGCGAGGATCGGGTCGGGTTCCGCGCCGGTGACGAGCGGCCGGAACACGCCGATCCGCTCGACCTGTCGGGAGAGGAGTTCCGCGAGGCCGAGGGCGATGGTCGACTTACCCCCGCCGGACCCCACGCTGGTCAGGTAGACGCTGCGGGCCACCACCCCACCCTAGGAGATCACCGGCCGGTCCGCCCGGGACCTTCGTCCCGCGGACCCGGGCCGTTGATCATGCGGGGCGGTGGCCGCTACTCCTCGTCCTCGTCGTCGAGGCGGGCGAGCCAGGTGGCGAAGCGCTCGATCGGCGTCTCGAACTCCGGGTTGAGGTCGACGAAGTCGCGCAGGCGCTCGGCCAGCCACTCGACGCTGACCTGCTCCTCGCCCCGGCGCTCGACCAGTTCCTCGATGCCACGGTCGGTGAAGTACACGGTGTTCCTCTCGCGAAGGGCCGCGACGCGGACCGGGGCAGGGCCGTCACGTGGACGGCGCTGCCCCGGATCGCGGTGCGGTCAGGTCACGGGCGGGGGAGGGCCGCCTCGATCAGCGCGGTCTGCTCGACCTCGTGCATCTTGGCCGAGCCGACCGCCGGGGCCGCGGCGGCCGGGCGGGAGATCCGCCGCAGCCGGACGTCGGCCAGGTGCTCCAGCAGGTTGAGCGCGACGAACGACCAGGCGCCCTGGTTGGCCGGCTCCTCCTGCACCCAGGCGAAGTCCTCGGCGTTCGGGTACGCCGCCAGCGCGGCCCGGATCTCCTCCACCGGCATCGGGTAGAGCTGCTCGATCCGGATGATCGCGGTGTCGGTCGTGCCCCGCTCCTGCCGGGCCTGGAACAGGTCGTAGTAGACCTTGCCCGAGCAGAGCAGCACCCGCTTCACCTGCTCCGCCGCCGGCGCGGCCGGGTCGGTCAGCACCGGCTGGAAGGTGCCGGTGGTGAAGTCCTCGACCGGGGAGACGCAGAGCTTGTGCCGCAGCAGCGACTTCGGCGTGAACACCACCAGCGGCTTGCGCTTCGGCGACAGGGCCTGGCGACGCAGCAGGTGGAAGTAGTTCGCCGGGGTGGTCGGCACGGCCACCCGCATGTTGTCCTCGGCGCAGAGCTGGAGGAAGCGCTCCGGGCGGCCGGAGGTGTGGTCCGGGCCCTGCCCCTCGTGGCCGTGCGGCAGCAGCAGGGTGACGGCGGAGCGCTGGCCCCACTTCACCTCGCCGGAGGAGATGAACTCGTCGATCACCGACTGGGCGCCGTTGACGAAGTCGCCGAACTGGGCCTCCCAGCAGACCAGCGCGTTGATGTTCTCGACCGAGTAGCCGTACTCGAAGCCCATCGCCGCGTACTCGCTCAGCAGCGAGTCGTGCACGAAGAAGCGGGACCGCTCGCCGTCGCCGGTGAGCGACTTCAGCGGCAGGTAGTCGTCGCCGGTCTTCGAGTCGACGATCGAGGCGTGCCGCTGGACGAAGGTGCCCCGGCGGGAGTCCTGGCCGGCCAGCCGGACGGTGACCCCGTCGTGCAGCAGCGAACCGAACGCGATGATCTCGCCGAAGCCCCAGTCGATGTTGCCCTCGACGGACATCTTGGCGCGGCGGTCGAGCAGCTGCTGGATCCGCTTGTGCGGGGTGAAGCCCTCCGGCAGGTTGACGTGCGCCTCGCCGATGGCCCGCACGACGGCGGCGTCGGTGGCGGTCTCGACCTGCGGCTCCGGCTCGTCCTCGCGCTTCGGGCGGGAGAGCTGGCGCGGCGTGGTCGCGGCGTCGCGGGTGGCCTTGAAGACCCGCTCCAGCTGCCCCTGGTAGTCGCGCAGCAGCTCCTCCGCGTCCTCCACGGTGATGTCACCCCGCCCGATCAGCTCCTCGGTGTAGAGCTTGCGCACCGAGCGCTTCGAGTCGATGATCTTGTACATCTCCGGGTTGGACATCGACGGGTCGTCGCCCTCGTTGTGCCCGCGCCGGCGGTAGCAGACCATGTCGATGACGACGTCCTTGTTGAACGCCTGCCGGTACTCGAAGGCCAGCCGGGCGACCCGGACCACGGCCTCGGGGTCGTCGCCGTTGACGTGGAAGATCGGCGCCTGGATCATCCGGGCCACGTCGGTGCTGTAGAGGCTGGACCGGCTGTACTCCGGGGCGGTGGTGAAGCCGACCTGGTTGTTGACCACCACGTGCACGGTGCCGCCGGTGCGGTAGCCGCGCAGCTGCGACAGGTTGAGCGTCTCGGCGACCACGCCCTGGCCGGCGAAGGCGGCGTCACCGTGCACCGCCAGCGGCAGCACGGTGTAGCCCTCCAGCTTGAGGTCGATCCGGTCCTGCTTGGCCCGGACGATGCCCTCCAGCACCGGGTCGACGGCCTCCAGGTGCGACGGGTTCGCCACCACCGACACCTTGACCGCGTGGTCGCCGTCCGGGGTGGTGAACTTGCCGTTCTGGCCGAGATGGTACTTCACGTCGCCGGAGCCCTGCGTCGAGCGCGGGTCCAGGTGCCCCTCGAACTCGGAGAAGATCTTCTCGTACGGCTTGCCGACGATGTTCGCCAGCACGTTGAGCCGGCCGCGGTGGGCCATGCCGATGACGACCTCGTCCAGCCCGCCCTCGGCGGCGGCCTCCAGCACCTCGCCGAGCAGCGGGATCAGCGACTCGCCGCCCTCCAGCGAGAAGCGCTTCTGTCCGACGTACTTGGTCTGCAGGAAGGTCTCGAACGCCTCGGCGGCGTTGAGCCGGTTGAGCACGTGCTTCTGCTCGTCGGCGGCGGGCTTCTCGTACCGGCGCTCGATCCGCTCCTGGATCCAGCGCCGCTCCTCCGGGTCCTGGATGTGCATGTACTCGATGCCGACCCGGCGGCAGTACGAGTCGCGCAGCACGCCGAGGATCTCGCGCAGCTTCATCCGCTGCCGGCCGGCGAAGCCGTTGACCGGGAAGACCCGGTCCAGGTCCCACAGGGTCAGCCCGTGCTGGAGGACGTCCAGGTCCGGGTGCTTGCGGATCTTGAACTCCAGCGGGTCGGTGTCGGCCATCAGGTGGCCGCGCACCCGGTACGCGTGGATCAGCTCGTGCACCCGCGCGGTCTTGTTGATCTGGCCCTCGGAGTCGACGGCCACGTCCCGCATCCAGCGCACCGGCTCGTACGGGATGCGCAGGGAGGTGAAGATCTGGTCGTAGAAGCCGCGCTCGCCGAGCAGCAGCTCGTGCATGACCTTGAGGAACTCGCCGGACTGCGCGCCCTGGATGATCCGGTGGTCGTACGTGCTGGTCAGCGTGATGATCTTGCTGACCGCCAGCTCGGCGAGGGTGGCCTCGCTCATGCCCTGGTACGGCGCCGGGTACTCCATCGCGCCGACGCCGATGATGGCGCTCTGGCCCTGCATCAGGCGCGGGATCGAGTGCACCGTGCCGATGCCGCCCGGGTTGGTCAGCGAGATGGTGGTGCCGGAGTAGTCCTCCATGGTCAGTTCGTTGCGGCGGGCGCGCCGGACCACGTCCTCGTACGCCTGCCAGAACTGGCGGAAGTCCATCTGCTCGCACGCCTTGATGGAGGGCACCACCAGGTTGCGGGAGCCGTCCGGCTTGGCCAGGTCGATCGCGATGCCCAGGTTGACGTGCTCCGGGCGGACCAGCGCCGGCTTGCCGTCGACCTCGGCGAAGGAGTTGTTCATCTCCGGGTGCTCGACCAGCGCCCGGACCATCGCGTACCCGATCAGGTGGGTGAAGCTGACCTTGCCACCGCGCCCCCGGGCGAGGTGGTTGTTGATCACGATGCGGTTGTCGACCAGCAGCTTGGCCGGGACCGCGCGGACGCTGGTCGCGGTCGGGACGGCCAGCGAGGCGTCCATGTTCTGCACGATCTTGGCGGCGATGCCGCGCAGCGGGGTGGTGCCGGCGGCGCTCACGGCCGGGGCCTTCGCGGCCGGCTTGGCCGGGGCGGCCTTCGCGGCCGGCGCCGGCTTGGCGGGCACGGCGGCGGGCTTGGCGGCCGGCTTCGGCGCGGCGGGCGCGGGCTTCGTCGCCGGCTGGGCCACCGTCGCGGCGGCCTCCGGCTGGGCGGCCGGCTCGGCGGCGGCCGGCTTGGCCGGGGCCTTCTCCTCAGCCGGACGGGCGGTGGCGGCGCCGGGCGCCGGCCGATAGTCCGCGAAGAAGTCGTGCCAGGCCGAGTCGACGCTCGAGGGGTCGGCGAGGTAGCGCTGGTACATCTCCTCGACGATCCACTCGTTCGGGCCGAAACCCGCCAGTGGGTTCTCCTGCGAAGTCTGCTGGGTCGACACGGCCGCTGATCGCCTCTTTCACCCGGGTTGAATGTCTCGCGTTGGCCTCCGCGCCCGGATGTGGGCGCACGGAGGACGGTCCCAGGCTACGCCGTGCGAATGCCGCAGGCATTTCCGCCTCCGACGGGTGGTCCGTTTCACAGAAGATGCCAGAAGTTCGGCAAACGCTGCGTGTCCCGTTGATTCCTGCTAGACGGCACGACCCCGGACGGTGACACGCGGGTCACCGTCCGGGGTCGTGTGCCGAGGGCGCGCGTCAGGAGATGTCGCGCCGCCGGATGGTCAGCACGCCGATCGCGCCGGCCACCGCCGCGTACCCGATCAGCACCGCCGCGCCCGCCCAGCGGGGCGGGTTGCCGGGGATGTCCGCCCCGCTGACCATCAGACTCGACGCCAGCGACGGCACCAGCAGCTGGAGCTTGTTGATCCACTCGCCGAACCGGGCGGCCAGCAGGCTGAGCACCGTGATGGCGCCGATCGTCCCGCCCAGGTAGAGCAGGATGCCGGTCACCGTGGCGCCGATCTGGCTGCGGATCAGCACCCCGAGGCCGACGCCGAGGATCGCCCAGAGCAGGTACGCCAGGCCGTTGAGCGCGATCGCCCGCCAGACCGCGCTGCTGCCCAGCTGCGACCCGACGTCCACGGTGCCCAGGATCGCCGCCCCGGCGGGGATGTTGAGCAGCGTGAAGAGCACCCAGAAAACCAGCCCCAGCACGGCGGCGGCGACCAGCTTCGCCGCCATCACCGCGGTGCGGTGCGGCGCGGTGAGGAAGGTGGTGGTCACCGTCTGGTGGAAGAACTCGCTGGTGACCACGACGACGCCGAGCAGCATCACGATGAGCAGGCCGAAGAGCTGCCCGTTGGTGTAGAGGTTGGCCGCCAGGGCGTCCTGGTCCATCAACGCCCGGACCTGGTCGACCTGCTCCGGCGGCACGCCCTCCATGCTGCCGGCGGCCAGCGCGTCGGTCTGCAACCAGTTGATCCCGAGGGTGAGTGCCCACAGCGGCAGCATGATCAGCGCGAAGATCCACCAGGTGTTGGTGGTGCGGATCTTCAGCAGTTCGGATCGAACCAGGTTCATCGGATGCCCGCCTTCCCGGCCGTCAGCTCCAGGAAGACCCGTTCCAGGTCGGGTCGTTCGGTGGTGAGTTCGTGCAGTTCCACGCCGGCGGCCAGCGCGGTCCGGCCGACCGTCGCCGCGTCCACCCCGTCGACCAGCAGGACGCCGTGCTCGTCGACGGCCACGGTGGCCGACTGCGCCTTCAGGGCGGTGGTCAGCTCCTCGGCATTCGGGGTCCGGACCCGGACCCGCTGGCCCTGGGCCATCGAGCCGATCACCTGCTCCACCGGGCCCTGCCGGACGAGCTGGCCGGCGGCGATGATCACCACGTCGTCGGCGAGCAGCTGCATCTCGGAGAGCAGGTGGCTGGAGACCAGGATCGTCCGGCCCTCGTGGGCGAGGCTCTTGAGGAAGCCGCGCATCCACCGGATGCCCTCGGGGTCCAGGCCGTTGGCCGGCTCGTCGAGGATCAGCACCCGGGGGTCACCCAGCATCGCGGCGGCGATGCCGAGGCGCTGCTTCATGCCCAGGGAGTACCCCTTGAACTTGCGCTTGGCGGCCGGGGTCAGCCCGACCAGGGCCAGCGCCTCGTCGGCCCGCTGCCTCGGCAGCCCGGCCGCCGCGCAGATCACCCGCAGGTGGTTGATGCCGGTGCGGCCCTTGTGCGCGCTGGACGCCTCCAGGACCGCGCCGACGTGCCGCAGCGGGTCGGTCAGGTCGGCGTACCGCCGGCCGCCGATGGTCGCCGTGCCACTGGTCGGGGTCACCAGGTTCAGCAGCATGCGCAGGGTGGTGGTCTTGCCGGCGCCGTTCGGGCCGAGGAAGCCGGTCACCCGCCCCGGTTCCACCGTGAAGGACAGGTTGTCGACCGCCCGGACGTTCTTGTATTCCTTGGTCAGTCCGGACACGACGATCTGGCCGGTGCTGGGGCTCCACTGCCCGTCGGACATCGTTCTCCTCCCGTGCGGCGGCGCGTGGTGCGCCGCGGCGTACGGCGCCGTTGCGGAGGCGCCGGGCCCAGCCTGTCAAGAGTGGTCAACCTTCGCCATCAGACCCGCTCGCCATTCCGGTCTCCCTCCCGGGCAGGAGGGGGTCATCCTCAGGGACGAGACGCGGGCTCCGGCGGCAGCGCGACCCAGGTGGCCCGGGCCCGCCCGAGCAGCGCGCCGGTCGGCCCGTACAGGCTGGTGCGCACGTACGCCTTGCGCCCCTCGCCGCCGACCGTCGCGCCGGTCACCACGCACTCGTCGCCCGGCTCGGGCAGCGCGTCGAGCAGCACGGCGATCCGGCCCAGGACGTACGGCCGGCCCGGGGCGATGACCGCCCAGCCGCCGGGGCAGTCCAGCGCGGCCCAGACCGTCGCCGCCACGACCCGCTCCGGGGCCCGGAACGGCGCGGCGGTCCGGCCGTCGGGCAGCCGGCCGGGGAAGATCCGCAGACCGTCCACCCGGTCCGGGCCGCAGACGTAGCAGCCGGGGAAGGGATGGTCGACCAGACCGGGGTACCGGGCCGAGGCGGCCCGCGCCGTCGCCGCGTCCACGCCGGGCACCGCCGGGGGCAGGTCGTCGGTCGGGTCGACCCGGGCGACGAGCCGTCCGTCCGGGTCCAGGACGTCGCCGTCGGCCAGGGCCAGCGGGGTGTCCAGCGGCGGCGGGCGGCGCAGCGTCACCTCGACCGGCCGGTTGCCGCCGTACGCGGTCGCGAACACCCCGGCGCTCCACCCGCCGTTGCCCGAACCGGGCGGTCCGTTGAACCGGGACTCGATGATCATCGGGTACCTCCCTGCGTCCGGCCTCGTCGCCGGGTCCCGGGCAGCCTCGCACGCCGGCGGGCCGCCGCCGGCAGGGGACGGCCGGATGGCGTTCACCGGATCGACACCGATCACCGGGCAGGCGGCAACCCCGGACCCCTACACAGGACCCATGGCCGTTCTGCACGCCGCTGGCGCACCCCTGACGACCAGCGGATACACCCTGCTGATCGCCGACGACCCGACCCAGGTCGCGGCCGCGCAACGCCTGCGCCACGAGGTCTTCGCCACCGAGCTCGGCGCCACCCTGCACCCGGCCGGGGGCGGACTCGACGTCGACGACCTGGACGCCCACTGCGACCACCTGATCGTCCGCGAGGAGCGCACCGGGGCGGTGGTCGGGACGTACCGGCTGCTGCCGCCGGGCCGTGTCGACCGCCGGTACGCCGAGGGCGAGTTCGAGCTGACCGCCCTCGACCCGTTGCGTGACGTGCTGGTCGAGGCCGGGCGCTCCTGCGTCCACCCCGACCACCGCTCCGGCGCGGTGATCAACCTGATGTGGGCGGGCATCACCCGCTACCTGCACCTGCGCGGCTCCCGCTGGCTCGGCGGCTGCGCCTCGGTGCCGGTGGCCGACGGGGGCCGGGCCGCCGCCGAGGCGTGGGCGCTGGTCCGGGCGAAGCACCTCGCGCCGCCGCTGCTGCGGGTCCGGCCCCGCCGCCCGTGGTTCGCCGAGCCGCTGGCGGCCCACCCGGACACCGCCGCCGGTGGGCCGGCCGGGCAGGCGGCGATCCCGCCGCTGCTGCGCGGGTACCTGCGGCTCGGGGCGTGGATCGCCGGGGAGCCGGCGTACGACCCGGACTTCGGGGTGGCCGACTTCTACGTCCTGTTCTCCCTGGACCGGATGAACCCCCGGTACCTGCGCCACTTCCTGGGCGGGGAGCAGCGGTGAGCGCCCCGCTGTGGCGGCCCGTCTCCGGCTGCGGTCCGGCGTGCCTGCCCGGGGCCGGGGAGGTGCCGACCGCACCGGCGCCGTGGCGGGTCGCCCGGCTGCTGGGCGTACTCGGGATGCTGCTGGCCGGGGCGGTCCTGGCCGGCCTGCTGCCGGTGCTGCCGGCGGCCGGGCGGGCGGCGGCGACGCGCCGGTGGGCGCGGGGGACGGCCCGCGTCCTCGGGGTACGGCTGGAGGTGCGGGGCCGGCTGCCCCGGCGGCCCGCGCTGCTGGTCGCCAACCACGTCTCCTGGCTGGACGTGCCGGCGGTGCTGGCGGTGGCGCCGGCCCGGATGCTGGCGAAGTCCGAGGTCCGCCGGTGGCCGCTGGTGGGGGCGCTGGCCCGCGCGGCCGGCGTCCTCTTCGTCGACCGGGCCCGCCCCCGCGAGCTGCCGGCGACCGTCGACCGGGTCGCCGCGGCGCTGCGCGGCGGCGACCCGGTGGCCGTCTTCCCGGAGGGCACGACCTGGTGCGGGACGGCGCCGTCGCGGGCCTGCCGGCCGGGGCGGGGCTTCCGGCCGGCGGCCTTCCAGGCGGCGGTCGACGCCGGTGCGCCCGTCGTGCCGCTGCGGCTGACCTACCGCTGTGCCGCCACCGGCGAGGCCACCACGGCCGCCGCCTTCCTCGGCGACGAGACGCTCTGGGCCTCGGTGCGCCGGGTGCTGGCCGCGCGGGACCTGGTGCTGACCGTACGGGTCGGGGCGGCGCTGCACCCGGCCCGGGACGCGGACCGGCGCGCCCTGGCCCGGACCGCCGAGTCCGCGGTGCACCTGGTCCCGGCCCGCGCCGGCGCGCCCCGCCCGCCCCACCCGCCTCGGCCGTCGTCGGTGTCGTCGGGGAGGGTGAGGAGGGCTCGGTGGAACGGTATGGCTGTCAACCGGGCCCGGTGACGTACATGGCGTACCGCTCGGCGGAGGTCGAGCCGGCGGACCGGGTGGGGGAGGGGCTCGGCCGGGCCGCCTGAGGCCGGCGGTCCGCCGGTGACGCGATGTATCGCGTTAGGCTCTCCTCCTGAGTCGCGCGCCACCCGGCCGCGCCTGCCCGGGGAGGTCGCCATGACCGGTCCGACCGTCCACGACCCGCGACGGCGCCCCCTGGCCGAGCCGGCCGCCGCGCGCGACGTCCACCCGATCGGCGCCCGGCGCGACGCGGTCGCCACCGACGGCCCGCGTCGACCCCTGCTCGGCACCCGCCGCGACGGCCGGCCCGGCGTCCGGCGGGAGCGGAGGTTCCCCTGGTCGAGGGCGTCGTCGGGCGGCCTCGCGCCGCTCGCCCGCCCGCAGGCCGTCGACCTGGAGGAGCTGCCGTGACCGCCGTGTTCAGTCACGGGCGGCTCCGGCTCTACCTGCTCAAGCTCCTCGGCGACGGACCCCGGCACGGCTACGAGCTGATCCGGCTGCTGGAGGACCGTTTCCTCGGCCGGTACGCGCCGAGCGCCGGCACCATCTACCCCCGGCTGCAACGCCTGGAGGTGGAAGGGCTGGTCACCCACACCGCGGCCGGTGGCCGCAAGGTCTACGAGATCACCGAGGCCGGCCGTGCCGAGCTGCGCCACCGTGCCGGCGAGCTGGCCACGCTGGAGGCCGACATCACCGCCTCGGTGCGCGACCTCACCGCCCTCGCCGGGGAGATCCGGCCCGGGGTACGCGGCTCGGCGCGCCACCTCAGGCGCGACCTGCACGGGGCAGCCCGGCGGGCCGGCGGGGTGCCTCCCGCCCCGCCGCCGGGTGCGGCCCCGGCCGCCGGCTCGCCGCTGCTGGCCGAGTTCGACAAGCGGCTGGCCGCCTTCGCGGTCGAGGTGGGTGGGCTGGTCCGGGCCGGGCGGCTCTCCGACAACCAGCTCCGTACCGCGATCCGGGTCCTCGACGGCGCGCTCGACGGGCTCCGCCGGCTGCTGCGCTGACCCGCAGCTCACAGGGTCTTTTCAGGAAGTGTCCAGCGCCGCCGCAGCGACGTCGCGGATGATGGCGGGCATGGCCGCTACCCAGACCGAGGCGCGACTGCTCGTCGTCGAGGACGATCCCAACATCCTCGAACTGCTCTCCGCCAGCCTCCGCTTCGCCGGCTTCGACGTCGCGACGGCCACCAGCGGCAGCGCGGCGCTGAGCACCGCCAAGGAGCACCGCCCCGATCTGGTGGTCCTCGACGTGATGCTGCCCGACCTCGACGGCTTCGAGGTCATCCGGATGCTCCGCGAGGGCGGCACGCGTACCCCGGTGGTGTTCCTGACCGCGCGGGACGCCACCGACGACAAGATCCGCGGCCTCACCCTGGGCGGCGACGACTACGTCACCAAGCCGTTCAGCCTGGAGGAGTTGACCGCGCGGATCCGGGCGGTGCTGCGGCGTACGGCCACCGGCGAGCAGGCCCCCTCCCGGCTCACCTTCGCCGACCTGGAGTTGGACGAGGAGACCCACGAGGTGCACCGGGCCGGCCAGCGGGTCCAGCTCTCCCCGACCGAGTTCAAGCTGCTGCGCTACCTGATGCTCAACGCCAACCGGGTGCTGTCCAAGGCGCAGATCCTCGACCACGTCTGGAACTACGACTTCCGCGGTGACGACAACATCGTCGAGTCCTACATCTCCTACCTGCGCCGCAAGGTGGACAACACCCAGCCCCGGCTGATCCACACCCTGCGCGGCGTGGGCTACGTGCTGCGCAAGCCGGCGGCGTGAGCGTCCTCGACGACGCGAAGGGCCGGCTCCGCAGCGTCCCGCTGCGGGTCAAGCTGGTCGCCTCGGTGCTGGCGCTGGTCGCCGCCGCGCTGCTCGTGATCAGCTCACTGACCACGTTCTTCCTGCGCGACTACCTGATCGCGCAGGTGGACGACCAGCTGCGCGGCGACAGCATGGGGGTGGCCCGGGCCCTCGACCAGGCGCGGGGCGGCCAGATCCTGGTCGGCATCCCCACCGACTACGTCGCCGCGCAGGCGTCACCGACCCTCGGGGTGCAGCCCACCTCCCGCTACTCGGGGCTGCGGCCGGAGGAGCTGCCCCCGTTCCCCACCGACGTGCAGGGCTTCGCCGACCAGGTCGGCGATCCCTTCACCGTCCGCTCCGAGGACGGCCGGACCCGGTGGCGGATGCTCTACACCGATCTCGGCAACGGCCGGATCCTGGCGCTGGGGCAGCACCTCAACGACGTCGACCTCGCCGTCAAGCGGTTGGTCTGGATAGACCTCCTGGTCGGCGGCGCGGTGCTGGTCCTGCTCGCCTCGGTCGGCGCGGCCATCGTCCGGACCAGCCTCAAGCCGCTGGTGGAGATCGAGCGCACCGCCGCCGCGATCGCCGGGGGTGATCTGACCCGGCGGGTGCCCGACCCGGAGGACGGGCAGCCGTGCGCCACGTCCGAGCTGGGGCGGCTGTCCCGCGCGTTGAACGCGATGCTGACCCAGATCGAGGCGGCCTTCACCGCCCGGGCGGCGTCCGAGGCGGCGGCCCGGTCGGCCGAGGCCGGGGCCCGCGACGCCGCGCACGCCGCGCAGGTGTCCGAGGCGCGGGCCCGACGCTCGGAGGAGCGGATGCGGCAGTTCGTCGCGGACGCCTCGCACGAGCTGCGTACCCCGCTGACCACGATCCGCGGGTTCGCCGAGCTGTACCGGCAGGGCGCCGCCCGCGCGCCGGAGCAGACCGCCGACCTGTTGCGCCGGATCGAGGACGAGGCGGCCCGGATGGGGCTGCTCGTGGAGGACCTGCTGCTGCTCGCCCGGCTGGACCGGGAGCGCCCGCTCTCGCTGGCCCCGGTGGAGCTGCCGGTGCTCGCCTCGGACGCCGTGCAGGCCGCCCGGGTGGTCGCCCCGGACCGCCGGATCGAGCTGGACATCGAGCCGGGCTCCGGCCCGCTGGTGGTGCACGGGGACGACGCCCGGCTGCGGCAGGTGATCGGCAACCTGATGACAAACGCGCTCACCCACACCCCGCCGGATGCCGCGGTGACGCTGCGGCTGCGCGGCGAATCGGGGAACCTGGCCGTGGTGGAGGTGGCCGACTCCGGTCCCGGCCTCACCGCCGAGCAGGCCGAACGAGTCTTCGAGCGCTTCTACCGCGCCGACGCCGCCCGGACCCGCCGGGCGAGCGGGATCACCAGCACCGGGCTGGGGCTGGCCATCGTCGCCGCGCTGGTCGCCGCGCACCACGGCACGGTCGAGGTGGACGCGACACCGGGCGGCGGGGCGACCTTCCGGGTGAGGCTGCCGCTGCTGCCGGACGCGCAGAGCGAAGCGGAGTGACTTTCAGAAAACATCCAGGCGGATTCCAGGCTGGTGACAGTGCGACGGGAGAAGGTGGAGCCATGAACGAGTTCGAGACCGACCCGCAGCGGCGGCCGGCCGCCCCCGACGGCGAGCCGTCGCACCCCACCGCCGAGCTGTCCCGCGTCGAGCCCGGGCAGTCGGACTCGACCGGGAGCACCCCGGCCGACCGCTCCGCCGGCGCCGCGGGGGAGCCGGCGGGCACGCCGTCCGCGCCGTCCGGGCCGTACCCGCCGTCGGGCGACGCGCAGACCTCGGCCGCGCCGTACGGGCAGGGTTCCGCCGCGCCGTACGGGCAGACATCGGCCGCGCCGTACGGGCAGGGTTCCGCCGCGCCGTACGGGCAGACGTCCGCCGCGCCGTACCCGGCGGGGGCGCAGGGCGGCTACCGGCCCGGCCCGTCGTACCAGCCGGGCTCGTACCCGGGGGCCGGTTACCAGCCCGGTTACGCCCCGTCCGGCTGGTCCGGTGGGCACCCGGGCGGTCCGCTCCCGCCGCAGCACGGCGGGCAGCCGGTGCCGCCGTGGGCGGCCCCGCCCCGCCCCGCGAAGGTGGCCAAGTTCGTCGGCGCCGGTGTCGCGGTCTTCGCCCTGATGCTCGGTTCGGGCGTGGCGGGCGGCGCGCTCGCGCTCGCCCTGGACGGCGGCTCGGGCGGCCCCACCCGCACCTACTCGGCCGCCCCGGTGATCAACAGCGCGGACCTGCCGAAGATCGCCGCTGCCGTCCAGGACAGCGTCGTCTCGATCTCCACGGACAACGGTGAGGGCTCCGGCGTGATCCTCAGCGCGGACGGCTTCGTGCTCACCAACAACCACGTGGTCGCCTCCGCCTCGGGCGACGCGGTCCGGGTGATCTTCGCGAACGGCAAGACCGCACAGGCGAAGATCGTCGGCACCGACCCGAAGACCGACCTCGCGGTGGTCAAGGCCAGCGGGGTCAGCGACCTGAAGGCCGCGAAGTTCGGCGACAGCGACGCCATGCAGGTCGGCGACCAGGTGCTCGCCCTGGGCAGCCCGCTCGGCCTGCAGGGCTCGGTCACCGCCGGCATCCTCAGCGCCCGGGACCGTACCATCCAGGCCGGCGGCAACGGCCAGCAGCAGGACCCGCGGCAGGGCGCCAGTTCGATCTCCGGGCTGCTCCAGACCGACGCCCCGATCAACCCGGGCAACTCCGGTGGCGCGCTGGTCAACACCCGCGGTGAGGTGATCGGCATCAACACCGCCATCGCCACCGCCGGGCAGGGCAGCAGCGGCAACATCGGCGTCGGCTTCGCCATCCCGAGCAACAAGGCCAAGGACGTCGCCGGCAAGCTCCAGCGCGGCGAGAAGGTCAGCCACCCGTCCCTCGGGGTCAGCGTCACCCCGGCCGAGAACGGCGGGGCCCTGGTCTCGGCGGTCGTGCCCGGCAGCGCCGCCGAGAAGGCCGGCCTCCAGCGCGGCGACGTGATCACGAAGTTCGGCGACAAGGTGGTCAACGACTCCAACGACCTGGTGGGCGCGGTGCAGGCCGGCAAGGTCGGCGACCGGGTCGAGGTGACGTACCAGCGAAACGGATCCGAGGCGACGGCAACCGTCACGCTCGCCGAGACGTCATAGAGAACAGACCTGCCTCCTCCACGGGCGGCGGGCGGCGGAGCCAAGGGGGTTGGCTCCGCCGCCCGCCGCCCTCTTTCGTGCCCGGGTCACCCGGTGCGGGTGACCCCGACTCACCCGCACCGCCGGCATCCTGGCCGGGAGCCGACCGTACGGAGGGGGACGCCATGGGCACGGCAGCGGCCGTCCGCACCGACCAGCACATCCAGCGCGACGTCCTCGACGAGCTGGCCTGGGACCCCCAGGCGCAGCCGCAGGAGGTCGGGGTCGCCGTCGCCGACGGCGTGGTCACGCTGACCGGCCGGGTGGACAGCTACGCCCGCAAGTGGGCGGCGCTGCGCTGCGCGCACCGGGTACGGGGCGTGCGGGCGGTCGCCGACGACGTCGAGGTGCGCCTGCCTGGCCTGGACGGCCAGGACGACGCCGACCTGGCCCTCGCCGCCGTCCGGGCGCTGGAGTGGGACAGCTTCGTGCCCGCCGAGCGCCTCGACGTGACGGTGGCCGACGGCTGGCTGATGCTGCGCGGCGAGGTCGAGTTCGGCTACCAGCGGCGTACCGCCGAGCAGGAGCTGCGCCGGCTGCGGGGCGTACGCGGGGTGACCAACCTGGTCGAGGTGGTCCCACCGGCCCCGCCGAGCGCCGAGCAGACCGTCGCGGACCTGCGCCGGGCCCTGCGCCGCCGCACCGGCACCGAGGCGGTCACCGTGGAGCTGGCCGAGGACACCGTGGTGCTGCGCGGCGAGGTGCGCTCCTGGTGGGAGCGGGACGAGGCGGAGCGGGTCGCCTGGTCCGCCCCGGGGGTGCGGGCCGTGGACGACCGGCTCGTCGTCACCGGATGAGCCGTCCCGACGACCGTTTGACCCCGTCCGCAGGGGGAACACGCCGCCGATCGCGCTCACCGGGCACCAACGGGGAGGACCTGTGACCGTGACCCACCGTCCGTCGCCACACCCGTCCACCCGGCCGCTGCGGGTCGCGATGGTGGTGCCGCCGTGGCTGTCGGTGCCGCCCCCCGGCTACGGCGGGCTGGAGCAGGTGGTGCACGGACTGGTGGACACCCTGGTCGCGCGCGGGCACGCGGTGACCCTGTTCGGCGCGGGACGGCAGCACGGCACCGCCGCCGAATTCGTCTCCACCGTCCCCGAACTGCAGTACGACCGGCTCGGCGAGTCGCTGCCCGAGCTGGCCCATCTGGCCCGGGTGAACCACCTGGTGACTCCCGAGGACTTCGACGTGGTGCACGACCACACCACGATCGGTCCGCTGGTCGCCGGCCGGCGGGCGGTGCCGACGGTCGCCACCGTGCACGGCAACCCGGTCGGGGAGTACGGCACGGTGCTCAGCGACACCGACCACGGCGTCGGACTGGTGGCCATCTCCCACGCGCAGCGGCGGGCGAACCCGAGCCTGCCCTGGGTGGGGACGGTGCACAACGCGATGGACGCCACCGACCTGCCGCGCAAGCACGCCCCCGGCCGTGGGCCGGTGCTCTGGCTGGCCCGGTTCAGCCCGGACAAGGGCCCGGACCTCGCCATCCGCGCCTGCCGGGCGGCCGGGCTGCCGCTGACCCTGGCCGGCAAGTGCAACGAACCCGCCGAGCGGCGCTACTACGCCGAGGTGGTCGAGCCGTTGCTGGACTCCGACGTCACCGTGGTGATGAACGCCGACCGGGCGGCCACCCTGCGGATGCTCGTCGACGCCCGCTGCCTGATCATGCCGATCCAGTGGGAGGAGCCGTTCGGCATGGTGATGGTGGAGGCCATGGCCACCGGCACCCCGGTGGTGGCGCTGCGCCGGGGCGCCGTACCGGAGCTGGTGGTGGAGGGGGTGACCGGGCTGGTGCGCGACCGCGCGGAGGAACTGCCGGCGGCGCTGCGCGAGGTGGACCGGCTCGACCCGGCGGCCTGCGTCGCGCACGCGGCGCGCAACTTCTCGACCGAGCGGATGGCCGCCGGCTACGAGGACGTCTACCGGCGCTTCGCCCTGGGCGTGACGGCGGCCCGGGCGCCGGCGCCGATCGCCGCCCGCTGACCCGGGCTCAGACCTGGCTGCTGCCGAGGCCCAGGATCGCCGTGTCGAGGTGCCGGGCGAACTCCGGGGTGATGGCCCCCTCCTGCACCCGCCGGGTGACCTTCTCCCGCAGCCGGGCCACCGGTTCGGCGAGGTCGGCGCGCCCGTCGGCCGCCTCCCGGGTCAGGTTGGCCAGCACGTTGCGCAGGTCGATGCCGACGTCCGACCGGATGTCGCCGCTGCGCACCCCGTCGTCGATCAGGGTGCGCAATCGCTCGGCGGCCTCGGTGAG